>NZ_DATMLH010000288.1:0-77869 GCF_035570115.1 Mycobacterium sp.
CAAATTCATTGTGCGGCGGGATAACTGCGACCACGTGAGATTCTCGGGAACACCCGCCCAGTTGTTCTCGTAATCGGTAAAAGTGAATGCCACGTCATCGGGCCGCAGGCTGGCACGGCCATGCAGCATCGAGAGAATGGATGACTGAGGCATAGGCGTCACATTACGTCCGTACTAATAATCCAATTTGTGGGCGTGTAGTCAGTGGTCAGCTTCGCCTGCGCCGTGCGACAACACGGACATGGCACCGCTGAGGATCTGCGAGAACGGGTCAGCGCCGCCGCCGAATGTCGCCTGGTTGGCCGGCGCAGTGACGGCCGCTGGGTCGAAGCCGTGCACGGGGTCCACCTGAATCGGAGCGGTCGACGGGTCGTCGTTTCGAGCATAGCCCGCGTTCACCCGGGGAATCAGGATTGCGTCGAGCTTGTTCAGCGTGTCTTCCGAGATCCCGATGTAGGCCAGCGGCATGACCAGCGGAAGGTGCTTTTCCGGGACCATGATCGTCGTGTCTTTCGCGCCCCTGGAGTTGATGGTCGTTCTGATGTTCTGCGGCGGCACCATGCTCTGGTTCGTGAAGGCCACCGCGGTGTGACCCGTGGCCAGGCCCATCAGCGTGTTGGCGAGAGCGAACATGTTGTCCGGCCGGTCGGGGAAGTCAGCGATCGAGTCGTACGCAGCCACGAACCTGTTGGTGTCGTACTGGCTCTCGTATGGCGGTGGCATGGTGTAGTCGAGTGCGGGAACAACGCTGCCGACCGGGAACGTCGCGGTCAGGAAGCTCTGACCGAAGGCGTGATGCCCAATCGGGTCGCCGAATGTGGCGAAGTTCAGCGTGTCCGGCGGGGGAGCGGTCGGGTCATTCGCCAGCCGAGCCTGCTCGCCGTCGACCACGAACCCGCCCTCGGACAAGCCGATCGCCGTACCGGGGCGACCGGTGGTGCGGATCGCGGCATCGAGGTCGTTTACTCCCTCATCGACCGACTCGCCGACGCTGGGGCCGTCCACGCCCAAGCCCGGAAAGAGTGAATTGAGCTTGCCAATGCCGGGGAAGAGTCGTTCCAGCACGTGGCCCTGAACCTGCCCGGCCGGGTAGCGAACGATTTGTCGCTGCTGGCCGGGGAACCAGTCAGCGCCCTCGCGTCGGATGTATTCGTCGTAGGGGATGCCCAGGACGTGAGCGCCACCGAGGGCGTAGGCGGTCTGGTCGCCCGGCGCCCCGGGACTCGGCGGACCGCCGATGGGCGTGTCGTCGGCCGACGCGGTTCCGATACCGAAACATCCTGTGGCGCCGACAGTTACCAGCGCCGTCACTCCCGCGAGTAGTTTCTTCATACCTACTCCTGCCCCTCGGCTTCGTCTCGTAGTTTCACATACATCACCCGCGCGCGCGAATCCGTCCCGGCCACCAGTTGGCCTGTCCGACCAGCGCGGCGATGGCGGGCACCGTGATGGTCCGAACCAAGAAGGTATCCAGCAAAATCCCCACGCCGATCACAAAACCGCCCTGGACCACGGTTCCGATGCTGGAGAACAACAGACCGCACATCGAGGCCGCGAAGATCAGACCGGCCGCGGTGATCACGCCGCCTGTCGAACCCAGCGTGCGAATGATGCCGTAACGCATGCTGTGCGGAGACTCGTCACGCATTCGCGAGACCAGCAGCATGTTGTAATCGGCCCCCACTGAGACCAATACCACGAATGCGAGTGGGGGCACACTCCAATGTAGTTGCTGGCCGAGGATGAATTGAAATATCAGCGCGCCGATGCCAACTGCCGACAAATACGAAATGATCACGGACGCAACCAGATACAGCGGCGCGACAATCGCACGCAGCAGCGCGATCAAGGTCAGTAGCACGACGATGAGGGTTACCGCGATGATGAACCGGATGTCGTGTTGGTAGTAGTCGCGGGTGTCCTTCAGCCCAACGGTGTATCCCGCCATCGATACTGTGGCGTCGGCCAAGGCGGTATTCGGTTGGGCTCCGCGAGCGGCCGCGCTGATCGCGTTGACCTGGTCCATGGCTTCGGTGCTGAACGGATTGAGTTTGGTTTGAACCAAGTACCGCACCGAGTGGCCGTCGGACGAGATGAACACCTTGGCGGCCTTCTGGAACTCGTCTAGATGCAGCAGCTGGGCCGGGATGTTGAACCCGGCCATTGCCGGTTGCGCCGCGTCATGTTTCAGCGACAACAGAAAAGTCGCTGCCTCGCTGAGCCCGGCACCCATTTGTTTGACTTGGTCGACGAGTTGAGCCACCGCGTCAGCCACTTGGCGGCTGCCGCCGGCGAATTGGTTTGCGCCATCTTGCAGGGTGGCCAGGTTCGCCTGCAGGCCGCCGGGTTGCTCCATCCCCATGGACTGCATCACCTTGGTGAGATTCGTCAATGCACCGCGCAGGCGGTCCACTGATGCGTTGAGGCTCTGTTTGTCCGGGAACGACTGCAGCTGCCCCGCCAGATCATTGATCGCGTCGAGGTCTTCCTGATCGCGCCCGCCGGTCAGCCGCTCGAACGCCCCACGGGTGGCGCTGCAGGACTCATCGACATCGCAGACCGGGTTACCCTGCAACGCCGTCAGCACCGGGCCTATCCAGGCGAACATGTTCTTGCCCGCCGAATAGTTCCAGCCCATGGCATTACTGAGCGAGTTGACGTGGTCGACGAGCTTGGCCGCGGTATCGACCTCCTTGACCAAGGTGTCGCCACCGTATTGGCTTCTCATCGACGTTAAGGAGTCGGTCAGGCTCTGCACACTGGTAGCAAGCTGGCCGACTTGGCCGCGCACGTCGCCGAGGTTGTTGGCCAGCGTGCCGGCCCCGTCGACCAGTCGGTTGAGGTCATTGGTGCGGTCGTTGATCAGGGTGGACCCGCCGGCCAGAAAGGTGCCGATGGCGCCCGCCTGATAGGTGGCTCGGAATTGTTCCGGCACATTGCCGGTGGGACGAGTGATGCCGCTGATCACTGCGATGTTGGGCAGCTGGCTGACTCGGTCCGCCAATTGTTCCAAGTCTGCGAGCGCCTGCGGCGTGCGAAGGTCATGCGGTGACTGGATGAGGATGAACTCCGGAATGGACTGATTCGTGGGGAAATGGCGATCCAGCGCGGTATACCCGATCGAGCTGGGAGCTGACGACTGCAGGGCCTTGCGATCGTCGTAGTTGTAGTGCACCAAACCCGCGCAGCTGGCCAGGATGGCCAAGACCAGCGCACTGGCAACCAGATGGGCCCTCGGCCGGCGCACAATGCGTATGCCCGAACGTCGCCAGAACCGAGCGGTCAGTTCGCGCCGTGGCTTGACCCAGCCGCGTCGCCCGGCGAGCACCAGAATTGCCGGCAGCAACGTCACCGCGGCGAGGAACGCTACGCCGACGCCAATCGCCGACGCCACTCCGACGGTTTTGAACACTCCCATTCGGGCGAAGCTGATGACGAGAAAAGTGATTCCCACGGTGGTTGCGGATGCGGCGATCACTTTCCCGATCGAGATCATTGCCCGCTTGACCGCCTGATCGACATCCGCATCCAACCGCAGATAGTCGTGGTAGCGGCTAATGAGAAAGACCGCGTAATCCGTTCCGGCGCCCGCCATGATCGCGCTCAGGAATACGATGGACTGGTTCGAGACGCCCGTGCCCGTCAGTTGAGAGAAGCCGGCCACCAGTGCCTGCGCGATCACCAGGGACAACCCAATCGTGATCAATGGCAGCAGCATGGTGATCGCGCTGCGGTAGACCACCAGCAAGACGAACAGCACCAGAACCGCGATCGCCAGTTCAATCGGCATCCGGTCCCGATCGCCCGCGACCGTGAGGTCGGCCACCGTTGCCGCGGGGCCGGTGAGGTTCGCCGTCAGGGGCGTCCCGGCGACGACGTGTTCGACGATGCCGCCGATCTGGGTGAAAGCGGCGTAGGACCGTGGCGTGCCCAACTCGCCCGCAACACCGACCGGCAGCACCCAAGCTTTGTGGTCCTTGCTGGTCACCACCGACCGTAGTGGCGGCATGCTGACGAAATCCTGCAACATCAAGACATCCCGCGTGTCCCGGCGCAGCGCATCCACCAGTTTGCGGTAGACGCCTTCGTCGGCGGGGCTAAGCCCTTTGTCGTCGGTCAGGACCACCAGTAGTAGGTCTTCTGAGCCCGATTCGTGAAACGCCTCGGTCATCTTTCGAGCGGTGACGCTCGACGGTGCATCGCTGGGCAAGATCGCGAGCGGATGCTTCTGGGCCATCTCGCCCAGGGACGGGAATGTCAGTGGTAGCGCGACCGCAATCGCCACCCAGACCGCTATAACCACCCAGGGCCATCGCACCACAAAATCGGCTAGCCGTCGCATATTGCCCTCACCCGCGGTCGGCAACCGCACATCTGAAGAAAAGCCCTAGCCATCGAATCGCTCCACGCTATGCGACGCGTCCCCAGTGCCCGCTATCGGCGACCCGCCCGCAAACGGACTTCATCGCCGCCATGTAGCGGGCAACAGATTTCAGGGCAACCGGGTTATCGGGATGCATGATCGCCATGACCGTGCCCTCGCCGTACCGGAATATATAGGTGGTCAGTTGATAGGAATACCGGCCGTCGGGGTAGATTCCGATATTGTTCGCCAGGCCCAGGTCGGCTGCCGCCAGAATAGCGTTGAGCGGAGCGGCGCCGCCGTGGAAGAAGTTCGACACGGGAAAGTTTGGCCGTGGCCAGCGCAACCACGGCGCCAATTCCAATACCCGGTAATACGGCACCTTCGCCATGTCCAGAGCTGAATCGAAAGAAGCCTGCGCCGCCCATGCGGCATCGCTGAAAGAGGTCGCAGCTATTGGGACGGTGATCGGGATCAGGCCGGTAAACCAACCCTGCGTCATGAAATTGTCGCTGGCCGTGCGGGAATCCCTGGGAGTGAGCCCGTAGTAGGTGAGAGCTCCGGTGAACTCGTGCTCCACCAGGCCGAGGCAGGCGAACAAGCCGCCGACGAAGCGCGCGCTGGCCGCCGAGCAAGCTGATTCGAATCGCTCCGTCTGTTCGGGGCCCATCAGGAGTTCGGAGGTCATATAACTGCTAGTCGACTCCGACGGGTTTCCCAGCGGGAGTGGGAACTCGGGAAAGCCACCGTCATTGTTCTCCGCGAACTCAATCCACGCGCGTACCTGAGGGGAATCTACGTCTAACGTTGACGTGTACTCGCGCTCGCGGGAACAGAAATCGTCAAAGCTGCCCGCGTCGGGAAGCGTAAGGGCCGCACCGCCTTCGCTCAACGCCGTATACATTCCGTTGGCTTCTAGCATCGTTGTGCCGATCAGCGTCGCGTCTCCGTGGACATGATCCATGGAGGCAAAGAAGGTGAAATAATCCTCGCACTGGATTACCCCGAACGTAAAACAGCCCCAGTCCAGCGGATTCGGTATCGCCACGACATGGGCGCGTATTGCGTCGACCGTCATGCTGCCGTGATTGATCGGCGCAAATTCGATATCGTCCGGATCACTGATGGCATGCCTGATGAACTTCCCGTCACCGGCGTGCTCGAACCAACTCCGGAAGGTGTCATGGCGACGCAGGTATGCGTTAAGGGCGTGATCCATGGCGGCAATATCACACTGGCCGCGCACATCACAGCTACCGATGATTTGCCGGGAGAAGCTCAGGCCCGCGGCTGTCCGTTCGCAGTAATTACGAAGATGCTGGCCCTGCATGTAGCTGATCGGCACCGAACTGACCGGCGCCTGCCGGACCTTTTCCTGAGCCGCGGCCGTCGGGTGCCACGTGGTGACTGTGCCGGGGGTCAGCGTCCACTCATTGAGTGAGCCGACTGTAATTTTCCCGATGCGCAAAACTTCGTCCTCTCGATTCGACCGGCTCCGACCACGCTGGCAGCGAGACCCAAGATAGCCCTCTCAGCTGTCATCGTCGTCGGCTGCGGGGACGCGTAGGCGTCGACTCACGGATTCGGAAGGCGGTTTCGGTGCGGGAACCGCCCGAGCGTCGCACGCCAGCCTGCCGCCATACTGGCTATAGTTGCGCTTGCCGGCCTAGTTGCCCGGCGCCGGCGCTAGTAGCCCGGCGCCTGGTGCTGCTCTTGCAAAACTGGCCGTCCGGCGATCAATCTGCTGCGCAATCGAGGCGCCGGGCGGGGGATCGAAACTTCACCGGCAGAGGTTCAGGGAGGACAACCGTATGGCATCTGTGGAGGGTCTAAGGAAGTCGACATCGAGTTTTGCGATCGTCGGCTACGCGGCACGCTTTCCGGGTGCCGCGGATGCGGACGAATTCTGGGATGTGCTGCTGGAAGGCCGGGACGCGATATCCGAGGTGCCCCAGGACCGATGGGATGCCGACGAATTCTTCGACCCGGAACCCGGTGCGCCCGGCAAGGTCGTCACCCGTCGGGCGGGCTTCGTCGATGACGTGACGGGTTTCGACGCGCCGTTCTTCGGTATGTCGACGCGCGAGGTCAGGTTGATGGACCCGCAGCATCGGCTCCTTCTCGAGACTGCGTGGCGGGCGGTGGAGCATTCGGGTACCGCGCCAACGGCTTTGGAGAACACCAACACCGGTGTGTTTGTCGGTCTGGCCACCCACGACTACCTGGGAATGGCATCCGGCGAGCTGACGTACCCCGAGATCGAGGCCTACATGGCAATCGGGACGTCGAACGCCGCAGCAGCGGGGCGGATCAGCTATCGATTGGGCCTGCAGGGCCCGTCGGTCGCCGTCGACACCGCGTGCAGCTCGTCGCTGGTGGCAATCCATCAGGCGTGCCAGGCGTTGCAATTAGGCGAATGCGATCTGGCGCTGGCCGGTGGCGCGAACGTGCTGCTCACACCGGCAACCATGATCACGTTTTCCAATGCGCAGATGCTGGCGCCCGACGGCAAGTGCAAGACCTTCGACGCGGCCGCGGACGGTTATGTGCGCGGCGAGGGTTGCGGCGTCATCGTCATCAAGCGGCTCGAGGACGCGATCCGCGACGGTGACCGGATTCGGGCCGTCATCCGGGGCAGTGCGATCAACCAGGACGGTGCATCGGGTGGTCTGACGGTGCCGAACGGCGTTGCCCAGCAACGGGTTATCGCCGATGCGCTTAAGCGCGCAGGCCTTGCACCCAGCGACGTCGATTACCTCGAAGCGCATGGCACCGGGACTTCGCTGGGCGACCCGATCGAGGCCCAGGCCGCGGGCGCGGCGTTCGGCATCGGTCGCGAACCCGGTGACCCGCTGTTGATGGGCTCGGCGAAGACGAACATCGGGCATCTGGAAGCGGCCGCGGGCATCGCCGGCGTGATCAAGGTCATCCTGTCGCTCGAGCACGAGACTTTGCCGAAGCATCTGCACTTTGAGAACCCGTCGCCGCATATACCCTGGGACCGCCTCGCGCTGGAGGTTGTGCAGGAGGCCACGCCGTGGGAGCGCAACGGTCGGCGGCGCATTGCGGGAGTCAGCTCCTTCGGGTTCGCCGGGACCAACGCGCACGTCATCCTCGAAGAAGCGCCCGAGAACTCGGGTCAGGTGGCCGAGTCGCCGGGCCCGGTCGATCAGCCCGGGGACCAACGGTTCAGCATTCTTCCGCTGTCGGCGCACACGCCTGCCGCATTGGTGCAGATCGCCGAGGAATACCGCGGCTGGTTGCGCGCGCATCCGGAAGCCACGTTGGCGGAGCTGTGCTTTACCGCCGGGGTGGGGCGAGCGCACTTGGAGCACCGGGCCGCGCTGGTGGTCAATTCGAGGGAGTCTGCCAGCGAGTTACTCGGTGCGCTCGCGGAGGACCGCCCGGCACCAGGCTTGGTTCGCGGAGAATCGCATGACACGCCGAAGACGGCGTGGCTGTTCACCGGTCAGGGCAGCCAGTACCCCGGCATGGCCCGAGAGCTATTCGACACCGAGCCGGTGTTCGCCGAGACACTGACCCGCTGCGCGGCAGTGGTCGCCGACGTTCTTGAAAAGCCCTTGCTGGACGTAATTTTCGATTCGGATGGCCCCGATAGCGAAGAGACGCTGCGGCAGACCTCCTACGCCCAACCCGCCTTGTTCGCGGTGGAGATGGGCCTGGCCCGGCTCTGGCAGTCGTGGGGCTTTGAACCCGATGTGGTGCTCGGTCACAGCGTCGGCCAGTATTCGGCGGCCTGCGTCGCCGGCGTGTTCAGCCTGGAGGACGGCACGCTGCTGATGGCCGAGCGCGGGCGCCTGTTCGGCAGTTTGCCTGCGGGCGGTCGGATGGTCGCGGCGTTCACCGCCGCCGAGCGCGTCGAGCGCCTGACCGACGAGTTCCCGAGTCTATCGGTTGCCGCCTACAACGGCGCCAACACCGTACTGTCCGGGCCCGGGCAGGACCTGGAACAAGCGGTGGCCCGATTGACAGCCGACGGAGTCCGCTGCGACTGGCTGGAGACCAGCCACGCGTTCCATTCGGCGCTGCTGGAGCCGATCCTCGACGAGTTCGAGTCCTATGCGAACCGGTTCAATTTCGTTTCACCACAACGGATTTTGGTGTGTAACCGCACGGGTGCGACGATCGGTCGGAGCCTGAAACTGGATGGCAACTACTGGCGTCGCCACGCGCGGCAGCCGGTGGAATTCGCCAAGAGCGTGCGGACGCTGGCCGATCTGGGTTGCAAAATGCTGTTGGAGATCGGCCCGCAACCGGTGCTCACCGCCGCGGCGCTGCGGGCATGGCCTGACCCGGCGACTGCGCCGCAAGCGATCGCGTCGTTGCGCCGAAACACCGCCGACCACCGGCAGATCACCGAGGCCCTTGCTGACGCATACGTCTTGGGGCGCCTGCCCGACTTCGGCGCTGTTGGACAGGTTCCGTCGCGAAAGCTCGACCTGCCTACCTATCCGTTCGAGCGTCGGCAGTACTGGTTTAAAGACAACCGGGAGCGGCCCAACCCGCAACAGCGCCTTGTCGCGCGTACCGAAGCCGTCCGCCTTCTCGAGGAGGGCCGGATCGAGGAACTCGCGGCCCTTATCGACGGTGCGGGCGGTGACCATCAGACCCTGAATGTGCTGACGAAGCTTGCCGCACAACACAACCAACAACGTTCAACCCAGTCGATCGCGGACGACCGCTACGAGATTCGCTGGGAGAAATCCACTGCCGCAGTCTCACCTGCGCAAGCCGGCGAGGCCGGCTGGCTGCTCATCGGCGACGACGCCGATGCATTCCAGCCTTTGGTCGACGCGCTGACCGAGCACGGGCACAGGTATCAGATTCTCGGATTGCCGATGGCCGACGTGGACGAGCAACGGCTCGAAGGTGTGTTGCGTGCCGCGGTGGCCGACGACCCGGCGCTGCGAATCGTGCACGTCGCGGCCCTGGGCGGGGACCTTGGCTCCAAGACCGTGCCCTCGATGCAGTCGCTGTTGCGGATGCAACACCACGTCCTGGGTGGAACGCGGCGACTCTTCCGCGCCGCGGCCGCCGCTGAACTCCGCCGACCCATCTGGTTGGTGACCCGTGGCGCACAACGAGTCACCGACGCGGACACCGTGTCAGCCGATCAGAGTTGCCTATGGGGATTCGGTCGTGCCGCCTCGCTGGAGCTTCCGCAGCTGTGGGGTGGACTCGCGGATCTGGCTGAAGGCACTGCTGAGGAATGGTCGCGGTTCATCAACCAGGTGATGGCTGCACCGCGCGACTCGGCTATTCGGGAAGACCAATTGGCCTTGCGTGATCAAGCGGTCTATCTTCCCCGGCTGGTTCGACGCGTTGGGCAGCCCAGCGGTACACCGCTGGAACTGCGGGATGAGGCAACGTATTTGGTGACCGGCGGGCTGGGGTCGATTGGGCTGGAAATCGCCGGATACTTGGCCGCGCACGGCGCCAAGCATCTCGTGCTGACCAGCCGACGCGTGCCCAGCGATGCCGCGCAACAGCGCATCGACGCGCTAGGCGAACAGTACGGCTGCGAAGTCCGGATCATCGCTGCCGACGTCGCCGATGGGCACGACGTCGCACGCCTGTTAGCCACCGTGCAGGCTGAGCTGCCGCCGCTAGCCGGCATCGTGCATGCTGCGGGCGAGATCGGTACCACCCCGCTGAGCAACTTAGACGACGCGGAAGTGGATCGCGTTTTCGCCGGGAAGGTCTGGGGTGCGTGGCATTTGAGTGAAGCAGCCGCCGACCTGCAACTGGATTTCTTTATCAGCACTTCTTCGATCGCCTCGGTGTGGGGCGGATTCGGTCAGACCGCTTACGGCGCGGCCAACGCCTTCCTCGACGCGCTGGCCTGGCGGCTGCGCGAGCAGGGCATCCCTGGGATCAGCGTCAATTTCGGTCCGTGGTCGGCGGGTATGGCCGATGCGGAGTCGCGTGCGCGACTGGACAAGCGCGGGGTCCGGACATTGTCACCTACCGATGCGCTGGCGGGTCTGGCCGATGTCGTGGCGGCTTCTTCCGCGCAAGGCGCAGCAAAAGGCCCGGCACAAGGGGTGGTGGCCCGGATCGACTGGGCGCGTTTCCTGCCGCTCTACCAGCAAGCGGGGAGGCGGGCGTTCCTGGCGGAGCTGGAGCGTGAGGTACCCGACGCGGCGCCGACACTAACGGCGTCCGGGAAGACCCAGCTGGTCGAGCGGCTCACCAACGCTCCGGTGCAGCAACGCAGGAAACTTTTGGCGGACTACCTTCGTGACGCGGTAGCAGAGGTGACGCGCGTCGATGCCTCCGAGATCCGCGAGGACGCGGGATTCTTCGATCTCGGCATGGATTCGCTGATGGCCGTCGAGTTGCGGCGCCGCATCGAGCAAGGTGTGGGCAAGGAGATACCGGCGACCCTGGCGATGGACTACCCACGTCTGTCCGACGTGGTGGATTACCTTCTTGGCGACGTGCTCGGGCTGAGCGAGCAGGCGTCCGCCAAGTCACGGAGTCGGCTGGCGTCGGCAGTGACGACACGCACGGATGAGCCGATTGCGATCGTCGCGGTGTCGTGCCATTTCCCCGGCGCACCCGATCCAGAAGCTTTCTGGGAGGTGTTGTCCGGCGGTGTCGATGCGATCCGGGAAGTCCCGGAAGACCGATTCGACATCGACGAGTTCTACGACCCCGATCCAGAGACCCCTGGCAAGATCTACAGCCGCTTCGGCGGGTACCTGGACGGAATCGACGGATTCGATCCGGAATTCTTCGGTATCTCCCCGCGCGAGGCGGTTTGGATCGAGCCGCAGCAGCGGCTGATGCTCGAAACTGTCTGGGAGGGCTTGGAACGGGCCGGGTATTCCCCGGCGGCGTTACGCGGCAGCTCAACCGGCATCTTCGTCGGGGTGGCTGCCAACGAGTATGCACATCTGCTGTCCGCCGAGTCGGTCGACAAAATCGAGCCCTACTTCATCACCGGCAATGCGCTCAATGCCATTTCCGGTCGGGTTGCCTTCGCGCTGGGACTAGAAGGACCGGCGGTGGCGGTCGATACCGCGTGCAGCTCGTCGTTGGTGGCCGTCCATCAGGCTTGCCAGGCATTGCACTCCGGTGACTGCGATTTGGCGTTGGCCGGCGGGGTGAACGTCTTGCTCAGTCCGGTAACCATTATCGCCGCCTCGCGCGCCAGGATGCTTTCCCCCGTCGGGCGATGCAAGACCTTCGACGCCTCCGCCGACGGCTATGTGCGCAGTGAAGGCTGCGGGATTTTAGTGCTCAAGCGGCTCAGCGATGCGGTGCGCGACGGCGATCGGGTCTGCGCGGTCATCCCGGGCAGCGCGGTCAACCAAGACGGCGCCTCCAGCGGGTTGACGGTGCCCAATGGTGGTGCACAACAACGGCTTATCAATACGGCGCTGGCTCGTGCCGGTCTGGCCGGCGGCGACGTCGACTACCTCGAGGCGCATGGGACCGGTACCCCGCTGGGTGATCCAATCGAGGTCCAGGCGGCCGGCGCGGCTTACGGTGCCGGCCGAGATGCGGAC
The DNA here is from genome assembly GCF_035570115.1 of Mycobacterium sp. GTDB lineage: Bacteria > Actinomycetota > Actinomycetes > Mycobacteriales > Mycobacteriaceae > Mycobacterium. Next base: position 11,899 of record NZ_DATMLH010000288.1, read on the forward strand.
CGACCGTTGCTGATGGGGTCGGTGAAGACCAACATCGGCCACCTCGAGTCGGCATCCGGGGCTGCGGGTCTGATCAAGGTCGTGTTGTCGTTGCAGCACGAACTGCTGCCGCAGAGCCTGCATTTCGACAATCCATCGCCGCATATTCCGTGGGAATCATTGCCGGTTAAGGTCGTCGAGAAGGCGACTCCTTGGGAGGCCAACGGCAGGCCGCGGCGCGCCGGGGTGAGTTCCTTTGGATTCACCGGCACGAACGCACATGTGCTGATCGAGGAGGCGCCGGCACAACCGGCGATCCCCGACGAGCGGCCGGCGGACGACGTCGCGGTGGCACCGGACTCGGACGTTCCAGAAGAGTCGGTGAATGTGCTGGCGCTGTCGGCGCGGTCACCGGAAGCGCTGGTGGCGCTGGCGCAGCGTTATGGATCGTGGTTGAACATCCACCCAGCGGTCGACATCGCCGAGGTGTGCCTCACGGCCGGGGTGGGGCGTTCGCATTTCGACCACCGGGCCGCGCTCGTCGTGGATTCGGCTCAGAGCGCCGGCGAGGGCCTGGCCGAGTTGGCCGAGAACCGACTGCGACCCGGTGTGGTACGTGGCGAGTGCACTGACCGGCCGACCACGGCGTGGTTGTTCACCGGGCAGGGCAGCCAGCATCCGGGGATGGCGCGCGAATTGTTCGACGCTGAGCCGGTATTCGCGGAGACGGTGACACGTTGCGCGGACGCGGTCAACGAGATACTGCCGCGCCCGTTGCTTGAGGTGATGTTCGCCACCGATCGCGAAACCGGTGGTGAGGCCGGAGAAACGTTGCGGCACACATCGTTTGCTCAGCCAGCGCTGTTCGCGGTCGAGATGGGCCTGGCACGGCTGTGGCAGTCATGGGGCGTCGAGCCCGATGTGGTGCTGGGGCACAGCGTGGGCCAGTATGCGGCGGCATGTGTAGCCGGAGTATTCAGCCTCGAGGACGGGGCACGGTTGATGGCCGAGCGCGGTCGGCTGTTCGGTAGTCTGCCCGAAGGCGGGCGAATGGTGGCGGTGTTCACCGACCCCAAGCACGTCGAGCAAGTCGCGAACGAATTCCCTCGGGTGTCGGTCGGCGCCTACAACGGCCCCAACACGGTGCTGTCGGGTCCAGGCGAAGACCTGGAGCAGGTAGTCGCCAAATTTGGTGACGAGGGGATCCGCTGCAGCTGGCTGGAAACCAGCCATGCCTTCCATTCGGAGTTGCTTGAGCCGGTGCTCGGTGAATTCGAGTCTTACGCAGCAGGGTTGCAGTTCGCGGTGCCGACGTTGCCGCTGATCTGTAACCGCACCGGCACCGTGCTCACCGCGGAAACCCCACTCGACGCCCAATATTGGCGGCGGCATTCTCGCCAGCCGGTGCAGTTCGCCGAAAGCGTGCGCACCGCCGCGGCGCTGGGATGCTCGGTGTTGATGGAGATCGGTCCGCAACCGGTTCTGACGGGGGCCGCGGTGCAGGTTTGGCCGGAGCATCTGGCCGCGCCGCGCGCGATCGTTTCCCTGCGCAAGGGTGTAGGTGACCGGCGCCAGATCGCGGAAGCGCTGGCCACGGCCTATGTCAGCGGCCATCGGCCTAATTTCGCTGCGCTACATCATCAGCCTCGCCACAAGGTTGAACTGCCCACCTATCCGTTCCAGCGCCGTCGCTTCTGGCCCAAGACTTCTGGCATCGCCGTGGACGGCGCAGCGGCCGCGTCGGGAATCTTGGGTAGTGCAAAGGATCTCGCCTCCGGCGACTCCGTATACACCAGTCGGCTGTCGGTCAGATCGCAACCGTGGCTGTCGGATCACGTCATCTATGGCACCGTTGTCGTTCCCGGGGCGACGTATGCGGCGATGGCACTCGCCGCCGTTGGTCCGCCGGCGCGGGTCAAAGACGTCTTCTTCTACGAGCCGATCATTCTGCCCGAGAAGGATTCTCGTGAGGTGCAGCTGACGCTGCATCCGCTTGAGGACGGTGGGGGCTGGAGTTTCCAGGTGCACAGCCGCCCATACGGTGTTCGTGATGTTGACTGGTCGTTGAACGCTGATGGCACGGTCGCCTCCGGCGTCGACGACGAGCCGACGCCGGAGCAGTCGGATCCCATCGACGCGGTAATCGAGCGGATGGAACGTATGCGACCGCAGGAGCTGTTCGAGACCTTTGCCGACATGGAGCTGGCGTGGGGGCCTAACTGGTCCGGTTCCCTGAAGTCGCTGTGGCTCGGTGAGGGTGAGGCGATCGGCGATATCAGCGTTGGCGAAGAACTCGCAGAAAATCTCGGAAGCGAGCCGATGCATCCGGTGCTGATGGACCTGTGCACCGGAGTCGCCTTCCCGGCCTTCCCGGCACTTCTCGCGGCCGAACAAGGGGTCAATGACCTGTTCTTGCCATTGCGTTACGGGCAAGTGGCGCTACGGGAGAAGATGCCTCGGCGGTTTTACTGCCGCGCGAGGTGGCACACCAGCGCACTCGACAGCGAAACCCAAGTCTTCGATCTCGACTTCGTCGATCGGGATGGCCACCAACTAGGCGGGATTCGCGAATTTACGGTCAAACGCGCGCCCCGGGAGGCGTTGTTGCGTGGGCTCGGCGGCGATGCTACCCGGCTGCTGTACTCCCTCGGCTGGCACGAGGTGCCGCCACCGGCATCGAGCGACGACGCCGGAAATTCGCTCGGTACTTGGCTGATTGCCGGGTTCGACACGCTGGCGGCCGAGCTGCCGGGCAGCATCTCTTTTGACCGGACGACCGATCCGGAGCCCATCGGGCGGCTGTTGGCCCAGGCTAGAGAGCGCGGTATGCCATTCTCCGGCATCGTCTGGCGCAGTACCGGACCGAGGGCAGACGAGTCGAGCGCTGAATCTGCGGCGCGGCTGGAAGCCGAGATCTCTCAACTGCTCAGCGCCGTGCATGCCCTGCAGGGCGATGGAGCGGTGAAACTTCCCGGCGGACTGTGGATTATCACCGAGCGGGCTGTGGCGACCGAATCCGGCGAGCCCGTCGACCCGGTGCAGGCGGCGTTGTGGGGACTGGGGCGCACCATCGTCAACGAGGAACCAGCTTTGCACTGCCGACTGGTCGACTACGACGGGTCAGAGCAGGCCGTGCATTCGCTGGCTGGTCTGCTCGGCGCACCGATCGACGAGCCCGAACTCGCCCTGCGGCAAGGTAAGTTCCTGACGTCCCGGCTACTGCAGTGGTCGCGCAGCGGTCACCTCGCGGTGCCGCGCGCAGCCGATTACGCCTTGGCGCCCACAGAGCGTGGCGCGATCGACAACCTGCGGCTGACCGAGACGGAAGTGCCGCCGCCGGACGAGGGCTACGTGCAGGTCCGGGTTGAGGCCGCTGGCTTGAACTTCCGGGATGTGCTCAATGTGCTGGGCCTCTACCCGGGTGATCCAGGGCCGATCGGCGGCGACTTCGCCGGCGTCGTCACCCAATTAGGTGACGGTGTGACCCGAGTGGAGGTCGGCCGACGCGTCTATGGCTTCATGCAGGGCGCGTTCTCCAGTCGGTTCAATGTGCCGGCTCAGTTGCTGGCGCCGATTCCCGACGGGGTGGATGCGGTAGCTGCGGCAACAATTCCCGCTGCGGCGCTGACGGCCCGGCTCGCGTTCGACTGGGCGCAGCTGAAGCCCGGTGACCGCGTGCTCATCCACGCCGCCAGTGGCGGTGTCGGATTGGCCGCCATCCAAATGGCCCAGCAGCACGGTGCGACCGTCTTCGCGACCGCCAGCACCTACAAGCGCGCGACGCTGCGCAGACTGGGTGTGGAATACGTCTACGACTCGCGCAGTACGGATTTCGCCGACCAAATCCTCGCTGACACTGACGGTGCCGGTGTCGACGTGGTGCTCAACAGCCTGACGAATGAGGGCTTCGTCGAAGCGACCGTGCGGGCCACCGCGAAGAATGGCCGTTTCGCCGAGATCGCCAAGCGCGACATCTGGACGCCAGAACAAATGTCGGAGGTCCGTCCAGATATCGCTTACGAGATAGTGGCGCTGGACACGGTTACCTTCCAGGAGCCCGAGCGTATTCGTGCCTTGCTGGGCGAGGTATCGGACGGGTTGGCCAGGGGCGAGTGGACGCCACTACCCGCTGAGATCTACCCACTGACGGAGGCGAAGACAGCGTTCCGCCGGATGCAGCAGGCGCGGCATATCGGCAAGATCGTGGTGCAAATGCCGAGTCCGCTCCAGCCGCGCGGTGATCGGAGTTATCTGATCACTGGTGGACTCGGTGCGATCGGTCTGCACACGGCGGCCTATCTGGCGCAACTCGGTGCCGGTGACATCGTGTTGACCAGCAGGCGCACGCCCGACGCAGACGCACAAAGGGAAATCGACGAGATCACCGAGCGCTACCGGTGCCGCATCCACACCTTCGCGGCCGATGTCGGCGACGAGTCAGAAGTGGCAACGCTGCTGGACCGGATCCGTGCGGAGTTGCCGCCGCTCGCTGGAGTGGCGCATTTGGCAGGCGTGCTCGACGACGCTCTGCTGTCGCAGCAGAATCTGGATCGCTTCCGGACGACGTTGGCGCCCAAGGCGTTCGGTGCCCTCTACTTGGACCGGTTGACGAAGAAAGACGACCTCGACTTCTTCATCGTGTCGTCCTCGGTGTCCAGCTTGCTCGGTTCACCCGGCCAGGCCAACTACTCGACCGCTAATGCGCTGCTCGACGGGCTGGTCGCGGATCGAAAGGCACACGGCTTGCCGGCGACCGGAGTGAACTTTGGTCCCTGGGGCCGGGGAGGCATGGCCTCTTCGGAGGCCGCGCGTGCCAATATCGGTGCGCAAGGGCTGGTTCCGCTGGAACCCTCGGCCGCCCTCGGCGCCCTCGCCGAAGTTGTCGCCAACGGAACTGCGCAGGCAACCGTCATCAAGGCCAACTGGCAGCGTGCCGCGAAGGTGCTGGGTAGTTCCCGTCCACCGATTCTCGACCTGGTGTTGCCGAGTGCCGTCGGGGAGATAATCGGCGACAGTGAGTTGCTCCGGCAACTGCAGGAGATACCGGTGGCGCAGCGCGCCAGTTTCATTACCGAATTTCTGCAGCGCGAAGTCCAGGGTTTCTTGCGGCTCGCACAACCGCCCGCGGCAACCAGTCGGTTCCTGGACCTGGGAACGGATTCGCTGATGGCGGTCGAACTCCGCAACCGTTTGCACAGCCAGTTCGGTGGCGCATTCACGATCAATGCCACCGCAGTATTTGACTATCCGACGATCGGCGGGCTCGGCGAATATCTCGCGGCTCAGCTGCCGGATGCGGAATCGGAGTCTGCTGACGGGGAGTCGGATGCGGCGCCTGAGTCCGCTGAGGCGGAGTCGGTTGCGGCGCCTGAGTCTGCTGACGCGGAATCCGGTGCGGCGCCTGAGTCATCACCGTCGGATGAAACGGAATCTGGTGCAGCGCCTGACCCGAGTTGATCGTGGGCGGTTCACTCGGCGATATTGAAGCCCGGTGCCCGCCGTCATGCGACACCTGCGAGCTAGAGCGTCACGATGTCGTAGTCGCCGACCTGCTCGACCAGGAGCTGCAACTGGTCCTGGGACGAACCGAGGGTGTGCTCGATCGCGGTGAGCCGGGCCGCATAATGCCCGACCGGGTACTCCGCGGTCATGCCTATGCCGCCGTGCAGCTGGATGGCCTCCTGGCCGATGTGGCGCCCCGACCGGCCGATCTGCAGCTTGGCCCGCGCCCCGATCACCGGGTCGAGATTGCCGTCTGCGATCGAGATGGCGGCATAGAGGTTCATGCTGCGGGCCAGTTCGAGCGACACGTACATATCCGCGGCGCGCTGGGTCAGCGTCTGGAAGGTGTTCAGTGTGACCCCAAACTGCTTGCGCGTCTTGAGGTAATCGGTGGTCAACCGAAGCGCCTCTTCCATGGCGCCGACGGCCTCTGCGCACAACGCGGACTGAATGCGGACGACGGCGTTGCTGATGGCGACCGATGCGTCCACCGCGTCGCCTAGCGGCTCGCCCGGAGTCTGGTCCAACTCGATCTGGGCACCGCGCTGGCCGTCGAACGTGCGGTACGGGTGCCGGCTCACGGCCTCACCGTCGACGAGGAACAACCCGATTCCGCCTTCGGGCAACCTCGCGCTGACGACCAGGGTGTCGGCGGAGTCGCCGGCGAGCACGGGGTTCTTTCGCCCGCTGAGCAACCACGAATCGCCTTGCTGCACAGCGGTCGTCGCGACACCATTGATCGAGGCCGCACGCAGGCCTGGCTCCACGTGTGCGAACGCCAACAGCCGCTGACCCGCGGCGACCTCCTCCAGAAGTTCCTTCTGGGCGTCGCTGCCCACTTCGGCGATGATCCCCCCCGGTCCAAGCGCCGCATGCACGATGGGTTCGGGTGCCAGGCGGCGCCCGACTTCGGTAAGCACGACCATGATTTCGGTCTGGCCGGCTTCGTCGGGATCGAAGCCCAGGCCGAGAATCCCGGTGTCGGCCAACTGACTCCACACGTCGCGGCTCCAGCCCAGCTCGCTTCCGACGATCTTGTTGCGGCTCTCCGGGTCGTAGCTTCGGGACAGCAAGTCGCGGGTGGTGTCGCGCAGCAGAACCTGTTCGTCGCTCAACTGAAAGTCCATGGCTTTACCTCACGCTCCTGCTTTTACAACCCGAGAATGGTGGACGAGATGATGGTGCGTTGTATCTCATTGCTGCCGCCGTAGATTGACGTCTTGCGGTAGTTCAAGTAGTGCGGCGCGCTGCCCTGCGCCCACCCCGGTGACGCGATCTCGTCGCCGGCATCGATCGGCAGCGCGTCCGGGCCGGCCACGTCGACGAGCAATTCAGTGGCGGTCTGCTGCAACTGGCTGCCGCGCAGTTTCAGTACCGACGACGCCGGATTGGGTTTGCCGTCCAACGAGCCCGTCGCGACCCGCATCTGCGTGAGCTCCAATGCCAGCAACTCGTTTTCGGCTTCGGCGAGCCGGCTCGCGAACAGCGGATCTTTGAGCAGGCCGGTGTCGGCGGCGCACTGTTTGACCTCGGCGAGACGAACTTTGGTGCGGCCCACCCCGGCGATGCCGGTCCGCTCGTTGCCCAGTAGGAACTTCGCGTATGTCCAGCCCTGATTCTCTTCTCCGACAAGCTGATCGGCGGGTACTCGGACGTCCTCGAAGAACACCTCGTTGACCTCGCAGCTGCCGTCGATCAACTTGATCGGCCGCATCGTGATCCCCGGCGTGTCCAAATCGATGAGCAGAAACGAAATCCCCGCCTGCTTCTTGGGTGCTTGCGGGTCGGTGCGGACCAGACAGAAGATCCAGTCGGCGTACTGGCCCAACGTCGTCCAGGTCTTCTGCCCGTTGACGACATAGCTGTCGCCGTCACGCAGGGCGGTAGTACGCAGCGACGCCAAGTCCGAGCCGGCTTCGGGCTCGGAGAACCCTTGGCACCACCAGATGTCGAGGCTGGCCGTCGGCGGCAGGAAGCGTTGCTTGGTCTCCTGGGAGCCGAACTCGGCGATCACCGGTCCGACCATCTTTGCGTTGAAGTTCAGTGGTTCCGGCACGGAGGCCAGCTGCATCTCGTCCAGCCAGATCTGGTGCTGAGCGAGCGTCCAGTCCTTGCCGCCCCACTCGACGGGCCAGTTCGGTACGGCCAACCCGTGATCGTTGAGAATCTTGTGGCTGCTGATGAAGTCGTCGCGGCCGAGTGGCAACCCCAGGCGGGTTTTCTCGCGAAGTTCGGCCGGAATCTTTGTCGTGTAGAAGGTGCGCAGCTCGTCACGAAAGGCGGCTTCGTCCGGCGTCAGTGCCAGTTGCATGGCGATCTCCTTCATTGGATCCGACGGTCCTGCCCTGCACGTTATCCGCATCCCCAACCAACCAGTCAGGCGGCTGGTCTGACGGGGCCCATCACCCGCCGCCGACCATTGTGAACGGCTCGGCGGAGCCGATGGTGCACAGCCGGCAGTTAGTCCACAGCCGGTCTCAACAGGCTTCGCGGCGGCGTTGCCGCGGCAGTCGACCGACCTACGGTCGCCGTATGCGCACAGAACTGCCCGCCCAGCGACTGCATCGACGACTCGGCGCCCAACCGGACAGCGATGCCGACGACACCGACACCGACGACGACACCGACCCGAACTCGCTGCTTCCACGGTGGATTCCAGACGATTCCGGACGACATGCTGGCTGGCTGGCCAGAGTGCGTGCCGATCCGGGCCGCGCCGGCGCTATCGCATTAGCGGCGATCGCCGCTATCGCGGTGCTGGTCGCCATCTTCACTCTGATGCGGGATGCGCCCGCACCGGTGAGGTCGGCGAAATTGCCACCGGTCGACCCGGTGGCGTCGGCGAGCCGCGGCCCGAGTCCGAGTGCGACGGCCCCGCCGAGCCAACCGGTGGTGGTGAGCGTGGTGGGCCTGGTTCATACGCCGGGCTTGGTCACGTTGGCGCCCGGCGCACGGATCGCCGACGCGCTGAAGGCGGCTGGCGGCACGACCGATGGTGCCGACACCACCGGGCTCAATATGGCCCGCCAGGTCGACGACGGCGAGCAGATCGTCGTCGGGATCGCACCGATCAAGGGGCAGCCGCCCGTGTTGGGCAGCTCGGTCAGCTCCGGCACGGCCGCCCCCGGCGCGCCGGGCGGCGCGTCACGTCCGGATAAACCCACACGGTCTGAGGTGGTCAACCTGAACACCGCGACGGTGCAGCAGTTAGACGCCCTGCCCGGGGTCGGGCCGGCGACGGCGGCTGCCATCGTGGCGTGGCGCGATGCCAACGGGAAGTTCACCAGCGTCGACCAGCTCGCCGAGGTGGATGGCATCGGCCCCGTGCGTCTGGAAAAGCTGCGCCGACTGGTTCGTGTCTAACACCGGTGCAACACGAATTGGGGGCGACCCCGCGACCGCGCGGCTGGATGCGCGTCTGGTGCCGGCCGCATTGGCAAGTTGGACGGTCACTGCGGCGGGAATCTTGTGGCCGATAGGCGGCGTCGTCGGGTCGGTCTGTGCGGCGGGCAGCGTGTTCGGGGTTCTGCTCTGGCGCGCCGGACATCAAAGGCCACCGTTGCGGGCCGTCGGCATCGGCGTGATCACCGCTGGCGTCGTCGGGGCGGGGTTCGGGTATGCGATCGCATTACGCGCCAACGCAGTCGCTCGCCACCCCATCACCGCGGCATTCGGAACCGCAGCCCAGGTCGCGGTCACGCCCACCGAAAGCGCAATGTCGCTGGGGCGCGGCCGGCTCATGTTCCGTGCCACGTTGCAGCAACTGGGAGACGACAAGATCTCGGGCCGCGTGGTGGTTTTCGCGCCGGCGCGCGACTTCAGCTCGGTAATGGTCGGCCAGCCGGTGCGCTTCCGCGCCAGAATCACTCGCCCCTCCCGACGTGACCTGACGGTGGCTGCGGTGAACGCGATCGGCGCGCCGACGATGGGTCATGCCGGGCCGGTGCACCGATCTGCGTACGCAGTCCGCGCGGAGTTCGCCGCCACAGCCCGTCGGGTGCTGCCTGCTGACCAGGGGGCGATGCTGCCCGCGCTGGTGCTCGGCGACACGTCGGCGGTCACCGCGATGACCAGCCAAGAATTCCGCGCGGCCGGTTTGACGCACCTCATGGCGGTATCCGGGGCCAACGTCACGATCGTGTGTGGAGCAGTGCTGTTCACATCGCGGCTGATTGGGCCGCGGGCGGCGGTGGCGCTGGCCGGTGCCGCGCTGGCGATGTTCGTCATCGTGGTGCAGCCCACGGCCAGCGTGCTGCGTGCGGCGGTGATGGGGGCGATCGCGTTGGTGGGTGTGTTGTCTTCGCGGCGACGGCAAGCGATTCCTGCTCTCGCTGCCGCTGTGCTGGTGTTGATGGTCGCCGCCCCGCAGTTGGCCGTCGACGTGGGCCTCGCGCTGTCGGTGGTGGCGACGGCGGCGCTGGTGGTCATCGCGCCGATCTGGTCGCGGCGTCTGGTGGCGGCCGGCTGGCCCAAGCCGCTGGCCGACGCCGTGTGCGTCGCGTGCGCCGCGCAGTTGGTGACGGCTCCACTGATCGCCGGCATTTCAGGCCGGGTGAGCCTGGTGGCCGCCGCGGCCAATCTCGCGGTGGCAGCGCTGATCGCGCCGATCACCGTGCTGGGCAGTGCGGCGGGCGCACTATGCCTGTTCTGGCCGGCTGGGGCGCAACTGCTGATCCGGTTCACTGGGCCCGAACTGTGGTGGGTGTTGCGGATCGCGCATTGGGCAGCCGGTGTTCCCGCCGCCAGTGTGCCCGTACCGTCCGGGGTTGGCGGTTTCCTGCTGGTCGGCGTCGCCGCCGTGCTGGCCGCGGTGTTGTGGCGGCGACGATGGTTTCGCACGGCGATGGCGATCGCAGCCGCCGGGCTGTTGGCCTGGTCGCTGTCGGGTCTGCTGGTAGGGGCCGGCGGGTCTGTCGGCCGCACATGACACGATCGAACGGTGAGCCAGCAGGTTTCGCCATTGCACCTCGTGTTGGGAGACGAGGAGCTGCTGGTCGAGCGCGCCGTCGCGGAGGTACTGCGGTCGGCACGGCAGCGCGCCGGCACCGATGATGTGCCGGTGAGCCGGTTGCGAGCCGGCGAAGTCGGCGTCTACGAGCTGGCAGAATTGCTGAGCCCGTCACTGTTCGCCGACGAGCGGGTGGTCGTCCTGGAAGCCGCCGGTGAGGCAGGCAAAGAAGCCGCGGAATTGATTGCCAATGCCGCCGCGGACATCCCCTCGGGTACCGAGCTGGTGGTCGTGCATTCAGGTGGCGGGCGTGCCAAGGCGCTGGCCAGTCAGCTGCGCGCGTTGGGCGCGCAGGTGCATCCGTGCGCGCGGATCACCAAGGCCAGCGAACGTCTTGACTTCGTCCGCAACGAATTTCGCTCGCTGAAGGTCAAATCCGACGACGAGACGGTCAACGTGCTGCTGGATGCGGTCGGCTCCGATGTACGCGAACTCGCTTCGGCCTGTTCACAATTGGTCGCTGACACCGATGGCCGCGTCGATGTCGCCGCGGTGCGGCGCTATCACGGTGGCAGGGCCGAGGTGAAGGGATATGACATCGCCGACAAGGCCGTGGTGGGCGATGTCGAAGGCGCTGTCGAGGCGCTGCGGTGGGCGATGATGCGCGGCGAGCCGCAGGTGGTGTTGGCCGATGCGTTAGCCGAGGCTGTGCACGCCATCGCCCGGGTCGGGCCACTCTCTGGTGACCCCTACCGTCTGGCGGCCGAAGTCGGAATGCCGCCCTGGCGGGTGCAAAAGGCGCAGAAGCAGGCCCGACGCTGGTCCCGCGACATGGTGGCCACCGCGATGAGATTGGTCGCGGCGCTGAACGCCGACGTCAAGGGCGCGGCCGCCGATGCCAACTACGCGCTGGAAGCGGCGGTTCGGAAAGTCGCCGAGCTAGCGGCCGGTGACGATGCGGATCGCGAAGCCCGAGGACGAGCTGGCCGGTGAGGTAAGGCCGACCCGGTCGCTGAACTCAGATCTTGTTGAGGGCGTGCGCCAGCGCGGACTTCTTGTTCGCCGCCTGGTTCTTGTGGATTACACCCTTGCTGGCCGCCTTGTCCAACTTGCGGCTGGTGGAGACCAGCAGTTCGGCGGCCTTGTCCTTCTCGCCAGCGGCGGCGGCCTCGCGGAACGCGCGGACGGCCGTGCGAAGCGATGACTTCACCGACTTGTTGCGCAGCCGGGCGCGCTCGTTCGTGCGGTTGCGCTTTTGCTGCGACTTGATGTTGGCCACGCGTTAATTCCTTCGACGTACACTTGGGCGGCTTGTGGTGTCACGGTCTTGCCGCAGCGTCCCGACGCTTGGGCGGCGAGTGCCCAGGGTATCAGTCCGGGGTGCAAACGCCCAAAGTAGAGACGCTTGGCCTGCGGAAACGGCAGTTGTGATGCAGCATGACACAGTGCCCCTTCGAACCGTACCCGTCGAAACAAGGCGCCAGCCGCGTGGCGAGTCGCCGCCGCCAAGGCGCTATGAGCGCATCTTCGACGGGTACAACACCGCGGGCGCCTATGCAGAAGCCTTCGATGAGATGTTCGATGGTCAGGGCAACATCCGCGGCCCGTACAAGGGCATCTACGCCGAGCTCGCGCCGTCGGACGCGTCCGACCTCGAGGCGCGCGCCGAGGCGCTCAGCCGGGCATTTAGCGATCAGGGCATCACGTTCTCGTTGTCCGGTCAGGAGCGGCCGTTTCCGCTGGATCTGGTCCCACGGGTGATTTCCGCCGCCGAGTGGACGCGGTTGGAGCGCGGCATCACCCAGCGGGTTAAGGCCCTCGAGTGTTATCTCGACGATATCTATGGCGATCAGGAGATCTTGAACGACGGAGTCATCCCGCGCCGGCTGGTGACCTCCTGTGAGCACTTCTACCGCCAGGCCGCCGGCATCGTGCCGCCCAACGGCGTGCGCATCCACGTCGCCGGCATCGATCTCATCCGCGACGAAAAGGGAAGCTTCCGGGTTTTGGAGGACAACCTGCGTTCCCCGTCGGGGGTGTCCTACGTGATGGAGAACCGGCGCACCATGGCGCGGGTCTTTCCCAACCTGTTCGCTACCCACCGGGTGCGCGCCGTCGACGACTACGCGGCGCACCTGCTCCGCGCGCTGCGCAAGTCGGCGGCCACCAACGAGGCCGACCCAACCGTCGTCGTATTGACCCCGGGGGTGCACAACTCGGCGTACTTCGAGCACTCGCTGCTGGCCCGGCAGATGGGTGTCGAGCTGGTTGAAGGCCGCGACCTGTTCTGCCGCGACAACCAGGTGTACATGCGCACCACCGAAGGAGAACGTCAGGTCGACGTCATCTACCGGCGCATCGACGACGCGTTCCTGGACCCGATGCAGTTCCGCCCCAATTCGGTGCTCGGCGTGGCCGGCCTGCTCAACGCCGCCCGAGCCGGCAACGTGGTGATCTCCAGCGCCGTCGGCAACGGGGTGGGCGACGACAAACTCGTCTACACCTATGTGCCGACGATCATCGAGTACTACCTCGGCGAAAAACCGTTGCTGGCCAATGTGGACACCTTCCGGTGCTGGTTGGAGGACGAACGTGAAGAAGTGCTGGACCGGGTCGGCGAACTGGTGATCAAGCCGGTCGAGGGGTCCGGCGGCTACGGCATCGTCTTCGGTCCGGAAGCCTCCAACAAAGAGTTGAACGTGATCAGCAAGAAGATCCGTGACGACCCCCGGGGCTGGATCGCGCAACCGATGATGCAGCTCTCGACGGTCCCGACACAGATCGACGACAAGCTGACACCGCGATACGTCGACTTGCGACCGTTCGCGGTCAACGACGGCGACGACGTATGGGTGTTGCCCGGCGGTCTGACCCGGGTGGCCCTGGTTGAAGGGTCAAGGGTGGTGAATTCCAGCCAGGGCGGCGGCTCCAAGGACACCTGGGTGCTGGCGTCGCGGACCTCTCTGGCCGATCGCGAGCTCGGCGCCGCCCAGATCGTGCGGTCGCTTCCCAACCCGGTCACCACGTCCAGCGGCGACTCGAAGGGCGACAAGTCCACTCAGCAGCAACAACAGTCGCAGCTGCACCCGACGCAGGAGCAGCAGCCCGCCCAACAGCAACAGCAACAGCAACAGCAACAGGCGGTGATTCGCTGATGCTGGCCCGCAATGCCGAGGCGCTGTACTGGATCGGTCGCTACGTCGAGCGCGCCGACGACACCGCGCGCATCCTCGACGTCACCGTGCACCAACTGCTGGAGGACTCCAGCGTCGACCCCGACCACACCTCCCGAGTGCTGTTGCACGTGTTGGACATTGAGGCGCCCGACACCCAGTTGGATGTCTGGTCGCTGACCGACCTGGTGGCGTTTCGCCGCAACACCGCCGGCGGTTGCTCCATCGTCGACGCCATCTCAGCCGCGCGAGAAAACGCGAGGTCAGCCCGGGAGGTAACCTCCACCGAAACCTGGGAATGCCTCAACACCACTTACAACGCTCTGGGTGAACGTGAACGCGCCGCCAAACGCCTTGGCCCGCATGAGTTTTTATCTTTCATCGAAGGTCGCGCCGCGATGTTCGCCGGCCTCGCCGATTCCACGTTGTCACGTGACGACGGGTACCGCTTCATGATGCTGGGCCGGGCGATCGAGCGGGTGGACATGACGGTGCGGATGTTGTTGTCGCGGGTGGGGGATAGTGCATCCTCGCCGGCGTGGGTCACGGTGCTGCGCTCGGCGGGCGCGCATGACACCTATCTGCGCACGTATCGTGGTGTGCTGGACGCCAACCGGGTCGTCGAGTTCATCCTGCTCGACCGGCTGTTTCCGCGGTCGGTCTTCTACTCGTTGAAGATGGCCGAACACAGCCTCGACGAACTGCTGCACAATCCGCACAGTCGGATCGGTTCGACCGCCGAAGCGCAGCGGCTGCTCGGGCGGGCCCGCAGTGAACTCGAATTCATCCGGCCGGGTGTGCTACTGGAAACCCTGGAGACGCGGCTGGCCAGCCTGCAGAAGTCGTGTTACGACGTCGGCGAAGCGTTGGCAGTACAGTACTTTCACGCTGTGCCCTGGGTCGCCTGGTCCGATGCCGCCCAACGTGAGCCGCTGCCGGCGAAGAAGGGGAAGGGCTGATGTGGCGGCTGCGGATTCTGCACGCCACTGGCTACGCCTATCCGTCGCCGGCGACGGCGTCCTACAACGAAGCGCGGCTCACGCCGCGATCGGACTCCCGGCAAAATGTCGTTCTCAACCGTATCGAAACCGTCCCGGCCACCCGGTCATACCGCTACATCGACTATTGGGGCACCACGGTGACGGCATTCGACCTGCATGCGCCGCACACCGAGTTGACCGTCACGTCCTCGTCGGTTGTGGAAACCGACCGAGCGGAACCGCCGACCGAAAAACTCGGCTGGGCCGACTTGCACAGCGAATCGGTAGTCGATCGGTTCGATGAGGTGTTGGGCCCGACCGAATACGCGCCGGCAAGCAAACGTATTGCGGCCGTGGGCAAGCGGATTGCCAAGTATCACGAGCCTGCCGAAGCCGTCGTCGCGGCCGGGGAGTGGGTGCGCAGCGAATTGGACTACGTTCGGGGCACCACCGGCGTCCATTCGTCGGGCTTGGATGCGTTGCGCGAGGGCAAAGGCGTCTGTCAGGATTTCGTGCACCTATCGCTGATTATGTTGCGCAGCATGGGCATTCCCGGACGTTATGTCTCTGGTTATCACCATCCCAGCTCCGATGCGGTGGTGGGGGACACCGTCGACGGGCAGAGCCACGCCTGGCTCCAGGCCTGGACCGGAAGTTGGTGGGATCTCGACCCCACCAACGACAGTGAGATCACCGAGCAATACATCAGCGTGGGCGTCGGCCGGGACTACGCTGACGTGTCCCCGCTGAAGGGCATCTACTCCGGACGCGGCGCCACCGACCTCGACGTGGTCGTCGAAATCACCCGGTTGACATAGTCCCTATCGTTCACGCCATGAACGATAGGCCCGCAGAGGCAGCAGTTGAACGGCGCCAGCGTGGTGGACCACCGTTGGCGCTCGCCGCCGCGATCTGCATAGGGCTGCTGTTCGGCGGTCTGGCGCTCGGCGTCGCACTCGGCGGTGTGATGCCGCTGCCCTACGGACCGGTCGCCGCGGTCGAGCAATACGTCCGCGCCGAGCAGCTCGCCGTGCAGGTGATCGCGGTGGCGGTGTTCGCCTCGTCGGTGCCGCTGGCCGTCTATGCGGCGATGGCCAGCGGTCGGTTGCGCCAACTCGGTGTCTCCGCGCCGGCAGCGACGATCGCATTGACGGGCGGCATCTTGGCGGCCGGCGCGTTGGGGCTGACGGGTTTGGCGGCCTGGACGCTGTCGCGGCCGGAGGTCACCGGTGACACCGCGTTGGTCTGCGCGCTCTATTACCTGGTGTTTCTGGTTGGTGGCGCCGGGCACATCGTGGCGCTGGGCCTGCTTGTCGGTGGTGTGGCGGTGCCCAGCCTCGGCCTCGGGTTGTTGCCCCGGCCGCTGGCCTGGTCCGGTCTGGCGATCGCCGGGCTGTCCGAATTGACGACGCTGGTGCTGTTCTGGCCGGTGCTGGGACCGATCCTGCCGGTCGCACGGGTCTCGGCGTTGGCGTGGCTGGTGGTGGCCGGCGCACGGCTCCCGCTGCCGCGCAACACTGTCGCGTGAGCGCAACGCGCGAGCGTTGGCCTGATTTTTTCGAGCTGCTTTCAGGATCACCGATATCGCCGTAGCCTGGTGTGAACCGGATCACAATCGGTGGGAGGCTTCGATGCGAATTGCAGATGTGTTGCGGAGCAAGGGTGGCTCCGTGGTGACGACCAACCCTGACGCGACGGTGACTGAACTGCTGGCCGGGCTCGCCGGTCACAACATCGGCGCCATGGTGGTGGTCGGGCCCGACGGTGTCGTCGGCATCGTCTCCGAGCGTGACGTCGTACGCCAGCTGCACGCCCATGGCGCTGCGGTGCTCTCGCAGCCGGTTTCGAAAATCATGACGGCGGTGGTCTCGACCTGTAGCAAGTCCGACACGGTAGACAGCCTCAGCATGTTGATGACCGAACACCGGGTGCGCCACGTACCGGTACTCGACGACGGCAAGTTAATTGGCATCGTCAGCATCGGTGACGTCGTGAAAACACGGATGGAGGAGCTGGAGGCCGAGCACGAGCAGCTCCAGTCCTACATTACCCAGGGCTGACGGCCAGCAGCTCGACCGGCGCGGAGTAACTCAGCTCCAGGAGTACTCGCTGCGCAGGCGGGCAGCGACGATGTCGAAGATCGCGCGTTCCAGGATTGCCCCCTCGCGGCGAATCCCCTCTTCGGGGACGTCTAGCACCCGGTCCAGCCGCACCCAGCTGGGCTTACCGTCGCCATCCCAGCTTCCGCTGCCGATTTCCACCCATTCCCGGTCGGCGGCGTGTGTCTCCTGGCTGGACATCATCAGGCCGAGCAGCGTGTGCTGGTCGCGGCCCACGACCAGCACCGGGCGGTCCTTGCCGCGGGTGGGATCGTCCTCGTAGGTCACCCACGTCCACACGATTTCGCCGGGGTCGGCCCGACCGTCCAAGTCGGGGGCGTAGACCAGCCTGCGGGCCCGATGCGCGGTGGGCGCGCTGATGCTGGTGACGGGGCGACCGGCGGTGATCTCGGACGGCGGTTCGGACGCGGTGCCGACGATCACATCCAAAGCGATCTTGATGCCCCGCTGCACGGTCGGTGATTGCTGCAGCTGCCGGATCAATTCCGGTGCCTCGTTGAACACCAGATTCTCCAGATTCCTCTGGAATCGCTGCAACGTCCTCCACTGCGACGCCATGTTCGCAGCATAGGACGGCTCGGCGCGATTGTGTCCCGACGAGCCTGCCTCGATACCCTGGACGTAGCTCAGAGCGCCAGGCCATCCACCGCTAGGCCGCCCGTCGACCAGGAGATTCCCATCAGCAGCTTCGCCGACCAAACCTTCACTGCGCCGGCGCAGATTCGGAACTTCTGCATCATCGCCCACATCGACCACGGCAAGTCCACGCTGGCCGATCGGATGCTGCAGCTCACCGGCGTCGTCGACGAAAGGTCGATGCGCGCTCAGTACCTCGACCGGATGGACATCGAGCGCGAACGCGGGATCACGATCAAGGCGCAAAATGTGCGCCTGCCGTGGCAGGTCGACGGTGTCGATCACGTCTTGCATCTCATCGACACCCCGGGACACGTGGACTTCACCTACGAGGTATCCCGTGCGCTGGAGGCCTGTGAGGGTGCGGTGCTGTTGGTCGATGCCGCCCAGGGCATCGAGGCGCAGACGCTGGCCAATCTGTACCTGGCCCTGGACCGCGACCTGCACATCATTCCTGTGCTCAACAAGATTGACCTGCCCGCCGCCGATCCCGATCGATATGCCGGTGAGATCGCCCACATCATCGGTTGCGAGCCGAGCGACGTCCTGCGGGTGTCGGGCAAGACGGGGGAGGGTGTCGCCGATCTGCTCGATCACGTGGTGCGCGAGGTGCCACCGCCCACAGGAGACTCGGAAGCGCCGACGCGCGCAATGATTTTCGACTCCGTCTACGACATCTACCGCGGCGTGGTCACCTACGTCCGTGTTATCGACGGCAAGATCACCCCGCGCGAAAAGATCGCGATGATGTCCACCGGCGCGACACACGAACTTCTCGAGGTCGGCATCGTCTCGCCTGACCCGAAGCCCAGCGAGGGCCTCGGTGTGGGCGAGGTCGGTTATTTGATCACCGGTGTCAAGGATGTCCGCCAGTCCAAAGTCGGCGACACCGTCACGACCGCGCGCCACGGCGCCACCGAAGCCCTGACCGGCTACCGCGAACCCAAACCGATGGTGTACTCGGGTCTGTATCCCGTCGACGGCTCCGAGTACCCGAATCTGCGCGACGCGCTGGAGCGGTTGCAGCTCAACGACGCCGCGCTCACCTACGAACCGGAGACTTCGGTGGCGCTGGGCTTCGGGTTCCGCTGCGGGTTTTTGGGTCTGCTGCACATGGAGATCAGCCGCGAGCGCCTGGAGCGCGAGTTCGACCTCGACCTGATTTCGACCGCACCGAACGTGGTCTATCGAGTCGTGAAGGACGACGGGACCGAGGTCCGAGTGACCAACCCGGCGGACTGGCCGGAAGGCAAAGTGCGGACTGTCTACGAGCCCGTCGTCAAAACCACCATCATCGCGCCGAGCGAATTCATCGGCACCATCATGGAACTCTGCCAATCGCGGCGCGGCGAACTCGGCGGGATGGACTACCTGTCACCCGAGCGGGTCGAATTGCGCTACACCATGCCGCTGGGCGAAATCATCTTCGACTTCTTCGATTCGCTGAAATCGCGCACCCGCGGCTACGCCAGCCTTGACTACGAGGAAGCCGGCGAGCAGGAGGCCGCGCTGGTCAAGGTCGACATCCTGCTGCAGGGCGAAGCCGTCGACGCTTTCAGCGCTATCGTGCACAAGGATGGCGCCGCGGCCTACGGCAACAAGATGACCACCAAGCTCAAAGAACTCATCCCGCGTCAGCAGTTCGAGGTGCCGGTGCAGGCCGCGATAGGATCCAAAATTATTGCGCGAGAGAATATTCGCGCGATCCGTAAAGATGTGCTGTCGAAGTGCTACGGCGGCGACATCACCCGCAAGCGCAAACTGCTGGAGAAGCAGAAAGAGGGCAAGAAGCGGATGAAAACCATCGGCCGAGTCGACGTGCCGCAAGAGGCATTCGTCGCCGCGTTGTCGGCCGATGCGGCAGGCGACAAGGCCAAGAAGTAGTCATGCGGACGTTTGGGTCGGCGACGGCGTTAGTGATGATCGCCGCGCTGGCGGTGGGTTGTGGTGGGGTTGTCGATGGCACGGCGACGCCGGCGCCGAATCTGAAGCCGCGCCCCCTCACCGGGGCAAGCGTCAGGCAGGTGCCTCTCGACGACGTCACGCTGTCGCGGATGCTCGGCCAGCCCTTTGTCGGCCGCATCCCGCCAGAATTCGGCGGCCCTGAGAAGCTTTACAGTCAGATCCCGCCAGCAAGTTGTCTAGGCGTCACAGCGATGCTGCAGAAAAGCGTCTACGAGCCAGCCGAGGTCAAAGACGTCGCCTCGGAGTCGTGGTGGAACAACGGTGATCCGGCGCAAGTGATCAGCGTTATGCAGGGCGTGGTCACGTTGCCGACGGCCGCGCAAGCCGAGATGGTGTTCGCGAAATTCTCACGGCAGTGGCAGCAATGCAACGGCGCGACGTCAACGGAACAAAACGGCCCGATCAGCACGACGATCTCCGTCAGCGACATCCGCGTCACCAATAGCGTTGTCGCGGCTACTAATACCGCAACCTCGGTATTGCCCAACATGCCGGCGCTGCAGCCGACCCCACAGGCGCGTGCCATCGGTGTCCGGCTGAACTGCCTCGTGGAGGTCGAAGTGGTGTTCTTCGGCGATCGACGCCCGTCTGATCCAGGTTCGGCCAACTTGGACACCAGCGCCGTCGACATCGCCCACGCGATGATGGACACGGTCAGCGGTTTGAGCTGAAGGACATGCGCCGACCTTGCGATGTTGGCTTCACTGGCCGCGCGGAATAGGGTGAGCCCGGTGAACGGGATCCTCAGTTGGTGGGACGGCGTCGAGTTGTGGCTGTCGGGGCTGGGGTTCGTCTTGCAGACCATCGTGGTCATGCCGGTCGTGCTGGCGTTGGCCTACCTCGTCGCGGTGGTGCTGGACGCCCTGCTCGGCCGTGGCATCCGGCTGATGAGGCGCGTTCGTCACAGCGACGAAGAACCCGGATGACCGGAAAGCCGGGCATGCCGCGATCACAGGTGACGTTGGTGCTCGTCATCTTGGTGGTGCTGGTAATCGTGGCCTGGCTGCTGACCCACTGACCTGCGGCGGCTCAGCTGGGAGTTCGGCGGATTCTGTTAGGCTTCCG
The DNA here is from genome assembly GCF_035570115.1 of Mycobacterium sp. Lineage (GTDB taxonomy): Bacteria > Actinomycetota > Actinomycetes > Mycobacteriales > Mycobacteriaceae > Mycobacterium. The sequence continues at coordinate 32,267 of NZ_DATMLH010000288.1, forward strand.
CCATGCACGCAGCGCCCGGCAACACCGAGTGCCATATCTTGGCGCTCATTGCCGTGGGCGATTGCGCTGTGGCTGACGTGCACTGTTGTAGCTGACTTCCTGCCCGCGCGCGGTCAGGTGTCGGTGGAATTCTCCAACTGCTGACCCCGCCTTTCCGTAGCGACGGGACTGGTTATCTGTTAACCCCGCCAGCGAAAGGTCGATCATTGCGCGACGACATCAGGGGTGCCGCGCGTTGGCGCCACGTTGTCGGGTTGACCGTCGCCGCAATCGTTATCGCAGCGTGCCAGGGTGGCGCCAGCGACGTCGTCGGCGGTGGCGGGCCGGCCAACGCGCACACGAGCATCACGTTGGTCGCCTACTCGGCTCCAGAACCGGGCTGGAGCAAGGTGATTCCAGCATTCAACGCCTCACAAGAAGGCAAGGGCGTGCAGGTGATCACCTCGTACGGCGCCTCGGGTGACCAGTCACGCGGAGTCGTTGACGGCAAGCCCGCCGACATCGTCAACTTCTCCGTCGAGCCCGACATCACCCGACTCGTCAAGGCCGGCAAAGTTTCCAAGGACTGGGACAAGGACGCCACCAAAGGCATTCCGTTCGGGTCGGTAGTAAGCCTGGTGGTGCGGCCCGGAAATCCCAAGAACATCAAGGACTGGGACGACCTGCTGCGGCCCGGCGTGGAAGTCATCACGCCCAGCCCGCTGAGCTCAGGCTCGGCGAAGTGGAATTTGCTCGCCCCATACGCCGTCAAGAGCGGCGGCGGCCATGATCCGCAAGCGGGGATTGACTTCATCAACAAGCTGGTGGGCCAGCACGTCAAACTGCGCCCCGCATCGGGGCGGGAGGCCACCGATGTGTTCGTTCAGGGCAGCGGTGACGTCCTGATCAGCTACGAGAACGAAGCGATCGCCACGGAGCGCCAAGGCAAACCGATCACCCATCTCAACCCGTCGCAAACATTCAAGATCGAAAACCCGGTTGCCGTCGTGACCAGCAGCCCCCACCTGGATGCCGCCACCACGTTCAAAAACTTCCAGTACACCGCACAGGCGCAGAAGCTTTGGGCGGCAGCTGGATTCCGGCCAGTCGACCCGGCTGTTGCCGCCGATGTCCGGAGTCAGTTCCCGATGCCGGTGAAACTGTGGACGATCGCTGACCTCGGTGGCTGGGACACCGTCGATGCCCAATTGTTCGACAAGAACTCCGGCAGCATCACCAAGATCTACACCCAGGCCACCGGATGATGACGGTGATCACACGCGAGGCGAGCGCCGGCACCCGTGGCGGCGGCACATCACTGCGGGTTGGCGTTGCGATGGTGTGGCTTTCGGTGATCGTGCTGCTGCCGCTGGCCGCGATCGGTTGGCAATCCGTCGGCGGCGGCTGGCGGGCGTTCTGGCTCGCGGTCACCTCAAACGCCGCGCTCGAGTCCTTCCGGGTGACGCTGATCATCTCGGCCGGCGTCACCGTCCTCAACATGATCTTCGGCCTACTGATCGCATGGGTTCTGGTACGCGACGATTTCCCGGCCAAACGGCTGGTCGACGTCATTATTGATCTGCCATTCGCGTTGCCCACCATTGTTGCCAGTCTGGTACTCCTGGCTCTCTACGGGACCAACAGCCCCGTCGGCCTGCACTTGCAGCACACCGGATGGGGCGTTGGCCTGGCGTTGGCGTTCGTCACGCTGCCGTTCGTGGTGCGGGCCGTCCAGCCGGTGTTGCTGGAAATTGACCGCGAGACTGAGGAGGCCGCCGCATCACTCGGCGCCGGCAACGCGACAATCTTCACAACCGTCGTGTTGCCCTCTCTGACTCCGGTTTTGCTGACCGGCGCGGGGCTGACGTTTGCGCGGGCCATCGGTGAATTCGGCTCGGTGGTGCTGATCGGTGGGGCGGTGCCCGGCAAAACCGAAGTGTCCTCACAGTGGATCCGGACCTTGATCGAAAATGACGACCGTACCGGTGCTGCCGCGATATCGATTGTGCTGCTTGCTATCTCCTTCGTCGTGCTCTTTGTTCTGCGCACCCTCGGATCGCGTGCGGCCAGACGCGAGGAGTTGTCGGCATGACGCTATCGCCGCAGGTTCGCTACCTGATTCGCTTTTTTGCCCTGGCCTATGTGTTGGTGCTGCTCGTCGTCCCCGTTGGGCTGATCTTGTGGCGCACTTTCACACCAGGTTTCGGCCAATTTTTCGCCTGGGTCAGCACGCCGGCGGCGATTTCGGCACTGAATTTGTCGCTGCTGGTGGTGGCCATCGTGGTACCGCTTAATGTGATTTTTGGTGTCCCGACGGCGTTGATGCTGGCGCGCAACCGATTCCGTGGCAAGGGCGTGTTGCAGGCGATCATCGATCTACCGTTCGCGGTCTCGCCGGTCGTCGTCGGTGTGGCTTTGATCGTGTTATGGGGATCGGGAGGACTGCTCGGCTTCGTCGAGAAAGACTTCGGGTTCAAGATCATCTTCGGGTTGCCCGGCATCGTGCTCGCCAGCATCTTCGCCACGCTGCCCTTCGTGATCCGCGAGGTCGAGCCGGTCCTTCACGAGCTGGGCACCGAACAGGAGCAGGCGGCGGCAACGCTGGGTTCCGGTTGGTGGCAGACGTTTTGGCGGATCACGCTGCCGTCGATCCGGTGGGGCCTGACCTACGGGATCGTGTTGACCATCGCCCGTACCCTCGGTGAATACGGCGCGGTCATCATGGTGTCGTCGAACCTGCCGGGGAAGTCCCAGACGTTGACGCTGCTGGTGTCCGACCGCTACAACCGCGGCGCCGAGTACGGCGCCTACGCTCTTTCGACACTGCTGATGGCGGTCTCCGTGGTGGTTCTGGTCGTCCAGCTAATTCTCGATGCTCGGCGTGAACGAGCCACCAAGCAGGCCTAAGGAGGAGTGGCGCTTATGACAAACGCGATCGTCGTGCGCGGCGCCAACAAACGCTACGGTGATTTCGTCGCGTTGGACAATGTCGACTTCAACGTGCCCGCCGGCTCACTGACGGCGTTGCTGGGACCTAGCGGTTCGGGCAAGTCGACCCTGTTGCGCGCCATCGCCGGGCTCGATCAGCCGGACAGCGGCACGATCACGATCGACGGCCGTGACGTCACCCGGTTGCCGCCACAGCGGCGCGGTATCGGTTTTGTATTCCAGCATTACGCCGCGTTCAAGCACCTGACCGTGCGCGACAATGTCGCCTTCGGTTTGAAGATTCGTCGGCGACCCAAGGCCGAGATCAACGCGAAGGTCGACAATCTGCTCGAAGTGGTGGGGCTCAGCGGTTTCCAGACTCGCTACCCCAGCCAGCTGTCCGGCGGTCAGCGCCAGCGCATGGCGCTGGCGCGCGCGCTGGCGGTCGACCCGCAGGTGCTGCTGCTCGACGAGCCGTTCGGTGCACTGGACGCCAAGGTCCGCGAGGATCTGCGGGCGTGGCTGCGCCGCTTGCATGACGAAGTGCATGTCACCACGGTGTTGGTCACCCACGACCAGGCCGAGGCGCTCGATGTGGCCGACCGGATTGCCGTGCTGCGCGACGGTCGTATCGAACAAGTGGGATCCCCGACCGACGTCTACGACACTCCGGCGAATCCGTTCGTGATGTCATTTCTGGGCGCGGTGTCCACGCTGAACGGGAACCTGGTTCGTCCGCACGACATTCGGGTTGGGCGCAGTCCCGACATGAGGATCGCCGCCGACGACGGCACCGCCGAGGCCACCGGCATCGTCCGCGCCACCATCGATCGCCTGGTGATGCTCGGCTTTGAGGTGCGCGTGGAGTTGACCAACGCCGCTACCGGCGGGCCGTTCATCGCTCAGATCACCCGAGGCGATGCCGAGGCGTTGGGCCTGCAGGAAGGGGACACCGTGTACGTGCACGCCACCCGGCTACCGCACATCGCACTCGGGGCGCCAACGCCCAGCGACGGCGGGGCAGACGAGGACGAGGGCACGCTGACACCCACCGGATGAACCTCGGGTGTCTGCCGCCGGTGCGGTAGCTCAGGCGGCGATGCTATCGGCTCGCGCCGCATCGAAGCGATCCAATACCGTCTCGATCACCAGCCGGTGTGCTCCCAGCGGCGCCGCCATCGGAATACTTTCCGATGCAGCGTATTCGGCCACTCGATCAGTGAGCCGGCCGGGCGCCAAGAACCAGGGTGCGATCACCACGCGGCGGGCGCCGTGGCGCCGTAACCGGTTGGCGGCCTGGGCCGGTGACGGGCCGGACCCAGTGGCAAACGCCGTCGTCGTGCCGGCCCATCGGGTTTCGGCGATCAGCTTGCGCGCGACCTGAGTGCTGCGGGCATTAGCCGCGGGATGCGTCGAGCCAATCGCCACCACCAGCACACCCAGCTGCGGATCGCGCGTGCTGACGCCCAGCTCGGCGAGGCGCTCGTGGAGCACGGACACCAGCCGATCGTCTTCACCGAGCACGTTGGCCTGCCGCACGGCGACGCCCCGGCTGGCGACCTGTCGGGGGATGTCGATACGGGCGTGGTAGGCGTCGGCCAGCAGGAGCGGAGTGATCACCGCATCCGGCGTGAGCACGTCAACCAGGCGTGGAGTGTTCAACTCGCAGAACGCGACTCGCACCTCGAGGCGCGGCCGCACACAGCGAATCTGGTCGGCGACGGCTTGGGCATTGGCCGCCGACCGTGGATCTTCGCTGCCGTGTGCGGCCAGCACCAGCGCAGTCACGACGCGTGTAACCCGCATTCGGTCTTCGACAGCCCCTGCCAGCGTCCGCTGCGCGGATCCGCACCCTCAGCTACCTTCGCGGTGCAAGGAGCGCAGCCGATCGACGGATAACCTTCGTAGACAAGCGGATTGACCAGTACATCGTTTTCGTCGATGTAGGCCTGCATCTCCTCGTCGGTCCACGTTGCCAGCGGGTTGATCTTCACCAGATGGAACGCCTCGTCGAAACTGACAAGCGGGGCGTTGGCGCGAGTCGGGGCCTCGACGCGACGCAGGCCGGTCACCCACGCGGAATAACCGCGCAGCGCCTTGGACAACGGGGCGACCTTGCGTAGCCGGCAGCACTCGTTGGGTTGGCGGGCGAACAGGTCCTTGCCCAGCAACTGGTCCTGCTCTGCGACCGAATGCTCGGGCGTGACGTTGAGCACCCGTATGTCGTAAACCGCCTCGACCGCATCACGGGTACCGATGGTCTCCACGAAGTGATACCCGGTGTCCAAGAACATCACCGGGACACCCGGGCGTACCCTCGCCGCCAGATCGACGAGCACCGCGTCCTGCATATTCGAGGCCACCACGTAGTTGCACGTCGCCGACGGCCGAGGCCCTCTGACGCCGCCGAAATGCTCGTCGGTCCAGTGCAACATGTCGGTGGCGCTGGCGCCTTCCAGCTCAGCGGCGCCCCGCTCAGCCAGCTCTCGCAGCTCCGTCTCCGTCAACACTTTCGCCTCCTCACTCATCGCAGATCCCCCTCGTCGGCGCGTAGCGCCCATGTCGCGAAGCGTTCGCCCGCATCACGCTGCTTGATGAAGTTGTGCACGACGCGGTCGATGTAGTCGCCGAGCTCGTCGCTGGTGACCTTGTGCTGGCGCAGTTTTCGTCCGAAACCACTATCGAGGCCTAAGCTGCCGCCCAGGTGCACTTGGAATCCTTCGACCGAGCCGCCGTGGCCGTCGTCGATCATCTGGCCCTTGAAACCGATGTCGGCGATCTGGATGCGCGCGCACGAGTTCGGGCAGCCATTGATGTTGATTGTGATCGGTACGTCCAGTTGGGCGTTGATGCCGTCGAGTCGACGCTCCAGCTCGGGCACCAGTGACTGGGAACGCACCCGAGTTTCGGCGAACGACAGTTTGCAGTATTCAATACCGCTGCAGGCCATCAGGTTTCGACGCCAGTGTGACGGCTGCGACGGCAGCCCGAGCGCGTCTAGGCCGGTGGTGAGCTCGTCAAGTTTGTCGTCCGGAACGTCCAGGATGACGAGCTTCTGGTATGGCGTGAATCGGATCCGCTGCGACCCGGCTCGCTCGGCCAGATCGGCCACCGCGGATAGGATTGCGCCCGACACCCGCCCGGCGATCGGGGCGACACCGACGGCGTTGAGCCCGTTCTTCAGCCGCTGCACGCCGACATGGTCGATCGGGTGCTTGACCGGTTCGGGGGCCGGACCGTCGATGAGTTTGCGTTTGAGGTATTCGGTTTCGAGAATCTCACGGAACTTTTCAATGCCCCAATCTTTAATGAGGAACTTCAGCCGGGCCTTGGAGCGCAGTCGTCGGTAGCCGTAGTCACGGAACACCGATGTGACGCCCTCCCAGACGTCGGGTACTTCCTCCAGCGGCACCCACGCCCCAACCCGTTGGCCCAGCATCGGATTGGTGGACAGGCCGCCGCCGACCCACAGGTCCAGCCCGGGTCCGTGCTCGGGGTGGTTGACGCCGATGAACGCAACGTCGTTGATCTCGTGCGCGACGTCCTGCAAACCCGAGATCGCGGTCTTGTACTTGCGGGGCAGATTGGAGAACTCCGGATTGCCGATGTAGCGGCGGACGATCTCCTCCACGGCCCAGGTCGGGTCGAGAACCTCGTCGAGTGACTCACCGGCCAGCGGGGAGCCCAGCACCACCCGCGGGCAGTCGCCGCACGCCTCGGTGGTTTGCAAGCCGACCGCGGCCAGTCGGTCCCAGATCTCGGGGACCTTCTCGATCTCGATCCAGTGGTACTGCACATTTTCCCGGTCGGAGATGTCGGCGGTATCCCGGGCGAATTCCGTAGAAATCTGTCCGAGGGTGCGAAGCGCCGCGGTGGACAACGCCCCGCCGTCGCAACGCACGCGCATCATGAAGTATTTGGCCTCGAGCAGATCGAGGTTCTCGTCGCCAGTCCAGGTGCCGTCGTAACCCTGCTCACGCTGGGTGTAGAGGCCCATCCAGCGCATGCGGCCACGCAAGTCGTTCTTGTCGATGCTGTCGAAGCCGGCTTTGGAGTAGTGGTTGAGGATGCGGTCGCGCACATTGAGTGCGTCGTCATCCTTCTTGAATTGCTCGTTGGGGTTCAACGGCTCGCGATAGCCAAGCGCCCACTGGCCTTCGCTGCGGCCTTTGGTGGGGCGGGGGGATGTCATACGGCGTTCTCCTTTGTGGAGTAGCCGGCTTGGACCGCGCAGATCACCGGTTGCTGACCCGGCGGCGCAGATCCGGGGGCCAGCTGGAGTACAGGTGGGCGGGGTCTACGACATCAAGGCAGACAGCGACAGCTACAGACACGCTTGAGATCGATGTGCCGACGCGCCACCAGTGCGATGTCGAACGGGCTGCGGTGGGCGGCGGTCACTCGGCCATTGTGCCACGGATGTCGCGGACGGTCGCTACCAGGGTGGAATTTCTCTCACAGTGAGCAAAACTACGCGGCAACCCTGAGATGCAGCGTAAATGTGTCCGAGAGTCAGCTGCCAACGGCGTCCATTTTCTCTCCTGCGCGTGGGCCACTGGGGCCAAGCGCTGGAGGTTGCGCAAGGACTCGGGAATATTGGCAGCCATGACGGCAACTTCTGCGCCCGTCGGCCTGCCCGATGTGCACGTGAGCCCAGGCGGACCGTTCGGCATCTACGTGCACGTGCCGTTCTGCATCACCCGCTGCGGCTACTGCGACTTTAATACCTACACGCCGGCCGAGTTAGGTGGCGTCAACCCCGACGCGTGGCTACAGGTGCTGCGGTCGGAGCTCGAGCTGGCCGCAGCCCGGCTGGGCGCACCGACGGTGCAGACCGTCTTCGTAGGGGGCGGGACGCCGTCGTTGTTGGGTGGCGAACGCATCACTGCGCTGCTGCAGTCGGTGCGCGACAATTTCGAGCTGGCCGCCGACGCCGAGATCACCACCGAGGCCAACCCGGAGTCGGCTTGGCCCGACTTCTTCGCGGCCGCCCGCGCAGCCGGCTACACGAGGGTGTCGCTGGGCATGCAGTCCGTCTCGCCATGGGTGCTGGGTGTTCTAGACCGGATCCACACGCCGAACCGGTCGGCGGCGGCGGCCCGCGAGGCGCTCGCCGAAGGTTTTGAACACGTCAGCGTCGACCTGATCTACGGCACCCCTGGGGAATCCGACGACGACCTGCTGCGCTCGGTGGAAGCGGCGGTCGACACGGGCGTCGATCACGTCTCCGCCTACGCCCTGGTGGTCGAGGACGGCACTGCGCTGGCGCGCCGGGTCCGCAGCGGCGAGCTCGCCGCTCCCGACGACGACGTGCTCGCGCACCGCTACGAGCTGGTCGACGAGCAGCTGTCAGCGGCCGGCTTCGACTGGTACGAGGTGTCCAATTGGAGCCGCGCAGGCGGGCAGTGCCGACACAACCTGGGCTACTGGGACGGCGGTCAGTGGTGGGGTGCCGGCCCGGGGGCGCATAGCTATGTCGGTGCAACCCGCTGGTGGAATGTCAAGCACCCCAACACTTATGCACAGATCCTCGACGGTGCGACGTTGCCGGTCGCCGGTTTCGAGCAGCTGGATGCTCGGCAGCGCCACACCGAGGACATGCTGCTGAGAATCCGGCTGCGCCAAGGTCTGCCGCTGGACCTGCTGGACGACGCCGAGCGCGAGCGCGCGTCCGTCGCCGTCGACGACGGCTTGCTGACGCCCGACGGCGAGCGCTTGGTGCTCACCGACCGCGGGCGTTTGCTGGCCGACGGCGTCGTCCGGACGCTGCTGGATTAGGCCGCGTGCCGTCAGAAGGGTGGCGGATCGTAACCCGCCGCACGTTTTCGGCGCTGTTGGGCGAGTCGCTCTTCGGCGAGCCGTTGTTCGTTGATCCGTCGCTCTGAGGTGATTCGGTAACGGCGATCTTCCGCCCGCGTGTGTTTCCTTCGCGGCATCATCAATCCCTTTGTAATTCTTGGCGGTTCAACCATCTGCGCGACCTTCAGCTCTCCCGTTGACCTGGCCAACACCGGGAAGAAGATGCTGCCGCCGGGGGTGGTCGTGTAGGTATGGCCACTGGGCGCGGTCCACTCCACGGTGCCATCTGGTAACTGACGATCTGCCCAGCCGCCACACCGCGTGTAGAACGTCTTGAGCAAGTGGTGGTAACGGCAGAGAAGCTTAAGATTCGAGGGATGCGTAGGGCCAAGCGGGAACGGCACGGTGTGGTCGAGATCGCAGACTTCGGCCGGTTCATCGCATCCGGGGAATCGACAGGTCAAGTCCCTGCAGCGCACGAAGTCCGCCAATGCCGCCGAAGGCCGATAACCTCCCTCGGGGCCGGTCGATGGCGTCACCAACGGCTTGATCTTCGCGGTTGTCGCCATGTCGCGCAGCGTGGTTGAGTCCAACGGCCCGAAGGTTCGCAGGTATCCGGGCGACTGTGAGTCACCGCTGATCGTCGCCTGCTCGGCCAAGACATGGATCACCACGTCGGTGGCCGGGCGTCGTTGCGCTGCCGAGCAGTCTGGCGAACCGCATTGGCAGCGCATCGCGGTCAGCCCGGCGGTCAATGCGGCCAAGCCGTCCGCCCGACGTTGTTGCTTGGTTCGCGGGTCTGCCGCACAGACCGTTTCAGCAAGCGCGTCGAGCTTTTGACCCAAAGCCACGCCGTCGGCGGCGTGCAGCTGCGCCCAGACCCCGGCCAACCCTGCATCTGTGGGCGCGATTTCGACATAGCGATTCTCGGTGCGCTCGCGCGGCACTCGCTTACCGGCCGGATCGAACCGCATGACCCACATGTCGATGCGCTCGAAAAGCCTGGGCCCGGAAAGCCGCATCCACTTCGGCGCGTGCCTGGCGATGGCGGCATCCAGCTTGGCGATCAAAGCCCGGTCCTCAACCAAGTCGGTGCGGGATACGACCGCGGCCATCATCCGGAAGTCAATGAGCCCACGGGCGAAAACCTCGGCGACGCGGGGCAGCCGCTCGCGTAGCGCGATCGCATAGTGCAATCGCCCTCGGGCTCGGCCCCGGCTGATACCCAAGGCCGCGGCTACTTCGGCCACGACGTTCTCATGGCCGTCGATGGCCCAGTTCTCGCGATCGACTTCGTCGCTGGGTGCACGGCGCGCGTACAACTCACCGATCGCCGCCAACTCCCGCCCACACATCGCGTTCTGCTGGCGCGCCGCACCGGCGATGACGTCCACGACGCCAGCGTCGTCGACACCAACAAAGGTCGGCACGGCCTGCGGCGATGCGGCGGGATCGAACATACATTCGATTGTAGCCGCCGAGACGACAACTACCGACGGTGACAGCTAGAAGCAGACGACGCTGCGGGCACCCCGCCCGGCGGCCATGTCGGTGAATGCCTGCTCGACGTCGTCGAGACCGATGCGCCGCGTCACCAACGCCTCGAGGTCGAGCCTGCCGAGGCGGGCGAGCTCGGCCAACACCGGGATGTCGCGCGCCGGGTCGCTGGCGCCGTACACGCTGCCCTGGATTGTCTTGCCGTCGACCATCAGCGAAAGCGCCGGAAACGTCACCGACTCCTCGATCCCCGCGGCGCCCACCAGGGTGACCTTGCCGCCCCGGCGGGTGGCGTCGTAAGCCGCGCGAATCGTCGCGGGCTTGCCCACCACTTCGATTCCGTGATCAACCCCGGCGCCGCCGGTGAGGTCGCGCACGGCGCTGGCCAGGTCGACCTCGCTGGCATCGATCGTCTCGGTCGCCCCGTTGGCTGTCGCGGCGGGAAGCTGGGCGGCTACCCGGTCGGCGGCGATGATCGGCGCCGCGCCGGCCAGCCGAGCCCCTTGGATCGCCGCCAAACCCACACCGCCGCAACCGATAACAAGCACGCTCTCGCCCGGACGGACGGCTGCCGTGTGCATCACCGCACCTACCCCGGTGGTGACGCCGCAGCCCAACAGCGCCGCCTGGTCGAGCGGCAGCGACTCGTCGATCGGTACTACCGCCGCGGCCGGCAGCAACGTCTGTTCGGCCAGCGACCCGACTCCCATTCCCGGCCACACCGGGCCGGCGCTGTCGGCGTACGGGCCGCTGTAAACATGGTCGTAGGCATGCACACACAGCTGGGACTCGCCACGCAGGCAATGCGGGCAGGACCGGCACGCGACCAGCCACGTCAAGACGACGTGCTGACCCGGACCAACTGTGGTGACGTCGGCGCCCACCTCGGTGACGATCCCGGCGCCCTCGTGGCCGAGTGTGCACGGCAGCAGCGTCGGTATTGATCCGTCGCGCAACGACAAGTCGCTGTGGCACACGCCGCTGGCGGCCAGCTGCACTCGGACTTCGTGGCGGCCAATCGGTCGCAGCGCCAGCTCCTCGACCGCTGTCGGTTGACCGACCTGGCGCAGCACCACACCCTTCACGTCAACGCTTCTGTGATCGGCGTCATACCGACCTACCATTGCGGGGCGACCGCAACAGGTCAAGGAGGCAGCACGATGACCGCAACATCCTCCGAGACCTTCGCGACTCTCACGATCGGCGGCGAGTCGCAGCCCGGTGCCGGCGCGAGCTATCCGGTGCACAACCCGGCCCGTCCGGCCGAGGTCGTCGGGTATGCGCCGGCCGCCGACCTCAACCAGCTCGACGCCGCCGTGGAGGCGGCGAAGCTTGCCGCGGCGGGGTGGCGCGCACTCGACGTCGCTGAGCGGGTCGCCGCCATCACTGCGGCCGCAACCGAGGCCGCCGGCCAACTCGCCGGCAGCGACGCTGCCCGGCTGTACACCCGCGAGCACGGCAAAGTGCTCGCCGAAGCACGCTTCGAAATCGGCACCGCGCCGGCGCTGCCCGCAATCCTCGGGGCGATCGCCGAAGGGGCGCTGGCGCCTGAACGGATCGACCCGCAGTCCGCCTACCCACGGCTGCAGCGAGAGCCGTACGGAGTGGCGGCGCTGGTATTGCCGTTCAACTGGCCGCTGGCACTGACCATGACCAAACTGGCGTCGGCGTTGACCGCCGGCAACACCGCTGTGGTCAAGGTGCCGCCGACCTGTCCGCTGGCGGCGCTGCAGCTCGGTGCCGCGTTCGCTGCCGGGCTGCCACCCGGTGTGGTCAACGTGCTCGCGGGCCCCGGCAGCGCACTGGCGCAGGCGCTGATCACCCACCCCGGCATCGACGTCATCTCGCTGACCGGCGGGGTGGCCACCGGACGCGCCGTCATGGCAGCGGCGGCGCCGCGGCTGACCCCGGTGCTGCTCGAACTCGGCGGCAACGACGCGGCGATCATCGCTCCCGACATCGCCGTCACCGACGAGCTTGTCGAGCGCCTGGTCACCGCGACCTACACCACCTGCGGCCAGGTCTGCATGGCGATCAAACGCTTGTACGCGCCGATCGACATGGTCGACGAGCTGGCCGACGCGATCCTCGCGCGCTGCCGGCGTGAGGTCGTCGGTGACGGGCTCGCCGAGGAAGTCACACTCGGGCCGATGCACACCGCCGCCGGACGCGATCGGGTAGCGGCGCTGGTGGCCGAAGCCGCGGCCCGCGGCGCGGCGGTCCGTACCGCTGGCGCCCTCCGCGAGGCCGACGCCGACGCCGGCGGGCATTTTGTGCTGCCGACCGTCGTCACCGGCCTGGACGCCGACGCGCCGTTGGCCACTGAGGAACAGTTCGGGCCGGTGCTGCCGATCTTCGGCTATCAGAATCTCGACGACGCAGTCACAGCCGCCAACGCAGGCGATTTCGGCCTTACCGCGTCGATCTGGACCGGTGACGACGCGCTGGCCGACCACGTCGCTGCTCAGCTGATTGCCGGCACGGTCAGCGTCAACTGCCACGGCATGGCCGCGCAGGATCCGCGGCTGCCGTTCGGCGGTGTCGGCCAATCGGGCCTCGGCCGCGAACTCGGGGTCGACGGCATCCGGGCGTTCACCCAGCCGCGTGCCTTCGTGCGGCACCCGGCCCCGCAATAACCGCGGATCCATACCCAACGCTGAGGGTTTGGTGTCAGGCTAATCGGCATGACAGAAGCCGAAGGGTTTGTCGATCAGGCGGTGGCGGGTCTCGCGGAGCCGCAGCCGATGTACAAGGCGCTGCGTGAATCCACCCCGGTGTTCCGGACGCCGCAGGCGGTGGTGCTCAGCCGCCTGACCGATATCGAGATGGCGCTCAAGCACACCGAGTTGTTCTCGTCGAACATGGACGCCGTCGATTTGGGCAACGTGCGGCCGCTGATTCCACTGCAAATTGACCCGCCCGAGCATGCGAAGTACCGCCGCATCCTCGATCCGCTGTTCACTCCGCGGGAGATGGCCCGGCGTGAACCGCGCGTCGCCGAGCTGGTGAATGAGATGATCGATCGCTTCGCCGATCGCGGCGAATGCGACTTCCATGAAGAGTTCGCCGTACCCCTGCCATGCACGGTGTTTCTGCAGCTGCTCGGCCTGCCGCTGGAAGATCTGGACCAATTCCTGGAGTGGAAGGACGGGGTCATCCGCCCGGAGGGCGCCTCGGGCTACGACGGCCGCCACGATGCCGCTGCCGGGGTAGCACAACAGATCTACGACTACTTCGAGCGCGCGATCGACGACCACATCGCCAGCCCCCGCGACGACGTGCTGTCCTCGCTGATCGTGGCCAGGGTCGACGGAGAACCGCTGACGCGCCACGAGATCCTCGACGTGTGTTTCCTCTTTCTGATCGCCGGGCTCGACACGGTGACCGACTCACTCGACTGTTTCTTTGTGTATCTGGCCCGCCACCCGGAGCATCGTCATCAGCTCGTCGAGCAACCCGACGTCCTGCCCAGTGCCATCGAGGAGTTGTTGCGCTGGGAGACACCGGTACCCGGCGTCGCGCGGGTCGCCATGCAAGACGTCGAGGTGGGCGGCTGCCCGATCAGCAAGGGCGAGCGGGTCAGCCCGCTACTGGGCGCGGCGAACACCGACCCTGCCGAGTTCCCCGACCCCGAGCTGGTCGACTTCCGCCGTAATCCGAACCGGCACCGCGCCTTCGGCGGGGGTCCGCACCGCTGCCTCGGTTCACACCTGGCCCGCATGGAGCTGCGGGTCGCGTTGCGCGAATTCCACCGGCGCATCCCCGATTACGAGATCAAGCCCGGCACCGAGCTGAGCTACACCGCCGCGCTGAGGTCGGTGGAGTCGCTGCCGTTGACCTTCCCGGTGGCCACATGAGCCGCGACGGCGACGATGCAGAGCGAAGCGATGAGGAGCGTCGCTGATGACCAAAGTTTGTGTCGACGCAGACCGCTGCGAGGGGCACGGGCGCTGCTACACGTTAGCGCCGGACATCTTTGATGCCGACGAGGTTGGGCACGCGATCGTGCGCATCGAGACCGTCACCGGCGAGCTCGAGACGCAAGCCACGGACGCCGAGCAGAACTGCCCCGAGGGCGCGATCACGTTGTCTCGCTGAATATCCAAGCGGTGTGTTTGTATCGTTGGATGTCTCCGGGCCCACGTGAGGGAAGAGCTTGCCCAACACGCATGGAAGGTGCTCCTCGGTTGATGGCTCATGAGTGGGCGGACGAATCGCGGGCGCCACAATGACCCTGCGGCGGCTCAATGTCCCGGCGAGTGAGTGGCGCGCTGAAGACATCAGTGCAGTGCGCAATGTTCTGGCCGACGTTGGCGCTGATCCCGCACTGGCCCGAGACTGGCGCGGGTCGGTCGTCCTGACCTTCGCGCAGGTACCGGAGGGTTATCCCTACCTGAATCCGTCGATTGTTGCCTTCCTGCAGAATTTGTATGCAGATTTCCCACATCTCTTGTACTTCTTGAATCCAGATGAGCCTGAGGGGGGGCTTGACAGCTTCTTCGCGACGATGGACGGCGCCTACTCCGAAACCGAACACGGAGTATGGCTCATTTGGACCGATGATCTCGCAACGGCGCTCTACCGAGCACTCGCCGCGGCCGCCGAGTTTGCGATCAATCAGGGCGATGACTGGGTCGCCGTTGTCAAGGGTTACGAGTACCACGAGAGCCAAACGCGAGATTCGGAAGTACGCGAAATACTCATCGCTCGCGGGGTCATCCAGGCGTGAACCAGGTTCGGGCTTTGAGACCCGGCTGACTCGTGCATTGACAGCCGCCGAAAACCGACGATAGTCGTGAGGTATGGCGCTGCTGCCGGATCCTGCTCCCCGCGATCGGCAGCACGTACTGATCTCCGTTGACGACCACGTCATCGAGCCGCCCGACATGTTCGACGGCCGGCTTCCCGCCCCGCTGGCCGGCCGGGCACCGCGGATCGTGGAGACCGACGACGGCCGGCAGGTGTGGCGCTATGAGGACCGCGACTACCCCAACATCGGGCTCAACGCGGTGGTCGGGCGGCCGCGCGAGGACTGGAGTATGGAGGCGGCCCGCTTCGACGAGATGCGCCGCGGCTGCTGGGATATCAAGGCCCGGATCGCAGATATGGACTTGGCCGGGATCTGGGCGTCGCTGAATTTTCCGTCGCTGATCGCCGGGTTCGCCGGCACGGTGTTCTGGAAGAGTGACGACCCGGAGCTGGGGCTCGCTGTGCTGCGGGCCTGGAACGATTGGCATCTGGAGGTGTGGGCCGGCAGCTTCCCGGAGCGGATCATTCCGCTGCAGCTGCCGTGGCTGGCGGATCCGCAGCTGGCCGCCGAAGAGCTGCGCCGCAACGCTGCACGCGGTTTCAAGGCGGTGAGCTTCCCGGAGCTGCCTGCCCAGTGTGGGATTCCCAGTCTGCACAGCCGCGCCTGGGACCCGTTTTTCGCCGCCTGCGAGGAGACGGACACCGTCGTATGCCTGCACACCGGATCGGCCCAATGGGCGCCGATTCCCGCGCCGGACACCCCATTCGAGACCATCACGACGCTGTTTCCGGTCAACGGCCTGGTCGCCTGCGCCGATATGCTCTGGTCGGGCATCCCGGTCCGCTTCCCGCGACTGAACATCACGCTCGCCGAGGGTGGGCTGGGCTGGGCGGCAATGCTGGCGGATCGGGCGGATTATGTTTTGGCGCATTCTGCTTCGGGCCGGGAGGGCGGATCCTGGAAGGGCGATCTGCTACCCAGCGACGTGCTGCAGCGCAACTTCTGGTTCTGCTCGATTGACGACCCATCGGCGTTCGGCGCGCTGGATGCCATTGGCGCCCAGCGCATTCTGGTCGAGAGCGACTACCCCCACGCGGACTCGACTTGGCCGGACACCCAAGAGGTCGTGGCGCGCAACGTCGCCGGCCTCTCGGCGGATGACGCCGCGCGGATCACCCATCGCAACGCGGCGGAGCTGTTCCGCCACCCGCTGCCGCACGAGGGGTGGCTAACCACCGTGTAGGAGGCACTTATGCTCGACCTGCTCATCCGCGATGCCGAAATCGTTGACGGCACAGGCGCACCGGGCCGCCACGGCGATGTCGGTATCAGCGACGGGCGGATCGCCGTGGTCGGCGCACCCGGTGACGTCGACGACTCGGCCGCGAAAACCGTTGATGCCCAAGGGCAGACACTAGCACCGGGTTTCGTCGACTTGCACACGCACTACGACGCGCAACTTTTCTGGGACCCGACTGCGAGCCCGTCGGTGCAGCACGGCGTCACCACCGTCTTCGGTGGCAACTGCGGGTTCACGTTGGCGCCCGTGGCGGCCGATCAACAGGACTACCTCACCCGAATGCTCGCGCGGGTCGAGGGCATGCCGCTCGACGCGTTGCGGGCCGGGCTGGACTGGAAGTGGGCGTCATTCGGCGACTGGCTTGATCGGTTCGATGGCAGCATCGCCGTCAATGCCGGTTTCCTGGTTGGCCATTCGGCGATTCGGCTGGCGGCGATGGGGGAGGACGCGGTCGGCGGCCAGGCGACGCCAAAGCAGGTCGACCGGATGGTCGCGTTGCTGCACGAGGCGCTGGTCGACGGCGCACTTGGGTTTTCCACATCGCAGTCGCAGACCCACAACGACGGCTCGGGCCAGCCGGTGCCGTCCCGCAGCGCATCACGCGACGAGCTGCTGGCGCTGGCGAAGGGAGTCCGCGACCATCCGGGCACCACGCTCGAGGCGATCATCCCCGGCTGCCTGCAAGGCTTCTCCGACGACGAGATTGCCCTACTCACTGACATGTCGGTGGCGGCCGACCGCCCGCTCAACTGGAACCTGCTCGGCGTCTCGGCGGCCAACCCGGCCGGGCACCGCGGACAGCTGCGTGCCTCCGAGGTCGCCGCCGAACGCGGCGGCCGGGTCGTCGCGCTCACCCTGCCGCACGGCGTGAAGATCCGGCTCTCGTTCCTCACCGGCTTCGTGCTCGACGGCCTACCCGGCTGGCGCGACATCATGCACCTGCCGGTGCCCGAGCGGTTGGCCGCGCTTGCCGATCCGGAAGTACGCCGCCGGCTGAACGACGGCGCCCAATCGAAGGAAGCCGGCATGCTGCGCGGTCTGGCGAACTGGGAGCGGCTGATCGTCGTCGAGACCTTCGCCCCGCAGAACGCCGATGCGACCGGTCGCAGCGTCGGGGAGGTCGCCGCCGCTCGGGGTGGGGAGCCGTTCGACACCCTCCTGGACATCGTGATCGCCGACGAGCTGCGCACCGGACTAACGCCGGCGCCGTTCGGCGATGACGCCGCAGACTGGCGGCTGCGCGCGGAGGTGTGGCGCTCGCCGCATGCCGTCATCGGTGGCTCGGACGCCGGCGCGCACCTCGACATGATGTGCGGGGCGATCTACACCACGTCGCTGCTCGGCCACGGTGTCCGCGAGCACCAGGTGGTGACGCTCGAGGAAGCGGTCCGGCTGCTCACCGATGTGCCGGCCCGGCTCTACGGGCTGGTCGAACGAGGCCGAATCACGCCGGGCTGGCACGCGGACTTGGTGCTGTTCGATCCGGCCACCGTTGACCACGGGCCGGAGCGCACCCATTACGACTTGCCTGCGGGTGCACCGCGATTGGTGGCAGACGCCTACGGCATCAGCTCGGTGCTGGTCGGCGGTGTCGAGGTGTGTCGCGACGGCGTCGCCACTGGCGCTCTGCCCGGGACCGTGCTGCGGTCCGGCCGAGACACACACACGGTGTCGGCTGATGCTTCCTGAATCGAGCCCGGCCGCCGGCGAATTCGACCCGACCGAACTGCAGGGCGGGCTGCTCATGCAGGTCGAAAACGTGCACGAGCGGCTGCGTGAGGCGCGGTCGCGGAACCGGGTGATGGTCGGCAGCCCGTTCACCGAAGTCTCCAGCCAAACCTTGGGCGGCGCCGGGGTGACCGTACTCGGATACGACGAATGCCAGACCGTGCTCACCCACCCCGACATGTTCTCTTCAGCGATCTACGACAAGATCATGGGCCCGGTGATGGGCCGCACGATGCTCGAACTCGAGGGGGCCGACCACCGGGCCAGTCGGGCCCTGGTGTCTCCGTCGTTCCGCGCCGCGTTGCTGGACCGCTGGCGTAGTGAGTTAGTCGAGCTGGTGGTTCACGAGCTCATCGACAGCTTCGCGCCGCGCGGGAGGGCCGAGCTGGCCCGCGATTTCACGTTCGCGTTCCCGGTACAGGTCATCGCGCGGATCATGGGCCTGCCGCGGCAGGATTACCCGCGCTTCCAACGGCTTTCGATCGAGTTGCTCAACGTGGTCTACAACTGGGACTGCGGGATTGCCGCGTCCGCGACGTTGAAGGGGTACTTCAACGAAATCCTGACTGAGCGGAGGCGCAATCCGCAGGACGACCTGATCACCATGCTGTCGCAGTCCGAAATCGACGGTGCCCGGCTCACCGATGACGAGATCTTCGCGTTCCTGGTGCTGATCCTGCCGGCCGGAGTGGAGACGACCTACCGTGCGTCGGGCAACCTGCTGGTCGCACTGCTCACCGAGCCGGAGCAGCTCGAGGCGGTGCGGGCCGACCCCGGCATGGTTCGCGGCGCCTTCGAGGAAGCGTTGCGCTGGGAGCCGCCGATCACCACGGTGATGCGGATGGCGGCTCGCGACTGCGAGCTCGGCGGCGTCGCGATTCCGGCCGGAACAAACGTCAGCGTCAGCGTCGCGGCCGCCAACCGGGACCCGAAGCGCTACCCAGATCCGGATCGCTTCGATCCGACCCGCAAGAACATCGCGCACCTGACGTTCGGCGGCGGTCCGCATCTGTGCCTGGGCATGCATCTGGCGCGGATGGAGGCGACGGTCGCGATCAACGCGCTGCTGGACCGGCTGCCGGATCTGCGGTTGGATCCCAACGCCCCGACGCCGCATATCACGGGTATGGCGTTTCGGTCTCCGGCGGCGCTGCCCGTCGAATTCGCGTGCGCCTGAGGCTTTCTCGCGTCAGGTGAACCACGGCGTGACGGCCCGCGAGATCTCGATATAGACGGGGATGCCGATCGTGACGTTGTAGGAAAACGTCAAGCCCAGTGATGCGGCCAAGGGCAGCGTCGGGCTCGCCTCAGGGATCGCCAGCCGCTGGACCGCGGGCACAGCAATGTATGACGCAGCGCCGCAGAGTATGGCGAACAGGATATACGTCCCCGGCTTGAACGGGGCGTGGGTGAGATGAGCGTAGGCGTGAGCGACGATGATCCCGATAGCCGCGAATAGGTTTGGCGCTAATAGACCGAAGGCGATGAATCCCGGGCCCGCGCTTTTCAGGTCCTTCAGTCGGCGGGAGGCCGTCATCCCCATCTCGAGTAGGAACAGACAGAGCACGCCCTGGAAGGCGGCCACAAAGACATGGTCGGTGTCGTGCACGACCTTTGGCCCCTGCAATCGACTGACCAAGCCGATGACGATGCCACCGAAAAGGAGATAAAGGCCCGGGTTGAGCAAGACCTCTCTGAGCAGCTGGACCGTGCCCAGGTGGGTTTTTGTGTCATCCTCACCGGCGCCGTTACCGCGATACTCCGGCAGTTCCAGGGCGATCTTCGCCTCTTGCTCGATCGCCAGTTCCCGTTCGGTATCGAGACGCTGCCCACGAGCCGGCCGGCTTGCCGCACCGGGTCCCGCCGTCGCCGGCTGCTTGTAGCCGTGCTCGCCCGGCATGTTCCCCAACGCGTCCATCCCCCTGTGCCGCAGCCGCGCCGCCAGAACGAGCGCCACCAGGCAGCCGGGCATCTCCATCACGGCCAACAACACCGACATGAAACCGTTGAAAGCCATTCCCACGGTCGCAAGGACGCCCACACAGGTTGCGAACGTCCCTGCCGAGTCCGACCCGTAATAACCCGCGACCGTCGCCCTGTCGATCCGCCGCATCTTCGTCATGCGGGTCAGCAGCACGTAGGCGAGAAAACCTATCAGGAAGTTGAGCAGGAATCCCAGGATGATGAATCCCACGATGCTGCCGACGTTCGCTATGTGGATCGTGGCGAGTTCTTCACCGCCGTGCCAGCCGATGGCCAGCAACAGGTACATCGTCACGGCCTGATAGATCACATAGGGAAACTCGAACTGCACCTTCAGAATTGGGATCAGGAAGCCAAGGTAGAAAAACAACAACAGCGGCTTGAAAAGGTTGTGCTCGAAGTTCTCCCAAAATTCTAGGAGCATTGCTAATCTCCCTCGATGGGCGCAGCTTGCTCACGACTCGTGACGGCCGCCGTTCGGGTTTTGAATTCCTTCAGAGCCTAATCATGGGGCGGCGCCTAGGTATACGACCGATCGCACATGGACGCTGCGAAAGTACTGGGAAAACGCTGGGAAAGTGAACGGCTTCTTACTTCTTGTTGCCGAAAGTGAACGGCTTATTACTTGTTATTGCCCACCAGCGACGGCCGCGCCACGGCTTCCTTGACGCGATGAGTCAACGGTGCGGCGTCGGCGCGCGGACACCGTGAGGCCGGGCCGCGATCACGGATCGAGTTCGGCGCTCAGCCCGTGCTCAAGGCGCATGGACCCCGGGAACTCGGGGTTAAAGTCAGGCTTACCAAAAGTGCTGGTGAACAGGCATACGGAGGCAAAAGTAGGTCATTCCCGAACGGACCGCCCCACAGGTTCATAGGTTAGGCTACATTTACTAAGCGTGACCGAAGTCGGTGTCGAAACGAGTTCTGTGGGCGCCCCGTCACAGTCATTCCGATTGCCGACCGAGATCGCCCCGGCGGACCTGGCGGCCGAGTTGGTCGCGGCATTGCCCGAGCGCGACGGCGATGAATACCTGCTCTACGAGCACGACGGCCAGTGGGTACTGGCCCTCGGTGTGCTGGCCATGGTCGAGTTAGACCGCGACGAGCTGCGCATCACCCGCGACGGTGTCACTCAGCGACAAACCTGGTCCGGACGGCCGGGACCGGTGCTCGGTGAGGCCGTGGACCGGCTGCTGCTGGAATGTGACCAGGCCTTCGGTTGGATCGCCTTCGAATTCGGCGCGTATCGCTTCGGTGTACAAGATCGCCTGGCGCCGCGGACCCCGCTGGCTCGGGTGTTCTGGCCCCGCACCCGCGTCGTGGTCACCGACGACGCGGTTCGACTCTTCGACGCCGAGGAACGCCACCGCGACATGGTGGACCGGTTGCTCAGCGAGGGCCTGCCGGCCGCGCCGCCCGCATCCGGGATCGATGTCGGCGCCGACAGCACCGATTACCGGGCGCGGGTAGCGGCAGCGATCGGCGAGATCGCTGCCGGCCGCTATCACAAAGTGATCCTGTCCCGGTCTGTCGACGTGCCCTTCGCGCTGGACTTCCCGGCCACCTATCGGCTGGGTCGGCGTCACAACACCCCCGCGCGCTCGTTCCTGTTGCGGCTCGCTGGTTTTCGAGCTCTTGGTTACAGCCCGGAAGTGGTGGCGGCGGTGCACCACGACGGCGCGGTGGTGACCGAACCGCTGGCCGGCACCCGGGCGCTGGGCCGCGGCGCGGCGCGTGACCGCCAAGCCCGCGACGAATTGGAATCCGACAGCAAAGAGATTGTCGAACATGCCATGTCGGTGCGCAGCTCGCTGCGCGAGATCACCGAGGTCGCCGAGCCCGGTAGTGCTGCGGTCATCGATTTCATGACCGTGCGCGAGCGCGGCAGTGTCCAGCACCTTGGCTCGACGGTCACCGGCCGACTGGACCC
Organism: Mycobacterium sp.; assembly: GCF_035570115.1. Classification (GTDB taxonomy): domain Bacteria; phylum Actinomycetota; class Actinomycetes; order Mycobacteriales; family Mycobacteriaceae; genus Mycobacterium. Next base: position 54,161 of record NZ_DATMLH010000288.1, read on the forward strand.
ATCCAAGGACCGAATGGACGCGCTGGAGACGCTGTTTCCCGCGGTCACCGCCTCAGGTATCCCCAAGGCGGCCAGTGTGGACGCCATCCTGCGACTCGATGAAAGCCCGCGTGAGTTGTATTCCGGTGCGGTAGTGACGTTTTCGGCCGATGGCGGGCTCGACGCGGCGTTGACGCTACGGACCGCCTACGAACGTGACGGGCGAACCTGGCTGCGGGCCGGGGCCGGCATCATCGCCGCGTCGGATCCCGAACGGGAATTCGAGGAGACCTGCGAGAAACTCGCCACGCTGGCGCCGCATCTGGTGGCCCGTCGGCGTTAGGTGTGGCGCGTTAGCCGACTTCTGCGTCCGGCGACCGTTCCAGATATTCGGCCAGAATGCGGCTGACCAGAGACTCGATGGTCGATTCGATCGACGACGCCAAAGTGGCGGTGACGGATGCAACCGCCTGGCTACGAAACCGGACCAGCATGGTTATCAGCTCGGCGATTTCGGTGTCGGCGGGCAGTGCTTCACGTGGTTTGATCCGGTCGGCGACGTGTTCGGCCCCCGCCCGCACCAGCATCTCGCTGATCTGGTCGACCAGCGGGACAATGTGCTCGTGCAGGTCGATGAGTTTTTCCATGCTGACGCCGTAGCCGCGGATCTCTTTGAAGGCGTCGATGAGTTTCGGGCGTGTGATGGTGGCCTGGGCGCCGTCGATGCGGATCACCTGCAATCCGACCAGTCGATCGAATGCCTTGGCGTCATTGATGAGTCGTTCTGCCTCGGCCAGCGGCATAGTCGCGGCCTTCTCGGTGGTCCAGGTGCCCACGATCGCAGATTCCAGGCCGAGAACGTCGCCGAGATTCTTGCCCTCTTCCCAGGCGCTGAGCATCTCCCGGACATGCGCGATGTTGTATCCGCGGTCGAGCATCGAGGTGATCAGCCGCAGCCGAGTCAGATGAGTGTCGTTGAACAGCGCAATCCGCCCGACCCGCAACGGTGGCGGTAACAGCCCGCGGTCGCGGTAGACACGGATGTTGCGGGTCGTGGTGCCGGCTAGCCGGGCCAGGTCGTCGATGCGGTATTCACCGGACACCGGTGCGCCGTTGGGGTGGCGGACCGCCGCGTCGAAGAGCTGAGATACCGCGATCTCGATGACCTCTCGCGACTGCCGCCGAACGCGTTTGGGCGCGCGCCGCAGGTTGGCCAGGACGCCGGCGATCGTGCCGGTCTCTGCTCGTGGCGGTCGGTCGGGAGCCATCGTTCAGGCGTCCTCAGGCAGAAGTGCTGACGCGCGTATCGGCGGCGTGAGCGACCGCGTGGTAGTCGGCGAACCGGAAGTCCCGCATCTGTCGAAGATACTGCGTCGCGAATCCGGGGTACATCGAGGCGTTGAAACCGTCCTTGGTCAGATACCAACTGCTACAACCCGACATCCATGTCGTCTTGGTGAGTCGCTGCTGGATCCGCTCGTTGTAGCGGCGTTGGACGTCTTGACGGACGTCGAGGTAACGCAAGTTACTGTCCACGATGGTGGTGATACCGCGCACCACGTAGTCGAGCTGGCCCTCGATATAGACCAGTAGCGAATTATGGCCGGGCCCGGAGTTGGGACCGGTCATCAAGAACAGGTTCGGATATCCATGTGCGCTGGCACTTTTGTAAGCCTGTGCACCGCCGGCCCATTCGTCGCTCAGCGCGCGCCCAGCGAGCCCGGTGACCGGGAACGGCGGACCGGTCAAATGCACGTCGTAACCGGTGGCGAACACGATGCAGTCCAGATGGTGTTCGATGCCGTCGCTGGTGCGGATGCCGACCGGGCTCAACGTCGCGATCGGCCAGTCAATGAGCTTGCAGTTGTCCCGCTGCAGGGCGGGGTAGTAGTCGCTGGAGACCAGCATGCGTTTGCAGCCCGGGGTGAAGTCGGGTGTCAGCTGGCGGCGCAGCCACGGGTCTTTGACCTGCCTGTGCAGGTGGAAGCGGCCCAGCCGGGCGACCAACGAGGTCAACGGGGTGTTCCACACCAGCGCGGTGGCACTGGCTTCGTGTCCCCAGAACAGTGCTTGGCGAGCAAGCTGTTGAACCGCAGGGGCTTTGGTGAATACCGTTTGCACCGCGGGGGGAGTGGCGATGTCCCAACGGGGCAGCACCCAGCCTGGGGTGCGTTGGAACACCTTGACGAACTCGGCTTGCTTGACCAGCTCGGGGATGATCTGGATGGCGCTGGCCCCGGTGCCGATGACCGCAACCCGCTTGCCCGCGAAGTCGTAGTCGTGGTCCCACTGGGCGCTGTGGATCTTGTGGCCGCGGTAGGAATCGATACCCCGGATGTCGGGGAAACTGGAATCGGGCAGCGGTCCGGATGCCAGCACGACGGTGCGGGCCCGAAAACGCTTGCCGGTGGCCGTGCTTGCGGTCCACACTCCGGTGCTGTCGTCGAAGGACAACCCGGTGACCTGCTGGCCGAACCGAATGTGGCGGTGGATGTCGAATCGAGTGCTGATGTCCTCGAGGTGTGTGCGGATTTCTCCGGCTGGCGAGTAGGTCCGCGACCAGCTCGGGTTTTTGGCGAACGAAAACGAGTACAGCAGCGACGGGATATCACAGCTGGCCCCGGGGTAGCTGGTGTCACGCCAGGTTCCGCCCACCCGGTCGCTGCGCTCCAGGATGACGATGTCGTCGACGTTGGCTTGCGCCAATTTGATCGCAGCGCCGAGCCCGCTGAAGCCGGCCCCGACGATCAGCGTGGCGTAGGTATGGGCGTTCGCCATGATCAGGCCGCCGTCTTGTAGGTCAGCTCTTTGAACCAGCTCGGCACCGGCCGTAGCAGTGGTCGGGGATAGCGATCGGACAGCCACACCATGGAATTGGCCAGCAGGTGGTAGGGATGACGTGGGTTGACCACCATTGCGGAGTGCAGCTTGAGGATTTGGTAGGTGGGCACCCGCCAGGTGTGTTCGCCGCGCTCGCCGAGTTGCTTGAACCGTTTGACCGCGTTGTAGAGCCGCTCGGGCTCCATGCCCATGTCGTCAAGCTCGTTGCGCACCCGGTTGAGCAGCGGCAGATACATCAACGCGCCGATGATCAGTCCCGGTGAGGCGACGTTGCCCACGAAATCGATCGCGAGTTTCCGGGCCTTCGCATGACCGATCATGTTAAGGACCTCGAAATCCACTGCAAGGTGGCGTGATTCGTCGTTATTGATCTTTTCGAAGACCCGGTGGCAGACCGGATCGTCGACCTCGTCGAGCAGAAACTTCAGCAGCGCCCCGTCCAGTGCCACCTCGAGCATTGGGATGACGGTGCCCAGGATCGAGAGCGACATCCCGTCGGCGTAGGTGTCCAGCCATTGCATGGCCAGTCGGATGTTGACGTTCGGTTCGGGCATTTCGCCGTCGTCGAGCATGCCCCAGCGCTTCATCAACGCCAGTTCGGCATTGGCGTGGCGTTGCTCTTCCGCGTGGAAATACCGGTAGATCTCGGCCAGCGTCGCATTGGGCGCTTTTTTGGCCAGCGCCGAAAATCCGCGCGCACCGATGTTCTCGATCCAGCACAGATCGGCCATGAACGCCTTTAGCTTAGGCCGGAATTCGTCGTCGATGGTCTCGGCGCCGGGTGCCTCCCAATCGATGTCGGCAAGCGCCCATTGGCGATCCTTGATCTTGGTCAGCATCGTCTCCATGTCGATACTCATGTGCGCCCCTCCTTTTGGATTGGTGATATCAGTGCAGGGTGACCCGGGATACCAGGCCCATTCCACGGGTGTAAGTGCCCGGGACCAAGCGTTTGACGCTCCAGCCGATCTTGGCTTCGAGCTGCGGCATGCAGTACAGTTCGCCGCGATCGTGGGTGTCAAGGCAGATGCGCGCGACCTTGTCCGCTGAAAACCCAATCCACCGCGTCAGTCTCGTCGCGAGCTGCGTGGTCTCTTCCGCGATACGGCCGGATTCGACGATGTTCGTCTTGACAAAAGTAGGGCATAGCACCGTGACTTTTACTGCACTGCGAGATAATTCGCCAGCCAGGGTCTCCGATAGCGACAACACACCGGCCTTGCTGACGTTGTAGGCGGCCATGCTGGGGGCCGCGGCGAAGGCCGCGGCGGAGGCGACGTTGATGATGCCCCGCGGGCGGTTCGACGGTTCCGCCGACCGCAGGATAGGTGCGAAGACGTGGCAGCCGTGGATGGGTCCCCAGAGGTTGATGCCGAGCACCCACTGCCAGTCGTCAAGGGGGAGTTCACCGATGGGGGCACCGCCGGAGCCGACGCCGGCATTATTGATCACCAAGGTGGGTGCTGCGCCCAACCACGATTCTGACTGGGCGGCCAGTTCGCGAACGTCATCGAATCGCGATACGTCACAGGTAATCGCGACGGCCTCGCCGCCGTTGTCGATGATCGTGCTGACGGTTTTCGCGGCGGCGACTTCGTTGATGTCGCTGCAGACGACCCGACCGCCGCGGCGGGCGAGTTCGACAGCGAACGCCGCGCCAATGCCGCTGCCCGCACCGGTCACCACCGCAAGCGCGTTGTGGCTCACCTTGTTCGACCTGCGAAACGGCCCACGCATTACTAGCCTGCCTTCCCTGTCACGGCGTCAAAATCGCGGGCCCGCAACGATGTATCGATGAAACGCCCGACGTGTGCCATGGCCCTGGCGGCTTCCGGCGACAGCCGGGGCAGCGCCTGGAACACATGCACCTGGTCCGGCCACACCTGAAGTTCGCAACGACCGCCGCCGGCGCGGATATCGGCGGCGAGGTGTCGCGCGTCGGCTACCAGCATCTCGGCGCCGCCGGCCTGGATGAGTGTCGGAGGCAGCGGAGGACCGCCGGCGACGTCGAGCGCGAGGCGCTGGTGCGCGGGATCGACGCTGGCGCTGTACAACGCGACCAGACGGGCGGCATCGACGGCCCGGATCGCGGGGTCGCGGCGCAATTCTTCGCGACCGGCGGCCAGGCCGAAGGTGACGTCGATCAGCGGCGAGAACAGCACCAGCGCGGCCGGTCCGTTCGCGGCAACGTCGGATTGCAGCAGCAGGTCGACTGCGAGATGTCCGCCGGCTGAATCACCAGCGATCACAATGTGATCCGCCGTTACCCGGCGGGTCAGCCAGTCCCAGCCGGCACGCACGTCATCGGCGGCGGTGGGGAAGCGGTGCCGCGGCGCCAACCGGTAGTCGACAGCGAACACCGGCAGCCCCGTCAGCCGTGACAGCCACGACGTCAATCGCCGGTGCGTTCGCGGCGAGCACAGGGCATAGCCGCTGCCGTGGACGAAGTAAATGGCGCCCTGCTTCGCCGGTAGGCCGGGTGCCCGCACCCATTCGCCGACGATTCGGTGCCCGTCGGGCTGGACAGCGTCGATCGGCTCGACGCGGGTACCGGCCAGCGACGGCCCGAAGGCGTCCATGATGCCGGCCACGATCTGACGTGACAGCCACAAGCCCCATGCCTGCTCGGCCGGCAGCACCGCGCTGATCTGCCGCAATGTCAACGTGCTGACCAGCGCCGCAGCTCGTGAGCGCAGTGACCCCCGGGTCGGCACACCGTCCGTCATGCGATTCAGTCAACAGAAAATGGTGACATTAGTCAATGGCAAGGTTGCTGTGGTGCGAAGTCCGGTCTCGCGGCAAGCCAAGGAGGCGCTCGCCGATGATGTTGCGTTGGATTTCGTCGGTGCCACCTCCGATCCTGAGACCAGGAGCGAGCGTTGAGGCCCGTCCCCAAGCGAACGTGCCCCATTCTCCGGTGTCGGCCAACATGTTCATCCCGAGGATGTGGCTGGCGGTGTCGATGCAGTTTCGGAGGAGACGATTGCGAAGTAGTTTTAGGACGGACATCTCCGGCCCCATCAAATTGCCTTGGCGCTCGGCCGCTAGCAGGTTTGCTGCGGTGTGTTCGACTGCCGTACCGAGGACGTAGCAGTCGAGAACTGCGTCAAGGATGGTCGCCGGCAGTTGCCGTTTTTCAGCTGCCATGGCCGCAAGTTCGACAAGGCGTTGTACGACAACCCAATTCGGGTCTTCTGAGCTGTTTCCGACTGCTTTGCGCTCGCCAACGAGCGTTGCCATGGCCACTGCCCAGCCCTTGTTGACATCTCCGACTCGATGGTTGTCGGGTATGTGTAGTGCTTCGATGAACACTTCGTTGAAGTGTGCTCCGCCGCTCATCTCGCGAAGAGGGCGTACTTCGATCGCGGGGTCATGCATATCCGCGACGAACATCGTGAGCCGGCGATGGGGTATCGCATCGTCTCCGGTGCGGGCGAGAAGCAGGCCGATGTCGCTGTAGTGGCCTCCCGATGTCCACACTTTCTGGCCCGTGACGACCCATCCACCCTCGTCACGTACGGCACGGGTGGACACCGCTGATAGGTCCGAGCCCGCGCCGGGTTCTGAGAACAATTGACACGCGATGATGTCACCGCGCAATATCGCCGGTACTAGTTTTAGCTTGAGTTCTTCGGATGCCGCGGCGAGCAGTCCGGGAAGAATAATGTGCAGTGTCACGAACAGCGTGTTGAGCTTGGGCAAACGGTAGTGCGCGCAAGTCTCTTCGAAAATCTCTTGACAGCGGTGGTCAAGCGCGGCGCCACCGTATTCGCGAGGACCTGTGATCCAGGCGAGCCCTTCGTCGTATAAGGCGCGTTGCCAGGTGCGGGCTCGCTTGAGTTGCTGCTCTTCTACTGAACGTTCTGGACTGTCGAAGATCGGTACGGTGTCGGGTCGTTCGAGATCATCCTCGGCCGCCTCGCCGCAGCCCTCCGCGTGAGCATCGAGGAAATCACGGCATCGTCGCGCGAAGGGGTCGCGATCAGTTGTCGGTGTCACTGACGAAACCTGTGCTCGGGGAAAATTTGGGCGGCGAGGGCATTTTTCAGCACGGGTGGTGAGCCGCCGGCCACCAGCGCTGCCATCGCGTCGCGGTGCAGCCGCTGCGCGGAGTAGTCCAGCGTTGTTCCGTCGCCGCCGCATAGAACCATGGCATCGTGTGTCACTGTGGGCAGCATCGTGCAGCCAGACAGCTTGGCAAACGTGGAGTCCTTGGCATTGGGAAATCGACCGTCCAGGGAAGTAGAAGCCGCGCGGTAGGTCAACAGTCGGTGTGCATCGATTGCCATCCGCATGTCGACCAGGGTGTGGTAGGCCGATTGAAACTCGATGATGGGCTTGCCGTATGCCTGCCGGCGGGACGTGTAGCTCACCGCATCATCGAACGCAGCTTCGGCCAGCGCAAGGCTCAGCGTCGCGTTGTGTATGCGCTCCATGTTGAACGCCATCATCAAGTCCGAAAAGTGGCCCGGTCCGCGAATGATGTTCTCGCTCGGTATCGCACAGTCATCGAAGTGGACCTCGCCATGGGGTAGCCCACGAGTGCCGGAAAAGTGGGCGCCTCTTTCCAGTCTGAGTCCAGGCGTTCCCTTCTCAACAACCACGGCGCCGATACCGCGGTGTCCCGGTTCGTCTCCAAACCGTACAAATGTCGCGTAGAGCTCGTTGACGGGTGATCCTGTGATGAATCGCTTGGACCCGTTGATCACGTAGTTGTCGCCATCGGGTGTCGCCCTCGTCGAGAGGGCGGTGAGATCCGATCCGTGGTCTGGCTCGGTGAGTGCGATCGCGCACGCCGTCCGTCCGGTGACAATGTCAGGCAGGAACTTCTCGCGGGTCGCCTCGTTTTCTGCGCGCAGTACGATGGCCGGGCCGGGTCCGGTCGAGCCGAAGGTTGGCTCGGCGACGATCCACGACTGGGACGTCTTGATCAGAGCTTCGACAACCACCACATAGTCGGTGACCGTCAGTTCGGCTCCGCCGTATTTTGTCGGCATCGTCAACCCGCACAGGCCTGCTGCGGCCATTGCCGCGGCGACCTCCCCGTAAGGGGCCTCATCGGCGCGGTCCCATTCATCGACGTGCGAACGCCACGGCTTGGCCGCCTCGGTCGCACGTGCTTGCAACTCTCGCTGGCTGTTCGAAAGTTCGAAGTCCACTTGAACTCCTAAGTCGGTTGCGGCTGTGTTGAGGTGCAGGCCAGGTAACTCGACTGCGCGGGCTCGAAACCCAGCGAGACCGCCAGCGACTGACGATGATAGACATCGTCACCGAGCAGGAGCCGATTCGCTTGGGCGCGTTTGTAATACAAGTGGGCATCGTGTTCCCAGGTGAACCCTATGCCGCCGTGCACCTGGATGTTCTCCGCGGCGCATTGCAAGAACGCGTCGTGGCACAGGGCAGCCGCGATCGTCGATGCGACCCTAGCCTCTTCGGCGCCACCCTCAGCGGCCGATAACACCGCATGCTCCATGGTCGAACGCGACGTTTCGTAGTCGACATGCATGTCGGCGCATTTGTGTTTGATCGCTTGGAACGATCCGATAGGCCGCCCAAACTGGGTGCGGGTCTTTGCGTAGTCGATGGCGCAAGCGAGCACATGCTCGGTTGCACCGACGGATTCGGCGGCAAGATAGACGTTCGCCAGCGTCAAGGCGCGACTGAGGATGTCGATGGCTGCACCTGTGTCGCCCACCTGATGCGCCGGGGTATCCCTGAGCTCGATGCTGGCGAGGCGGCGGGTCTGGTCGATACCGGTCAAAGCGGTGCGGGTCAGCCCGGCAGCGTGGGCGCTGACCTCGAACAAGGTGATGTCGCTGGAACCGCGTGCAGCGAGCAGGATTACGTCAGCCGTAGCGCCGTCGACGACGAACATCTTCTTGCCCGTTATGCGCCACTGTCCCTGATGTTGCGTGGCCGTCGACTGAACCGCTGTCGGATCCCATTTCCAGGAGGGTTCCACCAGCGCCACCGCGGCGCGGCGCTGCCCTGCGGCCAGATCGGGCAGTAGCCGTTCGCAGGCAGCGCTATCGCCGCTTTGCATGACAACGGTTTGGGCCAGAGCGACGCTCGAAAAGTACGGTAACGGCGCTAGTCGGCGCCCGAGCTCGCGCATGACGATGGCGATCTCGACAGGCCCGCAGTCGGCGCCACCGTAACGCGCTGGTACACCCAGTCCGCAAAGCCCCAGATGGGCGAACTCCTGCCAGACGGATTCCTCATAACCCGCTGAGGTCTGCATTGCGGCCCGAATGGCCGGCGCATCGGCCTTTCGGGTCAGAAAGCTCTGTGCAAGCTCACGGAGGGATCGTTGATCGGCAGTCAGCTCGGCAATCACTGCGTACCTTTCCGGCTATGGCGCGAATCGTCTCCGCAACGCTCATGTATTATATACTGCACTATACCTATCACAGGGGTCCGGCGATGGCACACCACAGCAGCGATGGCGCGGGGTTGACCGCCTCGGAGAAAAACAGCGGAGGTGTCGGCGAACCGCCTCCGGCATCCGAGGAGGGCCGCATTGATCTGCGGGTAGACAAGGGCGTTGCCACGGTGTGGCTCAACAATCCAAAAGCGCTGAATGCCTTCACCTCCCAGATGGTCGATCAATTCCTCGAAGCACTCGACCACGTCGACGCTCAGGATCATGTCCGCGTTGTTGTCGTCACCGGGCATGGCCGAGGTTTCTGCGCCGGAGCCGACTTAAGTCTGGGCACGGAAACGTTCGCGCGTGAGGTCGATGAATCCGCGGACGATTGGCCTCCCCCTGATCGAGCTGGGACCATCGCACTGCGGATGCTGCGCTGCCGAAAGCCCCTCATTGCAGCCATCAATGGGCCCGCGGTGGGCTTCGGTGCAAGCCTCACCCTCCCCATGGATATCCGCTTGGCATCGGCTGACGCCCGTGTGGGGTTCGTCTTCGTGCGGAGAGGCATCACCCCGGACGGAACGTCCACCTGGTTCTTGCCGCGGATCGTCGGCATCAGCAGGGCAGCGGAATGGATGTTCTCCGGCCGGCTTTACCCGGCGGACGAACTGCGAGACGCAGGATTGGTTCGCGATGTTCATCCCACTTCGGAGTTGTTGGCCGCCGCCTACGCTATTGCCGACGAGCTGGTAGAGCAGTCGGCCCCGGTGTCGATCGCGTTGACCCGTCAATTGCTGTGGCGGATGTACGGTGCAGCCAATCCTGTGGACGCGCATCATCTCGAATCGAAAGCGTTGGCCAGGATCGGCTCCTCGTCGGACGCCCGCGAGGGTGTGCAAGCTTTCCTCGACCGGCGGCCCGCGTCGTTCACGATGTCGGCGTCGCGAGACGTTCCGGATTTGTTTGCCTAAGCCTCCATCTGGGCCGTGTGACACGGCGAGGTCACAAGGCGCACTCGTCCAGTGCGGCGGCAAGCTCGGAGCGCCCTCCTATACAGAGCTTTTCGTAGGCTCGCTGCAATTGGCCCTCGACCGTGCGCCTCGACAAAAAGAGCTTCTCTGCGATGCGCTTATTGGACATGCCGCTTGCAGCCAAGGTCGCCGCTTCTGCTTCGGCCCCGGTCAATGCCACACGTGACTGCGCGGTATGCAGGGCGGGCGTCAGCGCTTTCGGGCAGTGTTCGCGCAACCTGGCAGCCAATCGGCGCAGTACCGCCACCTGCTGTGTTGAGGCGTCCTTCTTGCGGGCCAACACGAGGGCTTCGGTAGCGGCTTCCGCGGCCAGCAGATGCGCGCCCATATCGGCGAATGACTGCGCGAGAGCCTGGAGTGCTTGCCAGTCTTTGGTCTCCAACGCCTTGATGTTGGCCAGTCGAGCCTGGGCTAGGTGCCCTTGCATGCGTTGGGCAATGCCGGCAGCGCGGGGGTAGAGTCGCGCGCTGTGTCCGAGCCGGGCCAAGGTGTGCAGGCAGTCGAGGGCACCGACTCGGTCACCGATGCGCTCACCGAGATCGGCTCCCTGCTCGAGATGTTGGCGCGCAGTGCATAACTCACCGTTGGCGATGCACGTCCAGGCTCGCGCGCGCAAGATCTCGACGGCGTAATAGCTTCTGGGCAATCGCAGCTTGTCGAGCTCTGCCAGGGCTTCGGCGGCCGCTGGACCCTCGCCGCTGATTGCGAGCGCGAGTACGACTTCGACAAGGCTCTGTTCGCGCAGCGCCGGTCGGCCGAGGTCGCGGAACAGTAGGGCCGCCTCGCGGGCATAGCGAAGTGATGCGTCGACATCTCCTTGTTCACCAATGGGTTTAGCCAGTTGCCACGCGAAATAGGCTTGCGCCTCGATGGAGCCCTGGGCGACGGCTTCCATGTAATGTTGGCGCGCCGTGGTGAGAGCGCATTCGAACTGGCCGGCGTACAGCCGCGCTTCGCCGCGAAAGAAGGTGTGCAGCCATGGGTAGTTGTCTAATGGCGTCGCCAAGGTCGCTTGTGCCGCGTAGCCCACGTCCGCGGCGTTCATCGCTTCGTCGCACTGCCCGAGGCGCCCGCAACCAGCTGACATGATCAAGCACGCCCACACCAGCGCAGGACCCTGGGATGTCTCCTTCAATGGCGCAGCGACTCGCACCGCAGCCTCGGGTCCGGTCGCTGCGAGGATCAACCCGGCCCGGCGGGCTGTGATCTGATCGCGTAATTGCCGCTCGCCTGTCATGGCCTCGGCGGACTCGGCGATCTGAATGCCGTGCTCGATACGCCCGCTGAACATCGCAGCTTCGAGTCTTGCCAGCGCAATTCGCGTGTGGTGGTCATCGGTCGTTGCGGTCTGCGCGAGCCCTGCCAAGGCTTTGTCGGCGTCACCGGCCCGACCCTGAAGGTAGGCGAGTTGACCGCAAAGCAGCTGTGCCGGAAATCCCGCGCCGTCGTCTGCAGCAGCTCGAGCCAGCCGGGTGGCCACTCCGAAGTCGTAGGTCCACCGCGCCTGAAATGCGGCGCGCAGCATCAAGTCTGGCCGCTGCAAACCGCCCTCCAAACACCATGTGGCGGTACGGATGAGACTCTCAGCTCCGACGTCGCCCATATTCTCGGCAATGTCGGCGAGTGCACTGGCTAGGCGACTGCGACTCACGGCGCTCAGCTGGTGGAGCAGCGCATCGGTATAGACGGGGTGCGCGATTCTGATCATCAATCCTCGACCCTCATGGCGACTGACCACGAGCCCGCGCGTCTCCAGGCTCTCTGCCAGCTCAGCGCCCCTGGGCACAAAGGCTTTCAGGTGCTTCATCTCGAGTGGTTCGCCGTAGGCGAGGACGTCAAGTACGCTGCGCTCATCTGCCGTCAGTTCAGCGAAGCGCGCATCGATCAACTCAATCAAGCGAGCCGATAAGGGAGCGCGCCCCTTGAGACGCCAGACATTCTCATCGAGCACCAGGGTCGCTGAGCGCAACGCGCCGCGCACAAGCTCACGCAAGTACAGAATATTGCCACCGCTACGCATCGCGAACTGCTGCACGGCTGAACTCTCGATCACACCACCGAGTACCGCATGCAGGACCGCCTCGACTTCACCCCTGTCGAGCACGCTCACTTCGACCCGGCTGACATGGCCGTCTTTGTAGAGCGAGAGGACCGGGTCGGGAACCGCGTCGCCGGCGCGCATGGTCGCCAGCAGCAAACACGCGTTAGCCGCGACAGCGTGGTGAATCAGGGTAGCCGAGACGGCGTCGAGCAGTTGAATGTCATCGATAAGAACCACTTTCGGAAGTTCGCCGCCGGCGGCCTTCAAACGTCGAACTGCGCGCCGCATCCACTCTGCTCGTGCCGATGGCGGCATCGGCAAGGGTTCGTCGTCGTCGAATAGTGGGCCGGCCAGGGCGCCGAAAGGAATCTGGGCGGCGGCGCGGGTGGCAGTGACATGGGCCGTGGGGAACCCTTGGCGACGAGCGCAGTCCAGCAATTCAGTCGCAAGGCGTGTCTTGCCGACTCCTGCCGGGCCCGCCAGAAGAACGGGTCTGCGCTGGTCGAACAGCAGCTGGCCCAGCTGCTCGAGAATATGGCCGCGGCCCACAAATGGCCACTGCTGATCACTGTCCCACTCGAAGTAACCGGTCAACTGCACCCTTCTTCGCCTGCTGACTCGCGCCAACCGACCGTTATTATAGTGAGCACCATCACAATCATCCAACAGCCGACGAAACCGTAGAAATTACGCATGCCGCCCCGAGGCGGGATTGGCAACCTAGTAGGCCAGCGAGTCGTCGAACAGGGGAGCTGACCGAGGGTGACTGACCAAAAACTGCATGCGCTCGCGTTGTGGCAAGAGATGGCTGCGGCAATGGCGCCGACGGATCCAGCTCTACCTCCGACGCCCGACGAGTTGCGGCGCGCCTACGACGCGTGGGCGCGCAACCACTTTCCACCACCGGCCGACCTCGTGCTCGAGCCGCTGGATGATGTAGCGGGCGTGTCAGGACTATGGGCACGGATCGACGGCAAGCAGTGCACGCGAACCGTTCTCTATTTCCACGGAGGCGGGTACATGATCGCGTCCGCGAAGGGCTACGCGAACACCGCAGCGGATCTGGCTCGCTCCGCTGAGGCCAAGGTGTTGCTGGTTGATTACCGCCTTGCGCCGGAGAATCCATTCCCCGCGGCGGTCGACGACGCGTTGGCGGCTTACCAATGGCTAAGTGCGCGCCAAGATCCGTCCACGATAGTGTTCGCGGGTGATTCGGCCGGCGGCGGCCTTGTCGCGTCGTTGCTGATCAATCTCCGCGACCGCGGTGAAGCCCTTCCCGCGGCGGGGGTGTGTATCTCGGCGTGGTTCGATATGACGCTCTCATCGGAGTCCATCACCACCAAAGCTTCGGTGGACCCCGTCATGTCCTCGGAGATGTTGCAGGGCATGGCCGCCGGGTATCTGCAAGGTGCACCAGCTGATTCGCCGCTGGCATCACCACTGCACGCCGACCTGTCCGGCCTGCCGCCACTGCTCGTCATGACCGGGACGTGGGACTCGCTGACCGATGACTCCACTCGGTTTGCCGCCAAGGCCGCAGAAGCCGGCGTCGACGTGACCTTGGAGGTGTTCGAGGAGATGTATCACTGCTGGCACATCATGACACCGGTGCTGGCGCAGAGCCGTTCCGCGATGGACATAATCGGTCAATTCTGCCGACAACATACGTGAATGGCTGACCCCAACGATCGAGTCGGCTCTCACGCGCCGATTGCGCAGCGTGTACGGCACTGACCGAGTCTATGAACCGACAGCGCGAGGCCGTCGGGGAGCGTCTCCGCCTGCTGGCCGCCTGATACCGGTGACGATCATGTGCGTCAATTGGCGGGCGACTTCGAGTGTGTCGATCGGAGCACCAGTCATCTGGTGGCGGATCACGATGCCCAGTTGCACACCGAAGATCGCCCGCCACATCACCTCAATGTTCACCCTTTCGGAGGCCCAGGACCGCACTGGCGCCGAGACCAGCGGTTGGCTCAATGCGGGTTCGACGATCTGGCGGTAGAACCGCTTGCCGCGTTCCATTTGGGAAAACACCGCGATCACGAACAGCGGAGCGAGGTCGCTCAAGATAGCGATCCCTTTTTCATTGATCGCCAACAAGGTGTCGACCGCAACGTCGCCGCGAGCAACGCACTGGCCGATCTCGTTAGCCCATGACGTCACCAATTCTGCTGCGGGGTCCTCGATGGCGGTTTGGTAGAGCTCCTCCTTGCTGTCAAACAGCCGGAACATGAACGCCTCGGTTATCCCTGCTCTGTCGGCGATCTCTTTCGTGCGTGCCATCGCAAGGCCGCTCTCAACGAAGACCTCTTGGGCTGCGGTGGAGATCTGCGCCTTACGCTCCGCCGCTGAGAGCCTGGCGGCGGGACCAGCGCCGGGTACGGCCGCATCCGTCGCCGAGGCCACGGAGCGCACCCTCGAGCGACGTTTCTGCGGCTGCAGACGCTGCTTCTGCTTGGTCGGAATGCCCTCACCGAACATTACGGCGAGCGTTCGGGCAACCACATCAGCCGGTACGGGCTGCTTGGCGAAGATCGAGTCCAACGCCAACCCAAAATGCAAGCCGAATACACCCTCGACGAGCACATCGAGTTCCAGCGAATCGACATCGAAACCGGTGACGTCCGTGATGACTGCGCTGATCGCCTGAGTGAACTTCGGCAGCACGACGTCGGAGAAGTAGTCGCGACCGGCCTCTGGCACCGAGAACAACGCGGCCGCCAGCAGCGGCGCCATTTCCCTCATGCTTGCGTAAAGCACCGCGTGGAAACGTTCGAATAAGGCCAAGCGCGACTGGCCGGCCTGTGTCGTCTCAGTGACTGCCGCAGCCAATCGGTCGACCAGATCATCGAGGGGGTCGGTCACCGCAGCCTGATAAATCTCGTTTTTGTTCGCAAAACGGACGTACACGAGATTTTCGGTGATCCCCGCCCGTTCGGCGATATCGCGCACCCGCGTGCCGGCGAAACCATATTCGAGGAAGACAGATCTCGCTGCCGCGATGATCTGCGCACGACGGTCCTCGGGGGTCATGCGGCGGCGCTTTCGCGTAGCGTTAGCCGCCACTGAAATCTCCTATCCCCACGGTGTCACCTCTTGGAGCTCCGTCCGACCAAGCCGTGGATGTGCCTCACGATGATATGACGAGCGGTGCACCGATCCGCCGTTTGCCGCCCCGAACGGCTCGCCGTCGTCTGTGCAGCAGCCCTCATTTCTTGCGTCTGGATTCCGTCGTGTGATACCACCTATTATAGCTAGTACTAAACCAACAGGATTGGCTTTGCTTCATAGTTATTTGGTCTATACGAGGAGGACTAGTCCCGGTGAGTCACGACATAGACGTCGCAGTCGAGGGTCAGCGGTTCTCGTTGATCACCGAACACGCGTTAGACGCCCTTCGATCGATGATCGGTGTGAAGATCACCGATACCGTGGAACCTTGGTGTTATGAGGTGACGCGCGACAACATTCGCCACTACGCGCACGGCATCGGTGATGACAACCCGTTGTGGTGCGAGCCGGCCTACGCCGAGAAGTCCTCGCACAAAGCGCTTTTGGCCCCGCCCTCATTCTTGTTCGCGCTCAGCCGCATTTACTCGGGTTATGTTGGCGGATTGCCGGGAGTGCACGCGATGTGGTCGGGTGCCTCGACGAAATGGCACCGGGCGCTACGCCGCGGCGACGAGGTCCAGACCGAGTCCTACCTCAAAGATCTGGTGGAGCACCAGACCGAGTTCGCTGGGCGCGCCATCCAGCAGATCTACCACGTCGACTTCTATGTGGCCGGAGAACTCGTTGCAGAAGCAGATTCGTGGTGCTTTCGCACCGAACGTGACACCGCGCGCGAGCGGGGCAAATACCAAGCCGCTCGCGAGGATGAGCCTCGGTACAGCTACGACGACCTCGAAGCTGTCGCGCAGGGATACCGAGACGAGAAACCCCGCGGTGCCACCCCGCTCTACGTCGATGAGGTCAGCGTGGGCGACAGCCTTCCGGTCATGACGAAGGGGCCCATGACAGTGACCGGTTTCATCGCCTTCGCCCAAGGGTGGGGTGGACTCTACATCCGGGCGAACCGTCTGGCACACAATCAATTGCAGCGACACCCGAATCTGGGCATACCCGACCGGTTCGGCATTCGCGATGTGCCTGAGCGAGTGCACTGGGATGATGATCTTGCCCGGCTCGTCGGAACCCCACGAGCCTATGACTATGGACCAGAACGCGTGTCGTGGCTTACCCATCACATCACGGACTGGATAGGCGATGACGGGTTCCTGGTTGAACACAGCTCGCAGGTCCGCAGGCACAATCCCACCGGCGACGTCATCCAGATCAGCGGGACCGTGACTGCCGTGGACCCCGACGCTGGCCTGGTCACCGTCGACCAAACCGCACGCCAGCAAGACGGCGAGCTTTCTGCCACGGGAACCGCGTTGGTTCGCTTGCCCGTTCGTCGCTCGCGATGACACCGACCGTTCGGGGCGCAGCGCGCTGGGGTAGCGAGGTCACCGAAACCCCCGACGGCCGGCGCTATACCCATCGTCCCCGCTGCGTCGGCGACCTGGTGACCGACTTCGCTCGCTGGGGCGATCGTGCGGTGTTCGTTGCCGGCGCGCGCCGGATCACCTTCACCGATCACCTGACCGACATCGACGAAGTCGCCCGGGAACTGAGACGACGCGGACTTGGCCCCGGGCAACGGATCGTCATCTTGGCAAGCAACTCACCGGAATGGGTTGCGGCGTTTTGGGCTATCGCGAAGATTGGCGCTACCGCCGTGTTTGCCAACATGTGGTGGAGCGACGCCGACCTGTCCGACACGCTCGACAGAGTTCAGCCTGCGCTCGTTGTCGCTGATGACGACCACTGTAATCGACCTGCAGTGGAACCCTGGCCACTGCTGAAGATCTCGACGCTACGCGCTCTCGTCGATGGCCAACCGAGCGGTACGACAGAGCCCAGTCACCTTTCGCACGAGTCGGACCCAGCCGCAATCTTTTTCACCTCCGGCACAGAAGGCGCACCCAAAGGTGTGGTCCTGAGCCAGGGGGCCGTGGTCGCAAACATCCAGAACGTGTTGGTGCGGACCCGACGGTTGCCAGATCAGCTTCCCGACGATCACAGGGGCACTGTCAGCCTCATGTGTTTACCGCTGTTCCACGTCGGCGGATTTCAAACTCTGGTTTCCGCGCAACTGTCCGGTGGGCGACTTCTGTTCTTGGATGGGAACTTCAGCGCCGAAAAGGTGCTGAGCATGATCCAGCGTGAGAGAGCGACCTTCTTCGGCGCGGTTCCCACGATGATCGCTCGCGTCCTCGAAAGCCCGCAGCTCGACCAGTACGACACCTCCAGTTTGGTATCGGTCGCCATGGGCGGCTCGCTGGTCGTCCCCGAACTCGCGGAAAAGATCGCTCGGGGACTACCGTCGGCCCGTCGCAGCATCAGCAGCATTTACGGTCAAACCGAGTCTGGTGGTGCGCTCACCGCCGCCGGGGGCACCGAGCTGCTGGATAAGCCTGGATGCGTAGGAAAGCCGTTACCCACCAGCGAAATACGGATCTCAAGCCCCGACGGCGAGGGAGTCGGCGAGGTTGTGGCTAAAGCGCCGACATTGATGTCGGGATTTCTGAACGACGCTCAGGCGGCCAACCCGATCGACGCCGAAGGATGGCTGCACACCGGCGATTTAGGACGCGTGGACGCCGACGGCTACCTCTACATCGTGGGCCGCCTGCGCGACATCATCATCCGCGGCGGCGAGAACATCGCCCCCGGTCATGTCGAGGACAGGCTTCTGCAGTATCCAGGCGTGCGCGACGTTGCGGTCGTAGCCCTGGCCCACCCGTCGTTAGGCGAAGAAGTGGGCGCCGCCGTGGTTGTCCGGCCCGACGTCGCCATCGATGTCAGAGACATACGCGACTTTGCCGCGGCCACTCTCGCACACTTCGAAGTTCCGTCGCGATGGTGGATCAGCGCTGAACCACTGCCGCTGAACAGCACTGGGAAGGTCGCGAAGCGCGAAATCGTGGACCGATGGATCGACACCCACGCTAATTAGAAAGGAAGGTCGCCATGGGGCGTCTTGACGGAAAGGTGGCCATCGTCACCGGCGCGGGCCGCGGTATCGGCCGCGGGGAAGCCCTCGCGTTAGCCGCGGAGGGAGCCCAGGTCGTTGTCAACGACCTGGGCGGGGCCTGGGACGGAGAAGGCGCCGACCAGCGGCCAGCCGCGGCCGTCGCCGAAGAGATCGGCCAGCTCGGTGGGGCGGCCACAGCCAACTTTGACAGTGTCACGGACCCCGATGGCGCCGACCGCATGGTCAGCCAGGCGATCGCAACGTTTGGGCGGATAGACATCCTGGTCAACAACGCGGGAATCCTCCGCGACGGAATGCTTTTCAGCATCGAACCGAAAGACTGGGCGGAGGTGATCAACATGCACCTGATGGGTCACTTCCTGCCCACCCGCGCCGTGTCGCAGCACTGGCGGGCCGAGAGCAAAGCCGGAAATACCAGCCATCGCGCCATCATCAACACCACAAGCGAATCCGGCTTATTCGGCAACGCGGGGCAATCAAACTATGACGCGGCAAAGATGGGGATCGTCTCCTTCACCATCGCCGCGGCCCGAGAAACGGCGAAATACGGTGTCACGGTGAACGCCATCGCTCCACGGGCTCGCACGCGGCTGACTACAACGACGTTCGAGAAATCGAACCGGGCCGCCGAATTCGCCACCGAAGAACACGGATTCGACGCGATGGATCCCGACAATATTGCACCGTTCGTGACCTTCCTGGCGACGGATGAAGCTGCCGATATCACCGCACAGACCTTCATCGTTTGCGGCGGCGCCGTCGCGCACGTGAAGCTACCGCAGGTCAGCGACATCTTGTTCAAGGAAGGGAAATGGACCCTCGATGAATTGGCCAGGCGGCGGGACGAACTCTTCAAAAACCTCGGGCCAGACGTCTATGAAGGCCCGCGCGGGTATGCGCGGCTGCCGAAGCAGTGAGATATAACTCAACGACATCATCGGAGAGACCGGTGCCACTGAACCATGAAGCCGTCGGAATTACCACTGACGCAGTCGAAGTAGCATGGACAAGCAAAGATTCCATCCTCTACGCCCTGGGTGTAGGTTGCGGTGTCAATGACCTACAGTTCACCACCGAGAACTCCAAAGGCATTGAGCTGCAGACCCTGCCCTCGATGCCTGTCGTGCTGGCGCGCACACCTATCCTCCACATGGTCGGTGACATCGACTGGACCAAGCTCGTGCACGCAGCACAGCGCGTGTCGGTGCACCGACCGGTGCCGCCCAAGGGATCTGCGAACAACGTGGCTACGGTGACCGGCATCTATGACAAAGGCAAAGCAGCCATTGTCGTGACGGAGACTGTCGGCCGTGACGCTCTAACCGACGAGATGCTGTGGACCTCGACAATGCAGCTCTACATTCGTGGGGCTGGCGGATGGGGCGGAGACAAAGGGCCGTCGCTTCGAGCGGAACTCCCGCAGCGCCAACCCGATCTATCGGTCACCGCGCCCACCGGTCAAGACCAAGCGTTGCTCTATCGGCTGTCGGGCGACCGGAATCCGCTTCACTCCGATCCGGCATTCGCGCGGGCGGCGGGCTTTGATCGGCCGATCCTGCACGGCCTGTGTACCTTTGGTGTGTCAACTCGCGTCATCGTCGAGGCCGTCGCCGGTGGTGACGGTGCGCGCGTGCACTCAGTAGCCGGCTCATTTGCCTCGCCGGTGTTTCCCGGTGATCCATTGACCGTAGACATATGGCGGATGGACCAGGACGACTTAGCGTTTCGCACACGAGTCAACGACACCGACGTCATCACCGGTGGGTCGTGCGAACTTGTCTGACTCGGATTCTCCCATCCCGAGCTCAGACAATGGATCGCGGTTTGTTGGCCCAATAGGGGCCACGGAGTTCTCGTTTGAGAACTTTGCCCGCCGGGCTTCGGGGCAAGATGGTAACGAATTCGACTGTTTTGGGTGCCTTGACCGAACCCACCCGACGCTTGCAGTGCTCGATCAACGCAGCCTGGTTGATCTCGGCGCCGGCGTTGAGCTCGACGCAGGCGTGCACGGATTCTCCCCATTGTTCGCTGGGGATGCCGATGACGGCGCAGTCGGCTACCTCGGTGAGTTCGAGGATGGCTTGTTCGACCTCGAACGGAAAAACGTTGAACCCGCCCGAGATGATGACATCGCGGACTCGGTCGGTGATGAAGACGTAGCCGTCATCGTCGCGGTGGCCAATGTCGCCGGTGTGGTGCCAGCCATGACGTTGCACGTCGGCGGTCGCTACCGGATCGTCGAGGTAGCGCATCATCGCCGTGGGTCCACGCAGCACAATCTCACCTGTTTCACCCGGCGGAAGGATGGTGCCGTCTGCTGCCATCGCCTCGAGCTGCGCGCTGACGAATGTTGGTCTCCCGCAGGACAATAGGTGTTGCGTATCACCCGACTTCACCGCGCGGGCAACGTCTGTGGGCGACATCCAGGTCAGCGGGAATCCCGCTTCTGTCTGTCCGTAGGCCTGCCCGATTACCGGTCCCAAGGTGTGCACCGCATCGCGGACTCGGTCCGGGGCGATCGGAGCACCCCCGACAATCACGTAGCGCAGGGAAGATAGATCCGACTCCCGCAGCGCCGGGTGAGACAGCAGGCGGTAAAGCAACGTCGGCGGCAGGAAGATCGTGGTGACCCGATCTTCCTCCAGGCGCCGGATGACTTCTGCAACCTCGGGTGCGGAAACGCAGATCGTCGTACCACCGAACTGCAGCTGTGCCAATGCGATCATCCCGCCTGCGTGGGTGATTGGTGCCACGGCCAAATTCACAGGCGGCTCATCGAAGTGCCAGCAGGTCGCCCAGGCAAGGGTCGACATGAGCAAGAAGTCGTGGGAAGCCTGGGTGATTTTCGGTTCACCTGTGGTGCCCCCGGTGACTCCCTGGCAACCCAGCGCCTTTCCGGGGATGACTAATTCCAAGGGCGCCGCCGAATAGGCCTGCGTCCAGTGCGTGACCGATGGGTAATCGGTGTCGGCTGAATCAACGCACAATATGCGGGTCAAAGTCGGAACATTATCGGTTAGGAAAGCGACTTTGTCGGCGACGGAGGAGTGAAAGAACAAGATCCGGCAGCCGCCGCGCCGCAGCACCTCGGCCGTGACCTCAATCGGAGCGCCCAGATTGACGTTGCACCAAGCGCCTCCAGCGCGCAGGGCGCCGAGCATCGCCACTATTGTTCGCGAGTCGTTCGGGCTGATGAGAGCGAACGGAGTTTCCACCGTGCTGCCATCGTCAGCCAGCGCTCGGGCGATCTTGTTGACTGCGGCGAATGCCGCCGAAAACGTTATTTCGCCGCCGTGCCCACCAAAACCGCATCGTGTGGGCCAGCAGCGGGCTGCTGTTCTCAGGTGATCGGTCACATGCATTTCGCGATGCCCTGACTGACGGGCAGCGTGCATTTGTTGCGTTCAGCGCTCACCCGTAACAGTTAACGCCGGCGCGCTGGCGTGCCGAAGCGTATCGACTACGCTCTGCAACTCGGCTCAGCGCATGGGCTGATCAACCGCGGCGTCGATGCGGCTGCGGCTACGTAGCGTAGCTATTACGCATGTTCCCGTGCCCGAGCCGTGGTGCTCTTCTCTTTAACTGGCTGTATCACCAAGCAAAAAGGAGAGCCGGCATTCAATGAAGTACGGGATATTGTGGGAGATGCAACTCGGGCCTCGGCCATGGGCGCACAAGGCTGAGTACAACCATTACTGGGACGCCATCGAGCAGGCCAAGCTCGCGGAACGTGTTGGCTTCGACTATGCCTGGCATGTCGAGCACCATTTCCTCACGGAGTACTCGCATGGCTCTTCTCCAGAGATCTGGCTTTCGGCGCTCGCTCAGCACACCGAGCGGATCCGTATCGGTCATGGGGTCGTTCTGTTGCCGCCCAACTTCAACCCGCCGTTCCATGTGGCTGAACGGATCGCTGCGCTGGACATTCTGTCGAAGGGCCGTGTCGAGTTCGGAACTGGTCGCGCCGCTACGGCAAGCGAATTGGACGCCTATGGGATCGATCCTGCTGACGCCCGCGGGATGTGGTTGGAGGCCATGCGGGAAATCCCGAAGATGTGGCGAGATGAGCCGTACCCGGGTATCGACGGCACCTTCATGAAGCTGCCGTCGCGCGAGGTCTGGCCGAAACCGGTCCAACGCCCTGGCCCTCCAATGTGGATGGCCGCGAGCAGTCCTGAAAGCTTTGAGATCGCCGGCCGCAACGGTTTGGGTGTTCTCGCGTTCATTATCGGCCATGCCGAGAAACTCGCGCCGTTGATCGAGGTATACCGCGACGCGATCAAGCAATGCCCGAAGCCGCCGGAAGAGATCAACGATCAGATTGCGGCCTATGTGCTGACTCACTGCGCCGAATCACGCGACGAGGCGCGCGCGGTAGGCGGTCCCGCGGTCGAGTGGTACAGCGCGAGCGTATTCCAGCTCTTCTCAACCGTGTCAGGCAAGCCCGGCTACGAGATCTACGCGAAGATGCTGCCAGAAGACGCCGCCGACATTGAGCGGCTCGTAGGCAAGTACGGCAACGTCATCGACGCGTTGATTGACTTGGGTGTGATCAGTGTCGGCACTCCTGACGAGTGTGTGAACACGATCAACTCTTTCGCAGCTCTCGATGTCGATCAGATCATCACCAGTCACGCAATTGGCGGGATACCTCACGAGAAGGTCATGCGTTCGATCGAGCTGTTCGGGACCGAGGTCATGCCCAGGGTTGCTGCATCGGAGTCCGTTTCTGCGTAACGGTTTTGGCGCGTTCAAGCACTAATGTCGCCGCGCCGCAAAGCAGGTACTGGCGTCGCGGTCGGCTGGCGGCCACCCGCCAGCTGCGGTCAAGTTGCGGGCGGGGCAGGCGGCGCGGGCGGAATTGCCCCGTCGCAGCCACCAGGCGGTGGCGGTGCCGGGAAAGTATTGTTGCCGCTGTCGCCGACGCAGTCGTAATACCATTTCGGTCCGCCGATGTATGTTTTCATCCACTGGTGCCAGTAGGACCCGTCCGGGTACTTCTCGCCGTCGCACACTCCCAGACTGCCAAAACCCCATTGCCCACCCGGGCAGTAGCTCTTCGTCATGTCCGGCTTGTGCGGGTCTGGCGGATCAGCGCTGGCAACCGCAGCAGAAGACGCAATCGCCGCAGCAGCGCCGAGGATCGCAGCGCTGAGGCGAAGAAGTTTGAACTTCATCTCGACTCCATGCGGGTAACAACGCCGAGAGCGCCAAATCCATTACACATGCGACGAACGTCACGGTGGCGAAACAGTGCATGAGCCGTGAGCCAGCTCGTAGCGCCGCAGGTCAGAGCGCCACGTCGGCCGCTATGACTTCGTCGCGGTCGTCTCGACTCTTCGCTCCG
>NZ_DATMLH010000289.1:0-20940 GCF_035570115.1 Mycobacterium sp.
TACGAGCAGCAAGAGCAGGCTTCCCAGCGGCTCCTGTCCAGCTAGCCCAACACCGAAAACTTGTAGGAGGAAAGCAATGTCGATCAGCTACCAGTTCGGCGACGTGGATTCCCACGGCGCCTTGATCCGCGCCCAGGCCGCCTCCCTGGAGCAGGAGCACCAGTCCATCGTGCGCGATGTGCTGGCCGCCGGCGACTTCTGGGGCGGCTCGGGTTCGGTGGCCTGCCAGGAGTTCATCACCCAATTGGGCCGCAACTTCCAGGTCATCTACCAGCAGGCCAACTCCCACGGCCAAAGCGTGCAAAACGCCGGCAACAACATGAGCTCCACCGACAGCGCCGTCGGCTCCAGCTGGGCCTAACAGGCGCCACCAGCCACTGACCCGAATGCGTATTGAGAAGGGATAGCCATGAGCCAGCCAGCCACCAGGCCCCACGACGTCGGTACCGGTACGCCGTTGATTCATTTGTCTCAGCTGTTGCGCGCCCCCGTGGTAACGCCGTCCGGCGAAGCAGTGGGCCGCGTTGACGACATCATTGTGCGACTGCGCAGTTCGGAGACCTACCCGCTGGTCACTGGCATCGTGGCCGGCGTCGGCGGCCGGCAGGTATTCGTCGGCAGCGGGTCTATTCGGCGATTCGAACCAGACCGGGTAATCCTGGTACACAACAAGATTGACCCGCGGCGGTTCGAGCGCCGCAACGGTGAGGTGCTGTTGCGATCTGACGTACTCGGATATCGGCTGATCGACGTGACTGCGGGCGAGTTGGTGCGCGCCTACGACGTTGAACTCGAAGAGAGCGGAGAGGGCTGGGTGCTGGCGCGACTGGACACCCGGCGCCCGCCCCGGCTGTTCGGACTGCTGAAAACACAGGGCGGCCAGGCTTCCCGCGATTGGAAGGCGTTTGAACCATTGATCGGCCACGACCAGTCGATTGCCGTGCGTCGCGTTTTCGGGCGAGTTGCGGCGCTCAAGCCCGCGCAAATCGCCGACCTGCTCGAAGAGGCCAACGAGACCGAGGGCGACGAAATCCTGAACCGCGTGCGCAGCTACCCCGACCTGGAAGCAGATGTCTTCGAGGAGCTCGAACCGGACAAGGCCAGCCGGCTGCTCGACGACATGCCCGCCGGCGACGTGGCGGCCTTGCTCAGCCGGATGCGCGCCGACGACGCCGCTGACGCGATCATGGGCCTCCGTCAGTCTCGCCGGCGCCGGGTTCTGGAGTTGATGCCTGCGCCGCAGCGCACCAAGGTGATCACCCTTCTGGGCTTCAATCCCGACAGCGCGGGCGGATTGATGAATGTCGACATCGTCTGCTGCGGAATTTGGGCCACAGCGGGAGAAGCCCTCGCGCTCATCGGTACCGCCCAGGCCGTGGAGCCGGAGGCGCTCCTGCAGATACACGTGCTGAACGACCAGGGACAGCTCGACGGCGTAGTGCCGGTGACTGCGTTGTTGCAGACGCATCCCACGGATGTGGTTGCCACACTGATGGATTCGAATCCGATCCAGGTTGCTCCCGACGCAGAACTGGCCGATATCGCGGTGCTGATGGCCGATTACAACCTGCACGCCATCCCGGTCGTCGACGATGAGGATCGCGTACTCGGGGTTGTCACGGTCGACGACGTGCTCAAAGCCACCATTCCCGACGACTGGCGTCGACGAGAACCCGGTCCACGTCCCGTGCGGCAACCGAGTTCCTCGACCGACGAATCGATGGCAAGCAGCAACGACGGGAGTGACTGGTCATGACCACTCTGGACCGCGATGTCGTCGACATCGCACCACCGGTAGCGCCCCGCAGCGCGGCGCCCCGCACCGCGGTGCTGGACAGCGCGCACGTCGGTGACATCGAGGGTGCGCTGGGCCGGATCAGCATCAGCGACACTGATCGTCCGCGCACCCTTAAGGTGCGCCTGCTAACCCTGCTGGCGATCGTCGGGCCCGGCTTGATTGTGATGGTGGGCGACAACGACGCCGGCGGTGTCGCGACCTACACGCAGGCCGGGCAGAACTACGGGTACAGCCTGCTGTGGGTGCTGCTGCTGTTGATCCCGGTGCTGATTGTCAATCAGGAGATGGTGGTGAGGCTTGGTGCGGTCACCGGCGTCGGGCACGCGCGGCTGATCAACGAACGGTTCGGCCGCGGCTGGGGCTGGTTCTCCGTCGGTGACCTGTTCCTGCTGAACTTTCTTACCCTCGTTACCGAATTCATCGGCGTCACTTTGGCGGCCGACTATATCGGCATCCCCAGATATGTGGTCGTCCCGTTTGCCGCGGTTGCGCTGATCGCCATCATGGCCACCGGCAGCTTCAAGCGCTGGGAACGCGCGATGTTGGTGTTCATTGCGATCACGCTGGTGCAGGTTCCCATGCTGCTGATGGCTCATCCAGACTTCGGGCACGCGGCGAAATCGTTCGTAGTACCCGGCGTGACGGGTGGGGTTAACTCGGACGCTGTGTTGTTGATCATTGCCATGGTCGGCACCACCGTCGCCCCGTGGCAACTGTTCTTTCAGCAGTCCAACATCGTCGACAAGCGCATCACCCCGCGCTTCATCGGCTACGAGCGAGCCGACACCACAATAGGTGCGTTCGTCGTCGTTGCCGGCGCCGCCGCGTTGGTGATGACCGGCGATTGGGCCGCTCGCGCCACCCACAGCCGAGGCAGTTTCGTCGACGCCGGCGTGCTCGCACACCTGCTCGGCCAACACAATCACGCCCTCGGCTCGATATTCGCGATCGTGTTGCTGGATGCGTCTATCATCGGCGCGGCCGCGGTGACCCTGTCCAGCAGCTACGCGTTCGGGGATGTATTCGGGCTCAAGCACTCGCTGCATCGCGGATTCGCCGACGCCAAACCGTTCTATTTTTCCTACACCGGCATGGTCGTGATCGCGGCGGCAATCGTGATGATCCCGGGCGCGCCTTTGGGGTTGATCACCACCGGCGTGCAAGCGCTGGCCGGATTGCTGCTACCCAGCGCGACCGTCTTTCTGCTGCTGTTGTGCAACGACCGGCAAGTCCTGGGTCCGTGGGTGAACCGGCTGTGGCTCAATGTGATAGCCAGCGTCATCGTTGGCGTGCTATTGCTGTTGTCCGGGATATTGATGGCAACAACGGTATTCCCCGACCGCGACATCGTCGCGATCGTCGCCTACCTCATCCTTGGCTTCGGCGTCTGCGGCGGAGTCGCTTTCGGGGTACTGCGGTGGTCTGGCCTTCGGCGGTCGAAATCACCTGCGCCCAAACAGCTCTCCAATGTGTTGGCCGAGGCCGACCGGACCACATGGCGGATGCCGCCGTTGACCTTGCTGGAGCCAGTGACCTGGTCGGTCGGAACTCGACTAGGCATGTTGGCTTTGCGCGGCTATCTCGTCCTCGGGGCGATTCTGCTGGTGGTCAAGGCCATTCAACTCGGTAGCTCCTAATGTCGTTGAACCGCTGAGTCGATCGAAAATGCAATGAGAGATCGGGAAAGGAGAAATTATTATGTTCATAATTCGGCTCGCTAACGGACGAGAAGTCCACGAAACCGAAGGTGACCACCTGTCGATCAACCACGACACCGGCGTGATCACAATTACTCGGGTCGACGGATTCGAGGAAGTCACGACGTACTACGCGCCGTCGGCCTGGGAAATGGTCACCCACCGAGTCAAGGACGTCGCCATGAGGCCATCCATGCTCTCGGTGGCGCGCTGAGACGCTGCCGCCAGTCCATGGTGGCTGGCTAAGGTTACTGTCGTCGACACGGCACCAATCTCGCCGAACTCCGCCAAACTGATACTCGGCCCTGCGCAGGAGAGCAGAAGAAAGGAGAACCCGTCATGCAGACGCTGAGTATCGCTGAATTCCTGCTGCGTCTGGGCGTCGGGGTCGGCTGCGGTGCCCTCATCGGGATTGAGCGGCAGTGGCAGGCACGGCGGGCCGGGCTGCGCACCAACGCGCTGGTGGCCACCGGCGCGACGTTGTTCGTGCTCTATGCGGTCGTTACGAACGACAGCAGCCCGACCAGGGTCGCGTCCTACGTGGTGTCCGGGGTCGGCTTCCTCGGCGGTGGGGTGATCCTGCGCGAGGGGTTCAACGTACACGGACTCAACACCGCCGCAACCCTGTGGTGCTCAGCCGCGGTCGGTGTGCTCGCGGCCGGCGGGCATCCGCTGTTCGCCCTGATCGCCACCGGCACCATCGTCGGAATTCACCTGCTGGGGCGACCCCTGGGCCACCTGATCGACCGCGGCGGCAACGTGGTGGAAGAGGACGAGGATGACCAGCCCTACCAAGTGCAGGTGATCTGTCGACCCAAGCAAGAGAAATACGTGCGCGCCCAGATTGTCCAGCACACCAGCGGTGGCGACTTCGTGCTGCGCGGCATCCACACCGGGCGTGCGGGCGACGACAGCATCGCGTTGACGGCGTACCTGATCAGCGACAGGCACGCGCCGGCCCGTCTGGAGCAGCTCGTCGCGGACCTGTCTTTGCAGTCAGGCGTTCAGGCGGTGCACTGGTATGCCGGCGACCAGGACGACCCGATGCCCCGCGCCCCGCACGCGGACTAGCCCGTCCGGACAATCAGTTCCGGTCAGCCGCCAAGCGCGGGTCGCCGACGTCGTAGGGTATGGGATGTGAGTGCGATCGCGGATTTCTTATCGGTGTTGCCCGCGCAGATGCGCGATCCGGTGTTGTTCGCGATTCCGTTTTTCCTCGTGCTGTTGATTCTGGAATGGACAGCCGCCCGCAAACTGGAACACATTGAGCGAGAAGCCAACGCGGAAGCCGGAGCCCGGCCGGGGTCGGGTGCCTACTTGACCGCCGATTCCTGGGCGAGCATCTGGATGGGGCTGGTTTCGGTGGCGACCACGGCGGGTTGGAAATTCATTGCCCTACTCGGCTATGCGGCGATCTATGCGTACTTGGCTCCATGGCACTTACCGGCGACGCGCTGGTACACCTGGGTGATCGCGATTCTCGGCGTGGATTTGCTGTATTACTGCTATCACCGCATCGCGCACCGGGTTCGGCTGATTTGGGCCACCCACCAGGCCCACCACTCCAGCCAGTACTTCAATTTCGCGACCGCGCTGCGCCAGAAATGGAACAACAGCGGCGAGATCTTGATGTGGATTCCATTGCCGCTGTTGGGTATTGCACCCTGGATGGTTTTTGTCAGTTTCTCGGTCAACCTCATCTATCAGTTCTGGGTGCACACCGAGCGGATCGGCAGAATGTGGACGCCGTTCGAGTTCGTCTTCAACACGCCATCACATCACCGGGTGCACCACGGCATGGACCCCGAGTATCTCGACAGGAACTACGGCGGGATTTTCATCGTCTGGGACCGGCTGTTCGGCACCTTCCGGCAAGAGACATTTCGTCCGCATTATGGCCTGACCAAGCAAGTCGATACGTTCAACGTCTGGAAGTTGCAGACTCACGAATACCTTTCTATCGCCCGCGATTTGCGCTCAGCGAAACGCCTACGCGACCGGCTGGGCTACGTTTTCGGTCCCCCGGGCTGGCAGCCTCGCGCTACGCTCCGGCCCGAGGCCTCCGCCCCGCTGGCGCCGACCCGGTAGTCCACCACCGAGGCGCCGGTGCTCGCCAGATGGGCAGTGAGCCATCGTTCATCAATCGTTTTTTATTTCGGCGAGCCGAAAGGCCCCATCGCAAAGCCAAGATCAGTAAGCTCCGCTCCGTCGTACAGTTGTATGACGCCCGGCCGGTATTCGCCCGGGCCGCGATGACGAGGAGAATGCAGTGGGAGACACGCTCACCGAAGGACAAAAACTTGTCAAGGGTGACTCGCTTACCTCAAGCAACGGGGCCTACACCCTGACGTTGCAAGACGACGGGAACCTGGTGCTGGCATCGCGCGGCCACGCGATCTGGGCGTCCGGGACCGAAGGCCAGGACGTGGTGCGCGCCGAGGTACAGCACGACGGCAATTTCGTCGTCTACACCGCCGACAAGCCGGTGTGGCACACCGACACCAAGGGCAAGAAGAATGTCCGGCTCGTCCTGCAGGACGACCGCAACCTGGTGCTGTACTCCGGCGACGGAGCGGCATGGTCCACCAAGACCGAGACCGATGCTCCGCCGCCGCCGGAGCCAGAAGCCGCCGCCCCGGCAGCCGAAGCCGAGCATGTTGAGGAGGCCGCCCCGGCACCCGAGCCCGAACCGGCACCCGCTGCGCGGACCTACACCGTCGAGTCCGGCGACACACTGTGGGCCATCTCCGAGCGGTTCTACGGCGACGGCAGCAAGTATCAGGTCATCGCCGATGCCAGTGGCATCGCCAACCCCGATCTGATCCAGCCTGGACAGGTGCTGACGATTCCCTGATCGCGTATCGGGAGCGCGGCGGCCCGCAGCCGAATCCGGACCGGGCCGGCGCGCTCCCAACCGATCGGCTCTCCGGCTTCAACACGACACGTGCCGGGTCGCTAATCTAATAGCCGGCCGGCGCCGCGCCGGCCCCCGACGGATCGGAGTCGAGGGTGGGCCGTCCGGCAGTTCGCGCGTTCGCCGCGACCGTTACCGCCGGGATATTGGCTGCCTGTTTTCCCGCGCTGGCCGCTGCCGACCCCGTGCTCGTCTTCCCCGGGATGGAAATCCACCAGGGCGAGCATCTGTGCACCTTGGGCTACGTCGACCCGGGACTGCGGGTGGCGTTCGCCGCAGGACATTGCCATGCTGATGGACCCGTCACCGACAAGGACAACAACGTCATCGGCAGATTGGCGACGTTCCGGGCCAACACCCCTGACGGCGCGGTCGTGGCCACCGACCAGGCGATCGCCGATTACGAGTCGATTGTGCTGACCGACGGCGTCGCAGCGAACAACATCCTGCCCGGCGGCCGCGTGCTGCAATCGGACCCGGGTCTTGTCGTCACGCAGGGTGAAAACGTCTGTCACTTCGGCGTCGTCACCGGCGAAACCTGCGGAACGGTCCAAGCGGTCAACAACGGCTGGTTCACGATGGGGAATGGCGCCATTAGCCAGAAGGGCGATTCCGGGGGACCGGTGTACATCACCGGCCCCACCGGACAGACACTGATCGTCGGAATATTGAACAGCGTCTGGGGCGGCTTCCCGGCGGCGGTGTCATGGCAGGCCACCTCGCAGCAAGTCCGCGAGGATGTGGGAGTGTCCGGCCGTCCGTCCACGTAGCAAGTCAGCTGGGATTTGCCAGCGTGAAAACGGGGATCGACGGCGCCGCAGCCAGTAACTCGTCATCGCCGCAGTTGGGAGTGAGCCCCGCGATGTGGCCTTTGACCTCCCAATACCACTTGTCCAGGTATCGCCTCAGCAGGTCTGGCTTCGCCGCATCGGCCACCTCCGTGGTGCGCTGCCGGCGGCGATGCCAGCGCGGCCCGACCTCGACGGCTCCGGCGGCTCGGACATTGCGGACCCACTGGGTGCTGCCGCGCGGGGATACCAGATAGTCGACGCCGTCCACGGTCAGTACGTTGACCACCACGCCGCGGAATTTGCCCGTTTTGCGGCCGCGCACGCGAAGCGCCCTGGTACCGGCGATGCTGATGCCCAACTCGGCCAGCCCGCGGATCAGCGCGTTGGCGGCCCGGGCCGCTCCATTGGGTTCGTCGTATCGCACCGACATGACTCGTCCCTCCTCGTCTCAGATTAGAGAGCGGTGCTCTCGTTGGATATGACCGTGCCACACCGACAACGGAAATGCAAGAGCACCGATCTCTTTTGTGCCAAAATGGGTCGATGGGCAAGCGCCGCGACTCACGCGAACGCATCGAAGCGCAGATTGTCGAGCTCGGCCGGCGCCACCTGGTAGAACACGGCGCGGCCGGACTGTCGCTGCGCGCCATCGCCCGCGACCTCGGGATGGTGTCGTCCGCGGTGTATCGATACGTGTCCAGCCGCGACGAGTTGTTGACGTTGTTGCTCGTCGACGCCTACTCCGATCTCGCCGACGAGGTGGATCGCGCCCGCGACGCAGTTCCCGATGATCTGTGGAGCGATGACGTCATCGCGATCGCGCATGCCGCCCGCAGCTGGGCCATCGCGCACCCGGCCAGCTGGGCGCTGCTGTACGGCAGCCCGGTGCCCGGCTACCAGGCCCCCGCCGAGCGGACGGTCGGGCCCGGAACGCGGGTGGTCAGCGCCCTGTTCGACGCCGTGGCCGCCGGTATCGCGACCGGCGATATCATGTTGACTAATTCGTCTGCGCCACAACCGATGTCGTCAGATTTCGAACGACTACGGCACGAGTTTGGTTTCCCCGGCGACGATGCCGTCACCACCAAGTGTTTCGCGATATGGGCCGGTGTGGTGGGCGCGATCAGCCTGGAGGTGTTCGGGCAGTACGGCACCGACACATTGAGTGACCCCGAAGCGGTGTTCGACACCCAGGTTCGGCTGCTGGTCGGTGTGCTGACCCAGCCCGACGTCGATCCGATGCGATACCGGGCTTCGTTGCCGAATTAGAACGTGTTCAATCGCTTGCCGCGGCGGCTGAAACAACGGGCGATGGCAACATCTTTCTTGGCGGGTGAGACGCTGGGCTATCCTGCGATGCGATGAGCCTCTCCGTCGGGTCGCCGGTACAGATCGCCTGGGTGACGCACGACCTGGACGCCACGGAAACGGCCCTCACCGGCCTGTTAGGCGTCAAAAAGTGGGTGAGGTTGCCCGACGTGCACTTTGCGCCGGACACCTGCAGCTACCTCGGCAGACCGGCCGACTTCGTCGCGAGCATTTCACTGAGCTACCTCGGCGAGATGCAGCTGGAGCTGATCGCACCGGTCCGCGGCCCTAATATCTATAGTGACTTTCTGCGCGACAGCGGGCCGGGTCTGCACCACATCTGCGTGGAGGCCGACAGCCTCGAGGAGTTCGCGGACACCTTGGCCGCCGCCGCCGAGCACGGTGCATCGGTGGTTCAGCAGGGCCTGATGCCCGGCGGTCTGCGGTTCGCCTATCTGTCTGCCCCGCAGGCCGGGGTGCCGTTCGTGGAGGTCGCCCATTTCTCTGCCGAGATGCGGCAGTTCTTCGACTACATCAAGCGGGAGCAGCGGTGAGTACCCAAATCCCAGCAACTTTCAGCGCTGACGACGTGTCGTCGTGGTCCGACGATGTCGACGTCGTCGTGATCGGTTTCGGCATCGGCGGTGGCTGCGCCGCGGTCAGCGCGGCCGCCGCTGGCGCACGGGTCCTAGTGCTGGAGCGCGCAGCTGCGGCCGGTGGTACCACCGCGCTAGCCGGCGGGCACTTCTACCTCGGCGGCGGCACCGCGGTCCAGCAGGCGACCGGGCATCCCGACTCGCCAGAGGAGATGTACAAGTATCTGGTCGCGGTGTCGCGCCAACCCGACCACGCGAAGATTCGCGCCTATTGCGACGGCAGCGTCGAGCACTTCAACTGGCTGGAGGACTTGGGCTTTCAATTCGAACGCAGCTTTTACCCGGGCAAGGTGGTCGTGCCACCGGGTACGGAAGGCTTGAGCTATACCGGCAACGAAAAGGTGTGGCCGTTCTGCGAGCAGGCCAAACCCTCGCCGCGCGGGCACTCGGTGCCGGTGCCGGGCGAGCTCGGTGGTGCGTCTATGGTGATCGACCTGCTGGTCAAACGCGCCGACGACCTGGGAGTGCAGATCCGATACGAGACTGGGGCAACCAACCTGATCCTGGACGGCGACGGCGCCGTGGTCGGCGTCGCCTGGAAGCAATTCACCGAAACCGGTGCGGTCAAAGCCAAATCAGTCATCATTGCCGCGGGCGGTTTCGCGATGAACCCGGAGATGGTCGCCGAACATACGCCCGCGCTGGGCCAGCCGCGGCGTACCAAGCACCATGGCCTCGTTGCGCCCTACATCCTGGGCAATCCCAACGACGACGGACTGGGCCTGCGGATGGGCGTCTCGGTAGGAGGCGTCGCCGAGAACATGAACGAAAAGTTCATCACCGCGGCGGCCTATCCGCCCGAAATCCTGCTGACGGGTGTGATCGTGAACAAGGAGGGCAAGCGCTTCGTCGCCGAGGACTCCTACCACTCGCGCACCTCGGCTTTCGTGTTGGAGCAGCCGGAACAGACCGCATACCTGATCGTTGACGAAGCCCATACCGAGATGCCCGCGATGCCGTTGA
This sequence comes from Mycobacterium sp., assembly GCF_035570115.1. Taxonomy (GTDB): domain Bacteria; phylum Actinomycetota; class Actinomycetes; order Mycobacteriales; family Mycobacteriaceae; genus Mycobacterium. The sequence continues at coordinate 10,128 of NZ_DATMLH010000289.1, forward strand.
TCCGGTTCCTCGACGGCTACGAGACGATCGCCGAATTGGAGACCGCACTCGACATACCAGCGGGCAACGTCGCGGCGACGTTGGACCGCTACAACGAGTTTGCCGCCAAGGGTGAGGATCCGGACTTTCACAAGCAGCCGGAATATGTTGCGCCGCAGGATAATGGACCCTGGGCAGTGTTCGATCTGTCGCTCGGACGAGCGATGTACTCCGGATTCACGATGGGCGGTCTGGCGGTCACCGTCGACGGTCAGGTGCTGCGCGAGGACGGCACCACCATCGCCGGCCTGTATGCGGTGGGTGCATGCGCATCCAACATCGCCCAGGACGGCAAGGGCTACGCCAGCGGCACCCAGCTCGGCGAAGGATCGTTCTTCGGCCGCCGCACCGGAGCCCACGCGGCCCGCAGGGCCGGGGGCGGATAGTCGCCAGTTGGGCAGCTCACATGGCAAGCTGCTGGCTGCACAGGTAGTAGTACAACCCCTCGCGCGCCATTAGCTCGTCGTGTGTGCCACGTTCGGCGAGCCGGCCGTTTTCGAGCACCAGGATGATATCGGCGTCGCGGACTGTGCTGAGCCGATGGGCGATCACAAACGAAGTACGTCCCCGCAAGAGTTGGTCAAGATTTTCCTTCACCGCTCGCTCCGACTCAGTGTCGAGCGCGCTGGTGGCCTCGTCGAAGACCAGCACCGGAGGACGGTGATAGACGGCCCGCGCGATCGCGATCCGTTGGCGCTGCCCGCCGGACAGCAGCAGGCCGGATTCGCCGATGCGGGTTTCGTAACCCAACGGCAGGCGCTCGATGAAGGTCGCGGCGTTGGCCACCCGCGCCGCCCACATCACCTGCTCTGGGTCAGGCTGGTCGGTGCCAAAGGCGATGTTCTCTGCGATCGTCGCGTCGAACATGTGGTTCTCTTGCAGCACGAAGCCGATCTGGCGGCGGAGGTCGTGCAGATCCAGGCCGCTCAACTCCCGGTTGTCGTAGAGGATGTCGCCCTGTGTAGGCTCCAGCAGTCCGCACAAGCACTTGATGAGTGTTGTCTTGCCAGAACCGCTTCGACCGACTATCGCGACACGGGTACCTGGCTGGACCTCGAAATCGATCTCGTCGAGCACCGGCGTCTGAGCCGGCCCGGGGTACTGAAAAGTCAAGCCCCGGAACTGAATATGGCCGGAAATGGATTTCACCGGCGTCAAGGTCGAATGATCGGCTCCCTGCTCGGGCTCCTGTTCGAGGACATCGTTGAGACGACCGAGCAGAACAACCGTGTGCTGCAGCACATCCCACGACGATACGACTGTGACGATGGGCTGATTGGTGAGCAGCACCAGAGCGTTGAAGGAGATCAGTCCGCCCACCGTCAACTGGTGGTCCAACACCTGGAGCGCCCCGAGCCACAAAAAGAGGGCAAGCGAAAGAAAAGAGATCAGTTGGACCGCTCCGTTGTACAGCATTAGTGCGCGATCCGCCCGGTATACCTTGTCCGACAGATCGTCGAACTCATTGAGCATCATTCGGCGCAACGACTCTTCGGCGCCTATCGCCTTGACCGTCTCGATGCCCCTGATGGAGTCGATTTGGCGGGACTGGTATCGGCCCCAACACACTTCGAGCCCCTCGTAAGTTGGCCGCACGCGCGCCTGGGCATACCACATCAGCGCTCCGTAAAGCGGCGCGGCAGTGAGCACATACACAAGCGTCAGGCGCCAACTGAAAACGCCCATGATGATGACGGCGACGACCACCTGAGCGGCCGCGGCCAGGCAAAGCACCCCCCTGGCTATCGCAATCTCGCGCACGGTCTGCAAGCCGCTAAGCCGGCGCCCGATGTCGCCGACACGCCGAGCCTGGAAGTACCTCATCGGTAAAGCCAGCAGCGCCTCGGAAAGCGATTTCAGGGTCTCCCGGTCGACCCGCACCGCGATGCGGCTGAGCAGCAACTTCTGGACGATCGTGACCATCACGGATATCACCAGCGCGGCAAACATGGCCAGCACGAGGACGGTCAACAGGCCCACGTCGTGGAGGTGGATGACCTTGTCCACAATGACCTTGCTCAAGACCGGAATGAGCATCGAGCCGGCTGCCGATAGGAAGGCCAGCGCAAGCGCCAGGAGCAACGTGCGCCGGTAAGGCTCGAAGAATCGGATGTACCAGCCGACAGGCGAACGTTCCTCCGGGACCTCCATCAGCGCCTCGGTGGGGGACACCAAGGCCGCGTAGCCCGACCAATTCGCCTCTAGTTCGGATCGCTCCAGTCGGCGGCGCCCCCGGGCTGGATCGCCAACCCAGGCATGCCGAGCGTCGAGGTGGTAGAGGACGAGCCAGTGATTGTTGGTCCAATTCAAAATCGCCGGCAGCGGCATTGAATCCAGCCGACTTTTGGGCATCCTCGCCGCGCACACCTTGAACCCAAGCGCCTCGGCACCCTGTTTGATGCCTAACAGGCTCGTCCCATCAACGGCGGTATGAACTTTCTCTCGCACATGCGCGGATGACACGCTGCGGCCGTAGTAACGGCACATCATCGTCAGGGACGCGGCACCGGCCTCAGTTGCATCGTTTTGCAGGACAACGGGAAAAAAGCGGATGCGCTTGCGGGGGCGGACGAAACCGTCGAATTGCTCGATGTCGATGTCGCCCGGCGTCTGTTGCGGGTACGAGGTCGCAGCGGCGCGATTCTGCTCGTCGCTCAGGACCTCGGGTCCAGCGGCATTCGCCGGCAGCAACTCCTCAGCGAAATCGGGCGGGACCTGCGCGAAGCGGCGGTAGTCGTAGGCGGAGACGCGCTGCTCGAAGCCTTCTCGAAACTTGGGGTATTCGGCAGCCAGCTCGGCAAACAAATCCGGCTCCAGCGCCCACAACTCGCAATCGGTGACGGCCTTGACGGTGGCCGCGCGATCGGTACCGCGCAGCAACGACACCTCGCCGAAGAAATCCCCAGGACGTAGATCCGTACGCGGTTCGCGGGTGCCGTCGGCATCAACATAGGCGCGCAGCCGGCCATGGCGGATGACATACATCGGGCCGGCCGGCTCACCCTGCCGGATTACCAACTCCCCGGCGCTGACCGCCTTGGGCACCAGCCCGTTTAGCAGCACTCGCATTCCGTCGGGCGGAAGGGCATCGAACGCGGTGTATTGGCGGAGGAAATCGCCCAGCTCGCGGCGCCGGATATCGAGGTCGACGTAGCGGCCCACCTCCGGCTCGCTACGGACCAAGGCCTCGAATATCCCGCGGTCCAGCCGCAGCGCCTGCACCGGGCTGGAAGCACGTACCGTGGCCGCACGGTGCCGCTCGGGATCCAGCAACGATCGTTCACCGAAGATGTCGCCAGAGCGCAGAACGTTGAGCGGTAAGTCTTCGCCGCCGTCACCGGCCTTGATCACCTGCGCCGTACCGGACTGAATCACAAACATTGCGTCCGCCCGATCGCCTTCGGCGACAATCACCTCGCCGAAGCCGAAGCTCACTGGTGTAAACGACGCCTCCACCAGCCGACGAACGTCTGCCGGCATCAACTCCAGCAATGCGACCCGTCGCAGGTCCGCCGGGGCGGTTGGTGCGAGTGGGCGATCAGAGACGGTCATAGCGGTTCACGTGCGGGTCGGCCTCGGCGGGCCGCGCGCCCGCTATCTCTTCGCGGAGATGCACCGCAACCTCCTATGCCACTGTGCGCGCCTACTCGGCAAACTTCGCCGTCACTCGCCGATCTTGACATCTCGCGGCAAGAGCCACTTTACGAATTCGTCAGCGATCAGCAAATTGTGGCGACTCCTTCGGTGTCAGCAAATTGTGCCAGTCGCGGAAGTTGTCTGCGGTCGCTTGCACAAATATTTCATGTCGCCGACACAACTTGCTCGTAGCGCGCGCCTCTCGGCAAACGCGGGGGTAAACTACGCCCGACCAGAGGCGCAGTTCGGCGCAGCGCCAAAAATTGAAACCGTCCGTGCCCTTAGCAGGCGTCGCACTCGGGAGGAAATGCGCAGGGTGACGGAGATGCGGGCGGTGGTCAAGCAGGGGCCTTCCGTGCTGATGCGCCGCGTGCCGGTGCCTGAACCCCGACCGGGAGAGGTCCTCATCCGGGTCGGGGTGGCGGGCGTGTGCCGCACCGACGTTTTCGTCGCTCAAGGGAAGCTGTCATCCGCTGACCCCGTGATTCTCGGGCACGAGTTTGCAGGTGTTGTCGCCGCGGACGGGCGGGGCGATCACGAGTTTGCCGCCGGAGACCGGGTAGTCGTCATGCCGGCGGTCCCCTGCGGAAGGTGCGTCCGATGCACCGGCGGCATGCCGGAATGCTGCCCGCACCACCAATTCCTCGGAGTTTCCCTGCACGGAGCCTTTGCGGAGTACATCGCCGTGCCGGCTCAGGTGGTGCACCACCTGCCGGAGACGCTGTCCTTTAGGGAAGGCGCCTATGCGGAACCGGTATGCGCCTCGCTTGCCGTGCTGAAGGCCGGCATCCAGCCAGGGGAGCGCGGCCTAGTTTATGGCGATAACCGGATCGCCGAGCTGACCAAGCGAGTGCTGTGGACGGCGGGCTTTTCGGCCGTCGAGACGCACCGGGTGGATCCGTCGCTGCCCCTGGAAACGGATGCTTACGACTTCGTCGTCGAGACCCAACCCATCGCGCCGGCCTTCGACGAGATCATCCGGGTCTTACGCCCCGGCGGTCGCGTCGTGCTCAAGAGTCGACCGCCCGCCCCGGTGGCAATCGACCTCGCGGCGGCCGTGCGTAAGGAAGTGATTTTCGAGGCGGTGTCGTACGGGACGTTCTCCGAGTCTCTCGACTTCCTGACTCGCCACGACGTCGCCGACCTATTCGGCGAAGTCCGGCCATTGGAGGACTTCGCCAACGTGTTCGCCGCCGACGACGTCGGTGAGAACCTCAAAAGCTTTCTCTCTCCCGATCCAATTGACGCCAACCAGGCGCCGCCGCGACACATCGCGAAGGTAGAGACCGTGGCAGTTACCGTCGACGAACTGTCGGCGTTGTCGACGCCATCGTCCTCGCCGCGGTGACTCGACTCGCCCTCGATCCGGTAACTAGAAGCCGGGCAGCGAAACCGCTTCGTGAGGCGGGGTTTTATTCAAACTGATCTGCCTGCGGATCAGAGGATTTCGGCTGCTGCGCTGCCGTCAACTCGCGCCACTACCGAAGTCTGGTTGTCAAGCACTGTACAAATGGGACCGTCTTTGCTTTGTCTACCAAAATCCTCCAGCATCGCCTGACACTTCTCTATCACGTGCTCGGGGGGCGAATAGCCTTCCAACGGCAGCGCGAGCGTCAGATAGTGACCGTCTTCGGTGAGCAGCAGACCGGCGTCGACGAGATCGGCGAGCACGCCTGGCAGAGCGTCTGGGCCGCAGTGCTGCTCGGCGAGTGCCTGAAGGCGGCCTATGCCGTGCACCCTGTCGCACGCCAGAAGCACCTCGCGGTGGAGTCCCTCGAGCACCTGAAACGGTCGGCGTGCCGCGGGCCGAAGATCCCATACCAGCAAGTGATTTTCGTTGTCGGCAGTGAGGAGTTCGCTTGTGGGGTGGTGCTGCGTCCACGCATCGAGTTGCTCCAGCAAGGGGGCGGTGTATTGGTGGACCTGCCGGCCGTCGGCGTAGTCGAATTCGAAGAAGTAGGCAAGGTTAGCAATCGCCGACACCGGCAAGTCGTACAAGTGCCGGTAGGCCAAATGCGGTCTGACGTTGGTGATGCCGTACTGCTGGGCCTGTTCGAAGTAGGGGCTAAACCGGTCGAGCCGAATCGGAGACCTGAAACCCGGCGGCTGCAGATGGGTCAGTAACGGCACCGTTGCTGCGAACTGCTCGTAATCGTGGACCGTTTCACCGGGAAAGCCAGAAAGCACATTCCACGTCACGTCGACGCCCAATTCTTTGCACCACTTGAGCGTCTGAATGTTCTGCAACATGGTGACACCCTTGCGCATCAACTGCAGGACGTGGGAGCTCAAACTCTCGATACCCGGTTGCACCTCGGTGACACCAGCGTCACGCAGCACGCGCAGTTGATCCTTCGAGACGTTCGCCTTGATTTCGTAGAACAGGTTCAGCGCTGCGGCGCTATCGCGCAGCCGAGGAAGAAAAGTCCGGAAATAGCTGGTGTCGAGGATGTTGTCGACGACGCTTATTGGACGGTCGGGATAGCGTCGACTCAACGCCATCAACTCATCGAGCGCGCGCTGCGGCTGTTTGCTGCGATACGCCATGCTTAAGCCGTTGAGACCGCAGAACGTGCAGTGATGTTTGGCGCCCCACCAGCACCCTCGTGACGTCTCAAACGTCACCCGAACCGGTGACGGGGCGACGCCGGATGCGAAGTGCAACTGTTGGAAGTAGTCGTCATAGTCCGGATAGGGCAGCGCATTGAGGTCAACTAACCCCGCCGCCTTCGATGGCGCATCGGCCAGCGAAAGGGTCCGGCCAGTCATGACGCCAGGTAGGTCGTCGATGGCCTCACCAGCCAAGACTCGAAGCGCTAGCTGCGGAAATACCGTATCGGCCTCGCCCGACACCGCAGCGTCGAGGAAGCTGAACTGGCGCACCGACTCCAGGCCCATGACACCTTCGACGTTGGCGCCGCCAATCAAAACGAATGTTTCCGGTAGGGCTTGTTTAACCCGTGACGCCAGTGCCAGGGAAGCGATCTGTTGCTGAAATACACTGGTGAAGCCCAGAATTCGCGGGCGACGGCGCATCACTTCATCGACGCAGTCGTCGAGGAATGACGCCACTGCGGCACGGGTCCGCAACACGGTTTCGATGAAGTCCTCGCGCAGGCGATCCGCCGGGGCCGCAGGGTCCCCACCCGCCCCAGCGTCGAACCAATCGCGCGCCGGTGGGACAGTGGAGTGATCGTTGCATGAGCCGCGGCCGCGCTCCCGCAGCACCTCTTTCACATAGGCATCGTCGTCTAGGCGCCCTGGCCCCCATAGCGCTTCGGTGAACAACCATTCTCCGAGCATCGCCACGGTTCTCGGCTTCCCGTTAGCGAGATCGTGATACAGCTGCTCCCCGATCTTCGCTGCGAATGGAAACGTGAAATATCTAACGGCGCAGCTTATTCCAGCACGGTTGAGACCAGCCTTCAGGAGCCCCAGCGCAATCGACGGATCGCACAGAGAACCAAATGGCATGCTGACGAGAAGAACGTCGTGATCCACGACGTCGAGGTCTGATGTAGCCCTCGAAGGCGACTGGTGCTCCATGAAAGCCCCTATCCCTCCCTTGTCCCTGTCGCCCCCTCAACAAGGATAGGGCGTCGGTCAACCAGCCACCGGGCAATCAAGCAAAGACGCGGAGAGCCGCATCGGCGCGCCGAAAACCGCCATCAGCCGACCGATCCGCTATTAGATCGCCTTCCTGGGTCACGAGACCCGCATCACTTGTAATGTATCGTCCGTCGTCACCGTCCAAGCGTTGGCTGGCGGCGAGCCGAATTGGCGTACGAACGTCAGTTGCCCCAAACTAACGACCGAGGAGTCCGGACGGACGACGAGTTCAGTTCCAGGAGATGCGGCGCGACTCGCAGGAATACTTGGCATGAATATCTTGGGAATTAGCGGCTTTGAGAATTCGATGCCGTTCAAGCGGGCTCACTGGCCCTCGCTCGACGAGCGTGAGTATCGGATCTCGCAGGGTCACGATGCCGCGGCCGCCCTAGTAGTCGATGGCCAGGTCGTCGCTGCCGCAGCAGAAGAGCGGTTCAATCGCGAGAAGCACAGTGCGCGGTTCCCGCTCCGGGCAATCGAGTACTGCCTTTCGGAGGCCGGTCTTGCGCTCGAGGACGTCGATCAACTGGCGCACGGGTTTGACTACGAACCCTTCCAGGAACTCTTTGCGCTCGACCCGGCGGCCTCGGAACTGTACCGCGAAGTCTATTCCCGCGAAGCACTTTTGCGTCTCGCGGAACGAGATCTGAAGGGCTTTCCCGCGGACCGCGTCCATCACGTCGGCCATCACCTGGCCCACGCGGCGAGTGCGTACTTCACGTCCGGGTTCGACGAATGCTTGGTCGTCGTTATCGACGGAATGGGTGAGGTCGTCAGCGCGACCGTCTATCGAGCGAGCGCGAGACGATTGGAGAAGCTTCACGAGATCTCAGCGGCCCACTCGATCGGGATCTTGTATTCACTCGTGACGCTCCATCTCGGTTTCAATTTCGGCGCCGACGAATACAAGATCATGGGACTGGCGCCGTACGGTGATCCGGAACGGTTCCAAGCATTCTTCGAACAGGCAATTGACCTTCGCCCCAACGGTTCCATCCGTATTCCCCCGCTCGCGTTGAACCAGACGCGCGAAGAGCGGGAGAATCACCTGGCCACCCGTCGCCATCTCACCGAGCATTTGGGTCCGCCGCGGATGCCGGACGACCCGATCACCGACGACCACCGGGACGTCGCCGCAGCCTTACAGGCCGGTCTCGACCGGGCTATGGAACATCTCTGCGGGCACTTCGGCCGGCACACTGGCTTGCGCAAGCTGGCGATGGCCGGCGGTGTCGCACTGAATTGCACGTCCAACGGAAAGCTGCTTCGATCCGGCCTTTTTGATGACATCTACATTCAGCCTGCCGCGGGCGACGACGGGTCTGCGCTGGGGGCGGCTCTCTACCGGGCCTCGCTCCACGACGGGGATCTTCCGAATCGACGGTTCCCGGTCCCGTTTCTCGGTCCCGCCCCTTCTCACACCGCAATCGAATCAGCGATTTCAGGGATGGGAGACCGGATCGCGGTGGAGCGGTTCGATGGGCTGGAGCCGGCGTGTGAGCGGGCCGCCGAGTTGATCAAAGAAGGTCACGTCCTCGCGTGGTATCGGGGTCGGATGGAGTTCGGCCCGCGTGCCCTGGGACACCGCAGCATCCTGGCGGATCCTGGACACCCGGCGATGCGCGACCGTATCAACTCGATGGTCAAGATGCGAGAAGCGTTTCGGCCGTTCGCTCCTGCGGTGACGATCGAGCAAGTGCATCGCTGGTTTGAGGTCCCGCCGATGACCGAGCTCGCATACATGATCGTCACCGCGGACGTCCGACAAGAACATCGCGCTCACCTCCCGGCGGTCACACACGTGAACGGTTCGGCTCGGGTACAGACCGTCAGCAACAAAGACAACGCGTCGTTCCACACATTGCTCGGCGCCGTCGGCCGGGCCACGGGTCGAGAAATGGTCCTCAACACAAGCTTCAACGTCAAGGGACAACCGATCGTGAATACCCCCGCAGAGGCCATGGAGACCTTCCTCGGCACCGGAATCGAGTTTTTGTTCCTGGAGAACACCCTCGTCAGCCGGGCCCGGTAAGCACGTCTCACGGCTACGCGACGCCGGGCGGCTGCACCACCAGTTACACCAACATCACCTGTCCCACCAGATGCATGACATCGCGCATTCAGGCTCGGCACGTTCCTACAATCTGATAGTAAGTAGCTCAATCGGGGAAATCTCGGCGCCCTTCTAACGGCTGATGGCCGACGACCAATCGGGAGAACCGTTGAGCACCAATCCCTTCGATGACGACAATGGCAGCTTCTTCGTGCTCGTCAATGACGAGGAACAGCACAGTTTGTGGCCAACGTTCGCCGACGTCCCAAACGGCTGGAGCGTGGTCTACGGCGAGGCTGGCCGACAGGCGTGTCTGGACTTCATCGACCAGAACTGGGCCGACATACGCCCAAGAAGCCTGCGCGAGAGACTCGCCTAGGTAGCGTGCGGAGCTTTAGTCAGGTGTGCCGGCCCGGGTTCGGAGAGTCGGATGTACCTGGATGACCAGGCACTTCCTCTGACGCGAGGACAGCTGGACGTATGGGGTAATCGGGCGGTGTTGACCCAGCCGCTGACGGGGGTGTCTGTTCCGGAGTTGTGGGCTGCCCAGGTGGCGCGTGTCCCGGAGGCGGTGGCGGTCAGCTTTGAAGGCCGCTCGATGACCTACCGCGAGGTTGAGCGGGCCGCCAACCGATTGGCGCATCTGCTGGCTTCTTATGGGGTGGGCCCGGGCGCGTGTGTGGCGCTGCTGTTTTGCCGTTGCCCCGAGGCGATCGTCGCGATTTTGGCGGTGCTGAAGACAGGGGCCGGTTATCTGCCGATCGACCCGACGCTGCCGGCAGCCCGCGTGGAGTTCGTGGTGGGCGATGCCGCGCCGATCGCCGCGATCACCACCGCTGAGCTGGCTGACCGCCTCGACGGGTACGGGCTGCTGGTTATCGATGTCAATGACTCCGCTGTTAACGGCCAACCCCGCGCGCCATTACCGGCGCCGGCCCCCGACGACATCGCCCACATCATCTACACCTCGGGAACTACCGGTGTCCCTAAAGGGGTGGCGGTCACCCACGACAACGTCACCCAGCTGTTCGATTCACTAGACCCCGGCTTCGAGTTGGCTGGGCAGGTGTGGACGCAGTGTCATTCCTATGCTTTCGACTTCTCGGTGTGGGAGATCTGGGGTGCGCTTTTGCACGGTGGGCGGCTGGTGGTGGTGCCCGAATCGGTGGCCGGTTCACCAGAAGACTTTCACGCCCTGCTGGTCGCAGAACGGGTCAGCGTCGTCAGTCAAACCCCTTCTGCGGTAGGGATGTTGTCACCGCAGGGGTTGGAGTTTGCGGCGTTGGTGGTCGCCGGTGAGGCCTGCCCGGCCGAGCTGGTGGATCGCTGGGCGCCCGGGCGGGTGATGATCAACGCCTACGGCCCGACCGAAACGACGATGTGTGTGGCGGTCAGTGCGCCGCTGGCTGCCGGCATGGGTGTGGTGCCGATCGGCTCGCCGGTGCCGGGTGCGGCCTTGTTCGTGCTGGACGATTG
>NZ_DATMLH010000290.1:0-3447 GCF_035570115.1 Mycobacterium sp.
GAACGCGGAATGCCACTGAAGATCGTCGATATCCGCGAGGATCGTGCCCGCACACTGTATGAGCGCGACCTGGTGCTGATCCGGCCCGATCATCATGTCGCCTGGCGCGGCAACACCGTCCCCGACCGACCCGGCGCCATCCTCGACCGCGTTCGTGGCGCCGCACCAGCCTCGCCAGTCCAGATCGCGCATCGCCATCTCGTCGACTCCAACAATTGAGGTAACAGCGATGACCAAAACGGCACATCAAGACCTGCACAGCGAGCACGGCGCCCGCAAAGGCGAGCACCCCGGGCGATCCCGTAACCCGGTAATCAAGGTTCATGACATTGCCTGGCTTGAATTCGAAAAGCCCGACCTGACCCAGGCCGAGGCGTTCGCGCGCGCGTTCGGTTTCACAACCACCTTCCGTACCGGCAGTGAGTTGCAACTACGCGGAACCGAGCCTGGTGCGCCGTGCGTGCTCATCCGCCTGGGCGCAACCACACGCTTTCGCGGCATTGCATTCACCGCGCAGGATGAGGACGACCTGCGGCGCTTGGAGAAGGCAACCGGCGCCCGAACCCACGCGTTGCCCGACAGTATCGGCGGGAGGGCAATCGATCTGGTCGATCCCAGCGGCATCCCCGTGCACGTCGTTGCAGGCACCCACCAGCTCGAGGCGTTACCCACGCAGACGCCACACACGTTCAACTTTGGCGACGATCTCAATCGCGTCAACGCAACCCAACGGCCACCACGCGTTCCGACCAAGGTCGAGAGGCTTGGCCACGTGGTGCTACAGACCACTACGTACACCAAGGCGCTGAATTGGTATCTGGACAACCTCGGCATGATCGTGAGTGATTTTCAGTTCTTCCCCGGCCAGCGCGATCGCGGGCCGACGATGAGCTTCATCAGGTGTGACCGTGGGATGTCACCGGCCGATCACCACACACTGGCGTTAGCTTTGGGCCCGACGAACCGCTACCTGCATTCGGCGTATCAGGTGTGCGATCTCGACGCGCTGGCCGCCGGCGGTGAGTACCTCAAAGATCTTGGCTATTACCGATCCTGGGGAATCGGCCGCCACATTCAGGGTAGCCAGATTTTCGACTACTGGCGCGACCCTGACGGGTTCATCGTCGAACACTTCGCGGACGGCGATATGTTCGACTGCACGCTTGAACCCGGTTGGGCGCCGCTCACTGCGTCGGGGCTGTCCCAGTGGGGCCCGCGCGCCACCAACGACTTCCTCGGCATCAGCCCCAAACACATTCGCCGCGAAGCCCAGTCGATGCTCAGCGGACTTCGCGGCGACAACGAGTTCGACGTCCGCCGCCTGATCGGCCTGCTGAAAGTAGCCAAATCATGACGATCTCCGTCCTTCGCACCGTCGATGCCTGGTGGGTCCAAAACCCTGACGGCGCAGCCAAGATCAACACCGGCGCCACCACCACCGCGGAGCTACTGCGCGACCGCGCCGCCGTCGAGGCCGCCGCCCACAGCAGCGACACCGTGCCTGTTGACAGCCTCAAGTTGGTGTCTCCGGTAACGAAGCCGTGCCGGGTGGTGGCCCAGATGACCAATTTCGCTTCCCATGTGAAGGACAGCGGCGGGGACCCCAAGACCGTCCCGCTGACCTTCTTCCGCAAATCGTCGGCCTCGATTACCGGACCGTCCGACGACATCATTAAACCCGGCCACGTGCGGCTCTTGGACTACGAGGTCGAGATCGGCCTGGTCATCGGCCGCGACATCCCGGTCGGCACAACGATCTCCGAGTCGAACCTGTCCGATTTCGTTGCTGGCTTGGTGGTCACCAATGACGTTTCGGCCCGCGACGTCCAGCTGCCGCAGACCCAATTCTACGAAGCCAAGTCGTACCCGACCTTCACCCCGGTCGGTCCGGCGCTGGTGCTGTTGGACGCCTCCGAGCTCAAGCGGTTCGGCGACTTGCGACTGCGCCTGAAGGTCAACGGTGAAATCCGCCAGGACAGCGTCGTTGAGGGTGACATGATGTACAAGCCGGTGCAGGCGCTGCAGTCGCTGGCCCGGTTCCAGGACCTGGCCGCGGGCGATTTGATCCTGACCGGCACGCCCGTCGGGACCGCGATAAGCGCACCGTCCAAGGTGGTCCAGATCGTCGCCTCGCTGCTGCCGCCGGACGTCAAGTGGAAGGCATTCTTCAAACGCCAGGCCGAAAACCCGAAGTACCTGCATGACGGCGACATCGTCGAAGCCAGCGTCGCCACCAACGACGGTGCTGTTGATCTGGGTACCCAGCGCAACATCGTGAGGTATGAGTGAACACGGCTGGTGTGCCCGTCTACAAGCCAGATATCTACTCGGTAAACGCGATCGTTAATCCCTATCCGCATTATCGGCGGTTGCGAGACCTCGGCCCCATCGTGTGGCTGACCAAACACAAGGTGTACGCGCTGCCCCGGTACGCCGAAAGTAGGGCCGTGCTGCTTGATGACAAGACTTTTCTGTCGGGACATGGCGTCGCTCTCAATAGGATCGCCAACCGCATCTCCCGAGGCACGACGCTCAACAGCGATGGCGTCGAACACGATCAGCGACGCAAGCTCCTCGCGCATCGACTGCTGCCGCGCTCGCTGCGTGCGATCAGCGCCGGCGTGGACGCGACGGCCGCCGCCGTCGTCGCAGCCGCGCTCAACAAAGGCGAGATCGATGGCGTCAACGACCTTGCGGCCGCGCTGCCGCTGGCTGTGGTCCCCGACCTCATCGGTTGGCCCCGAGATCAGCGCGGCCACCTCATCGAATGGGGCGGAGCCACTTTCGACATCCTCGGGCCGCTCAACTGGCAAGCGATCAAGGCCATGCCCGTCGCGTTTCGAATGCTGCACTTCGCCCGCCGCGCCGTACGCGAGCGCACATTTCTCGACGGCAGCATGGCAGACGAACTGCTGAGAGCCGCCGACGAAGGCAAGCTGTCGCATGCCGAATGTCCGGCACTAATGGTCGATTATCTCGCGCCGTCGATAGACACCACCATGAGTGCCATCTCGAATGCGTTGTACTTGTTCGCCAGCCACCCTGAGCAGTGGCAGCTGCTCAAAGATCAGCCACAGCTCATGGCGAACGCGGTGAACGAAGTGGTCCGTCTTGAGCCACCATTGCGCGCATTCGCGCGCCGCGCGAGTCGGCAGACTGAAATTAGCGGTGTGAGCATCCCATCCGGCGCCCGCGTCCTGGTGATGTACGCCTCAGCCAACCGCGACGACCGGGAGTGGGCAAGGCCTGAGGTCTTCGACATCAGCCGTGACGCGGGCCGGCAAATCGGCTTCGGGCAGGGCGCGCACGCGTGCGCCGGTCAGAGCTTGGCGCGCTTGGAAACGACCGCCGTACTGCGCGCGCTCATCGAGCGGGTTGATCGAATGGAAGTCACCGGTTCACCGACGTGGGCGATTAACAGCATCATCCACCGCCATGAACATCTGC
>NZ_DATMLH010000291.1:0-9752 GCF_035570115.1 Mycobacterium sp.
GTGCCGGCCGGGGCTGAGGTGGTGATCGAGGGTCATGTGTCGATCAGCCGGGATGCCACGGAAGGTCCGTACGCCGAATTCCATGGGTATGCGCTTCCCGAGACCTCCCCGCAGCCGGTGTACACGATCGAGGCGATCACTTACCGTGACGATCCGATTTGGCCGATCAGTGCTACCGGGCGCCCGCCCGATGATTCGCAAATCGCCCCGGCATTGGGGGTGTCGGCCGAAGTGTTGGCGTTGCTGCGTGGCGCGGGCCTGCCCATCACCACGGCCTGGCTGTTGGTGGACACGGCCTGCCACTGGATGATCGTCACGTTGCCGAAGGTCTGGCGCGAGCGGTTGCCGGCGGTCACCACGACCGGGATCGTGCATCGGATCGGGGAGTTGATGAGTGCTAACCGGGTCGGTCACATGTGTCCGGTGACCTATGTGTTCGATGACGACATCGACCCATCGAATATTTCAGATGTGCTGTGGGCGTTGGGTACTCGCATACATCCGAACCTGCGTCAAGAGCACTGGCAGGTGCCGATCCTGCCGTGGTATCAGTGCTACACCGAAGAAGAGCGGCACGGCGGGCGTGGGCCCATCGTCATCCACGACGGGTTACTCACCGCCCTCGAAGACGGCGAAGCCCGCCCCGCCACCTTCGACAGCCTCTACCCCGCAGAACTCCGCGAACGCATCCTCGCCGCCGAGTCGAGTCTTATACCGGCATCTGTGCGCTGAGTTGGCACCCCGGATGTAAGCGGACGATTACCGGGTCTCACCCGTCCCGCCCACACCGCCACGGCGCGGGCCGCCACTCGAGCCCGGACGGCGATCCAGGCTTTCCAGATACGTCGCAACTGCCTGCCCACGGTTGGCCACGCCGAATTTTTGCAGGATCCGTTTCACATGCGATTTTACGGTTTCCTCCGACAGGAAGATCGTCGTCGCGATCTCTCGGTTGGTGGCGCCTTTGGTCATTAATTGCAGAACCTCATACTCGCGGCGGGTGAGCTCGGAGACCACCTCGCTGCGACTCTGCCACGGTGCGATCGGGGCTTGCTGATCGGATTCCAGCAGCGAAATATCGCCGGCCACGCCGCCCAGGAGGCCGCTTGCCGACCGGGCGAGCTGCTCCGCGACCCTTTGCTGGAATTGCAATTGTTCGATCAGCATCGCCCGTTCGACGATCTGTCCCAATGAGTCGGCGAAGGCGGCGAGGACATCGCGATCGATCTCGTCAACCGGACGATCGCTGAAATAAGCATCGCCATGTATGGTCGCGACGACCTCGCCATAAGCGATCACCGGGGCGCCCACGTAATTTGCGGCCTGCATCTTCTGCACGATCGGCTGAAACGCGTTGGGGTCATTGAGGGCATCGGTGACGATCGCCGGGGAACGGCGCCGAATGATCAGCGCCTCGGGACGTTGTGGCACCAGATCGTATTTGGTGCTGGCCGAGAGGGCCTGGCAGTCCCTCGCCCATTCGGAGTGGTCGGCGAAAACGGTTGCGGCGGCGTGCAGCACACCACCCTCACGCTGGAACACCATCCCGCGCTCGAGTCCGGGGAGATCGCAAATCGTGGCGGCCGCGCGTTCGAGCAGCATCCTGACGCCTGCCGTGGGCGACAGCCGCCCACTTACCTCTTGACCGCTGGTCAGCATGTGCAGCCGCTCCTCGGCGACGGCCTCGCGATGGCTGGACCGAATTTCCTGCAGCTCGATGGCTACTTCACACAGCCGCGCCAGCTGCCGCGGATCACCGGAGATCGCGTGGTCACGCATCGCACGAAGCAACTGGCTGTGCAGTTCGTCCGCGTAGGCGCCCACCTCAGCAAGGAATCGGTCCCGCTTAGGATCGATGCCGTCGAACCGGTGCACGGACAGGAAGTTGGCCGCCTTGGCGAACAGGCGTTGGTAGCGACGAACCAATGCCGCGGACGTGGCCTCCCAGCTGTCTCGCATGGGCTTGCCACCGGATGCACGCCAGAGATCAACGGGCATCGCTTGTCCTCGAAGTCTGCACGGCAAGGTGTTCCGGCGGACGCCCGCTGGCAGGCACCGTCGAGGTAGGCAGATCGACATTGACGTCGGCACGGATCAACGCCGCCGCCCGGCACAAAGGCTCCTCGAGGCGACGCCGCTGCCGCACCGCGCCAATTCGCGCGGGCGCCGACAATTCCGCGCACATTGTGGGCATCATTATGGACCTCCTCGGCCCATTAGCCGGTGGAATGGGTCGTACCGCGTCTAGCGTCGAGCTCCGCCCGCCCGGGACGCTTCGCAATGCGGGCGCAAATGTCAAGCGGCCGAAGCCCATAGATTCAGTCCGGCCGTATGCGGGTACGCCATCGCAGCTGCCGGGCTGGCACGCAGCAACATGTCCGACACGAACGGTATCTTGTTGGTCTCAAGGACCCACAGTAGGTTGTGACGGCGCCAGGGCCGCAAAGCGCGGCGGATAGCGGTGTCGGGGTTCACTCCGCGGATCACCGCTTCTGCCCCGACAACCCCGCCGACGAGACTCATCACCATGCCGTCGGCGTAGATAACGGGTGCGCCACCCGAGTAATGCCGTTTGAGTTCCAGCGTTCCGGGGGCCGAGGGCGTCACGGCGCCCCATGGTGAGGCCGGTACCAGCGCCCGCCCGAGTGTCTCCTCGGGGTCGTCGGGGATCAGGTTCATCGCCTGTGCGACGCCGAACAGCTGCTCGGTCATGATCCGGTGCTCGGCTTCTTTGTTGTACAGGGCGTCGCGGTCGACAACGCGGACGTAAATCCCATACCAGCTGGACCGCGGTGACATTGGGTCCCGGAAGGGAGTGAAGTACCCCACGTCGATCGTGCCCGCGCGCCGCACCGCAGGCGCAAAAGCGGTCTGGGCTTCCAGCGGATAGCTCACGCCGCGTTCGGGCGCGATGAACGGTGCCTGCACCCCCAACACCATCCGTTTCGGCGGCTTGGCCTCACCGCCGATCAGTGTGGGCACGGTGGTGGCGTTGACGAGCAGTGGATGCCGTCCCGCGCTGAAGCTACGCAGGTGCGAGGCGGATTCGACTCGCTCCTCGACGAACTCGATGGGCAGCTTGGAAGCTAGTTCACGCATACCGGCAACGACCCTGCTGTTCCGCAGACCATAGGAGATCGGTCGCTCGGCGGCCAATGCGTTCTGCCAATGCCCCCGTTTGGTGAATCGCCACGACCGCCCTTGCCGGATGGCCATGGCGGCTGTCTGACGGTAGGCCACTGGCGGTGCGTCGGCGGACCCGGACGTCACCTCGAGGATGTCGTCGAGTGTCGTGTCCAACGCGGCGCTCATGAAGTCGATCCCGCGCCCACGCAGACTGACACCGTTGATCAGCCGCCGGGATTCGACAACCGGCGGTGCAACGACAGTGACCTTGCCTTCGAATAATGGACTTTGGGCTAGCCAGCCGGCGAATGCTAGAGCGCCGATCCCGTTGCCCGCGATGACCGCCGAATCGTAAGCGCACATGCCACGGCCGGGGACGGCCTTGTTGAGGAAGTCGCGGACTGCGATCCGTCGGGCCAAATCGGGTCCACGCAACGTACCCTCTATCGATTGCATCTTTCTGCCCTCTCGACATCGTTGGCGTCATCGGATTGCGTTCAGTGATAACGCGTCTGCGGGATTAATCGTGTTGCGCGGGGAGTGTGAGAGTCAATCGTTGCGCCGACAAACTGACCAGAACGGGTGAGAAAATTCCCCGCGCAGCCATCCCGCCCCCGCGGAAGTTGTCATTGGTCCACGGCGACCTACATCTGCGCAACATCGTGGTGTCGGCGACCAGTGGCGACGTCCTGGCGGCGCTGGACTGGGAATTATCGACGTTGGGGGACCCTATCGCCGATCTGGGCACCACGCTGGCCTACTGGCCCGAGCACGAAGAAGCCATCCTGCCCGAATTCCGCGCGCTGCTGCTGGCGGGCTATCCACGCCGGGCCGATCTGATCGAACGGTATTGCGTGACGACCGGCCGTGATGTGACCGACGCGGAGCTGGGATTCTGGCATGCGCTGGCGTTGTGGAAGATCGCCATCATCGCCGAAGGCATTCTGTCTCGCGCGCAACAGGATCCACGCAATCGGGCCGCCTCCGGCATGCCCGTCCCGCAGACTGTGGATGATCTGGTCGTGCTTGCGCATGAGATCGCCGCGCGGGCGGGCATCTGACTTCACTGATTCCGACGCCGAGGTGTAGGTGTCGGCGCCAGGCACGTCGAATCGATTTACCGCAGTGTCTGGATCTCAACGCCATCGATGGGCGCGCCGATGGATCCAACCTTACGAATCCCGTTGGGACGGTTGAAGGACGCCGCCGGCGACGCTTGCGACAAGCCGTAACCTTCTCGCACCCTGCAGCCGAAACGGTTCTCGAAGGTGCGCAGCACCGCCACGGGCATCGCCGCGCCGTCGGAGACACAGACCCGCAGCGAGCTGAGGTCGACATCATCGCGCTCGGCCGCCGCAAGCATGCCAACATACATAGCAGGAACGCCCAGGAATACGGTGACGCGTTCGGCTGCAATCATTCTCAGTGCGTCTCCGGCGTCGAACCGGGGCAGTAGCGCCAGTGTGGCGCCCGCGGATGTGGCGGCGAGCAGACCACAGGTCATGCCGAACACGTGAAACAATGGCAGACTCGCCGCTACGACATCGTCGGGCTCGAGCTTGAGCAGGCTGCCCGCCACGACCGCCTGATTGCGGCACAGATCACCGTGGGTGAGCTGGGCGCCCTCGGGCAAGCCGCTAGTGCCGGAAGTGTGCAGAACAATGGCGGTATCGTCGTCTGCACGAGGCAGTGGTCGTGCGAATCCGGCTACTCTGGCCGCGTATTCCGCGAGGGCATTGCCGTCGACCGCCAAAGCCGGCACCCCCGCGGCTAGCGCACCGGCAGTTGCTGCCGCGGCGCACTCGGGCGCGAAGAACAGCATCTTCGCGCCGGTGTTGGACAGAAGGAATTCGACGTCGCGCGCGCTTTGACGGGGATCCATGGGCACCACAACTGCCCCCTCATGCAGCACGCTGTAATACAGCACCACAAACTGAGGCCGGTTGGGCAGCATCACCCCGACCCGGTCGCCGGGCCTTACACCCTGGTGGACGAGGAATTCCCCGAATCGACAGACGCTGTCGGCCAGATCTGAATAGGTCGTTGTCACGCCCTCACAGCGCAGAGCCGCAGCGTCCGGATAGATCTGCGCCGACTCAGTCAGATAGAAACCCAGATTGGGCATCGGTTTAGCCCCTAGCTATTTGGTCCGCGTGGTGGGGCGCGCATTGGTCCGCTGCAGCTGTTGGGCCAAGCGTTCCAGCGTTTGATCCATCCCCGTCCGGAGATGTTGCGCACGGTCGTGGACGCCAACCATGCGTTGAATCGCCAGCACGGGCGCGGCCTGGGGTTGCATCTTGGTCATCGTCAGCGTGACCTCGGTCGCGTCGTTCACGGCGGTGAGTTCGTATCGCCACGAGGTCTTTGATGGCCAGGCGACATCGAATGCGAACACGCGTCCGGGCACGTCCGCGGTGACCTTGCACACGGTGCTCCACCGGTACAGCGGACCAATGTGGTTGTAACCCTTGAATTTCTTACCGTGGGTCATCCACTTGGCGGCATGGGTTTCGGGGCTGCGTTCCCCGATGGTGGTGATATCGCTGAGGTGGTCATAGACCGTCAGCGGATCGGCTTGGATAACCCGGCTGACCGAGACATGCAAGGCCGGTGAAGCCTGATCAGCAACCAGTTTGTGCGCCAGCATCGCCGAGGACGCGGGATTCTGACCGGTGTACAGATTGCGGTCGACCTGCAGGAAGGGCCGTAGGGGCAGGCGCCCCTTGCGGTAAACCGCCCCAGCCTCAATCAGTCGGTCCTGCAGAAGCCAAGGGGCCTTGCGTGCAAAGAGGTTCAGTCGCTCCTCGGCGTTGGACAACGCGGTCATGCGATATCCCTCGAACGGCCACGTCCCGTCCTCCCGACGTGCGGCCAAGGTGGCCGCGGGCGCATGGCACAGCAATGCCAGCGGGCGACCGGAGTCCAGCACATTTGTCAGGAGGCGGCCAGAGTCGGCGTCCACGGCCAGATCCTCCATCGGGCCGTGGCCGCCTGGGTAGAACACCACGTCGTAATCGGCGGGATCGATATCGGCCAGCACTTTCGGATGGGCCAGCGCCGAATCGTGTTGGCGCAGATACTCGGCCACTGCTCGCGTCTTTGGCGGCAGGCCACCGACCAAACCAAGGCTGAGCCGGTCGACGGTCGGCGCCACCCCGCCCGGTGTGGCGATAGTGATGTCCCAGCCGGCCGACGCGAAGATCTTGTGCGGTTCGGCCAGCTCCTCGGCCCAATAGCCAGTGGGATGGCCGGTGCCATCTTTCAACGTCCAACGATCCGCGGCAGAGACCACGATTAGTACAGAGGTCATTTCAATATCCTTTCCAGACAACTCATCACGGCTGTGCTGCGAGCACTGTGGCTCACAGCGGAAGTAAGCTGGCGAAGGCGCCGTTGCAGTACACCAACGGGTCACCCGCCTCCCCGAAATTGGCTTCAGTGATCAGGCCGACGAAAACTGAATGCGTCCCTACCTCGAGGATGTCGTCGACGCGGCAATCGAAGCCGACCAGACTGTCCGAGAGGGCGGGAACATCGCTTTGCAGGATTGTCCAGTCGCCCTGATCGAACTTCGCGGAACCACGCACCCCGTGCATGCCGGCGAAGCGTTGCGCCAGATCGTGATGATCAGCGCGCAGCATGTTCACCGCGAACCTGCCGGTCTCCTTGACCGCCGCCTCCAATTCCAGCGAGCGGTTCAAACAGCACAGGACGCTGGGAGGCTCGGCTGTCAACGACGTCACCGCGGTGGCCGTCACCCCCAAAGGACCGTCCGGGCCGGCACTGGTGATGATGCTGACCCCGCCAGCCAGCCGGCGCATCGCCAACCGAAAATCCTCGCCGCTGATTGCCGATTCCTTGACTAGTGTCGCTGTCGCGTGCATTTGTTCACCTCGCGCTAATTGATGTTGGCATCGCAGAATATGTTGATCTGCAATGCATCTGGTACCACCAGCGTGTGGTGGACGCGTGGATGGGTCAATGGCTTCGGCAGTCAAATGCCCCGTTGGGGTGAGTAAAGCACCCCTACGCGTAATGCGAGTGCCACGAAAGTGCCTCGCATGCGGCATTGGCACCGGCGGCCAGCTTCAATCGACTGACAGGTACCGCTCGCCAATGCGGCGAGCGGGTCGGCTGCGCTCGCACTCGGAGGGGGCTGGGAACAGGTCGTATCCCCCTTTCGGGGCACAAAGACACCCGCTTTCGGGGCTAACCGTCAATGACCTGCGGTGATTGCATGGGGTGCGTTAGTGACCACGAAGGAGAACGCCATGATCATGCCCCATGCGACGGGCCATGTAATCGCTCGCGACGGCTGCTTACTGCGCGTTGACATCATGGCGGGCCGCTGGGTTGCGAGCAGATTCGCGCCCAATCTAGTTGTTAAACAACAAGTCCTGGGCAATGACGATGCGGTGCATCGACAGATCAAGCAGTGGTTGTGAGGGAGCGGAACGCCTTGTTGTCCGCGGTGCCGCGGCGTTTACCGCCACGAATTGCGGGCGCAGCGCCGAGGCGCCGATCGTCGGGCCGGCCCTCACCGAACAGAACAGACCGAGTCACGTGGTTGTCCCCTGAACTCTGGCCCCTTACCGGGCAAGAACCACGCAACGTTGCGTGGGCCTTGAAAACGCAGACGCCCCGATCCGCTTCGCGGAAGAAAAGTAGGTGATGTGATGCTCCTCCCAATCGTGATATTCGTAATGATCCTGTGGCCGGTGCTGCTCCCAGCGCTCGTCACTGCCTTTCACGTCGTCCTCGATCGACGGCGCAACTCCCGTAAAGCGTTCGCGCAGTCGTTGATTGCGCGACGTGTGCTGGGAGTGGCTGGATGAAGCGCCTTGTGGTGGGTATGACGGGGGCCACGGGTGCGGTGCTCGGCATCGAGCTGCTCCGTCAGCTGCAGGGGTGTGCTGATGTGGAGGCGCATTTGGTGGTGTCGCGGTGGGCGCGTGCGACGATTCATTTGGAGACCGGGTTGTCGGCGGGTGATGTGGAGTCGTTGGCTGATGTTGTTTATTCGTGGGATGACCAGTCGGCGGCGATCTCGTCGGGTTCGTTTCGGGCGGATGGGATGGTGATCGCTCCGTGCAGCATGAAGACGCTGGCGGCGATCCGGACGGGTTACGCCGATGGGTTGATTGCCCGGGCGGCCGATGTGACGTTAAAGGAGCGTCGGCGCCTGGTGCTGGTGCCGCGTGAGACGCCGTTGAGTGAGATTCATTTGGAGAACATGTTGGCGCTGGCTCGGATGGGTGCCAGCATCGTGCCGCCGATGCCGGCGTTCTATAACCATCCGGTCTGTGTGGGCGACATCGTCGATCACATCGTGGCCCGCATTTTGGACCAGTTTGATATCGAATCGCCGGCCGCTAAGCGGTGGAGTGGTGTGTCGGGTGCGAAGGCGTCGAGTTTGAAGGTGGTGAAGCGCTGATGGCTAGGTTTGGTGATCTGCGGGGTTATCTGGATGTGTTGGAGTCGTTGGGCGATGTGGAGCATATCGACCGGCCGGTCAGTGCGGTGTTGGAGGCGGCGGCGATCACGCGGCGGTCGACTGAGCTGGGGCGGCCGGCGCCGTTGTTCGACAACGTCGAAGGTGCACCTACGGGATTCCGGTTGCTCGGGGCACCGGGTGCATTGTCCAGTGATCCCCGGCATCCCTTGGCCCGCGTCGCGCTTTCGCTGGGTCTTTCTCATGATGTGAGCGCGCACGACTTGGTCGAACATTTAGCCGCGGTGCATGGAAATGCACCGATTCCACCGAAGCTGGTCTCGCGGGATGTGGCGCCGTGCAAGCAGAACATTCTGCTCGGCGCCGATGCGACCTTGGATCGCTTTCCGATACCGCAGATACACCCCGATGATGGCGGCCGTTACCTGAACACGTGGGGTGTCATAGTGGCGCGCACCCCCGACGGGCGGTGGACCAACTGGTCGATCTCGCGGATCATGATGATCGACGGTCAGCACATGACCGGCTTGTTCCTGCCGCAACAACATATCGGAATGATCTGGGCCGAATGGGAAAAGATCGGCGAGCCAATGCCGTTCGCAGTTGTCCAAGGTGGTGATCCCGGGGTGCCGATGATCGGCGGCATGCCCATTCCGGCCGAGATGGACGAAGGAACCTTTCTGGGTTCGCTCTATGGTGAACCCATCGAAGTCGTCAGGTGCGAAACCGTCGATCTGGAGGTGCCTGCGAGCGCGGAAGTCGTTATCGAAGGTCATGTTTCGATCACCCGTGACGCCACCGAAGGCCCCTACGCCGAGTTCCACGGATACGCGCTTCCCGAGACCTCCCCGGAGCCGGTTTACACGATCGAGGCAATCACCTACCGCGACAACCCGATCTGGCCGGTGACTTCCACCGGCCGCCCGCCCGATGACTCGCAGATCGCCCCAGCGCTTGGTGTCTCGGCCGAAGTCGTCGCGCTGCTGCGCAATGCGGGCCTGCCGATCACCACGGCCTGGCTGCTGGTGGATACAGCCTGCCACTGGATGATCATCACCGTCCCACGGCATTGGCGCGAAGTGCTCCCAGGAACCAGCACGAACGAGTTCGCGCATCGGGTTGGGGAAGTGATGAGCACCAACCGGGTTGGTCACATGTGCCCGGTGAGCTATCT
>NZ_DATMLH010000292.1:0-4348 GCF_035570115.1 Mycobacterium sp.
CATTCGTCGGTGGGGGATCAGGACAAAGCCCGCGCCATCCTGGGCGTCCCGGACGGCTATGAGGTGGCCTACCTGATGGGCGTCGGCTATCCCGCCGATCGCCCGCTCAAGCCGATCCGCAAACCGAACCGTCGCCCGTTCGACGAGGTCGTCCACCACGGGCACTGGTAAGCCTCGCGCCGCGACACGAGATCATAAGGGCCACAACGGAATCACGCAGGGTGGGCGGCGAAGAACTGCCAGACGGTCTGGGTGGCGTTCAGCGCGTGCGATGTCTGGCTCGTTCGTTCCAGGAAGGTGGTCCCGCCGGGCCACTGGTGTCGGCCGCCGTCGATGGTGATCAACTCGACGCTGCGGTTGTTGGCGCACGCCGCGGTCGATGTGGTGACCGGGGCGTTGGTGGTGACATCGGGTGGGCCGCACTGGTCGACTTTGCGCCAGAACGCGTTGACGTCGGGTATCGATGGCCCGTTGACGGTGCTGGCGCCCTGTCCGCCGGTGTAGGGGACCAGCCGGTCGGAGGTGCCGTGGATGTGGATCACCGACGTCGGGTGCGGTGCGGGGCAGGCGTCGAGCATGGTGGCCGAGTCCGGGCCGATCGCGGCGAAGATGCCGCTGTTGCAGGCCAGCGCGTAGGCCATGATGCCGCCGTTGCTGATTCCGGTGGCATACACGCGCGCCTTGTCCATCGGTAAGTCGGCACTGATCTCCCCGACCATCGTGGTGATAAAGCCGAGGTCGTCGATGTTTTCACTCGCGGCCTTGCCGCAGCAGCCGTGCGCGTTCCATGTCGCGCCGACGCCGTCGGGGTAGGCGACGACGAACTTCGCCGAGTCGGCCAACTGATCCCAGCCATACGACTCTTCGGCTTGCTCGCCGTCGCCGAACGCGCCGTGCAGCATGACCACCAGCGGCGCCGGCCCCGCCAGGCCCGGGGGTTTGTGCACCCGATAACTGCGGTCCAGCCCGCCGAAGGCCATGGTGTGCACGCTGGTGCCGTCCGGGAATCCTGTGACCGCGTGCTTCGCGGCAGAACACCCCGACAACGCAAGCAACACGCTCAACAATGCGGTCAGCCGAATGACCATGCGTAGAACCTAACGGCTGACGCGCGTGATGCGGCGCAAAGTGATCATCGCGACTAAAGCCGCCTGAATCACACGGAAACGTCGGGCCAACATGCGGGAACCTCCACGTTGCCGCGGCGAGGCTCGGCATCGCCTGGTCACATGAGCGCCTACACTTTGAGATCCGATGAAACTGACCAACCCTCTGCGGCATCCCCCCGGAGTACCGCGCGTCGAAAAGCCGCCCGCCGAAGGCCAATTCCACCTTGCCGACGGTCGTCGGCTGGGCTACGCCGAATTCGGTGACCCTTCCGGCCCGGTGGTGCTGTGGTTTCACGGCACGCTGGGAGCGCGACGGCAATTCCCGATGCTTGGCCGGCGTGCCGCCGAGCGGCTCGGCCTGCGGGTCATCGTCATCGAGCGGCCGGGCACCGGGCTCTCCGATGCGCACCGCTACGGCGCGGTGACCGACTGGGTCCCCGACATGGCCCAGGTGGCCGACGCGCTCGACGCCGAGCGGCTCGGCGTCGTGGGCCTGTCCGGCGGGGGTCCGTATGCCTTGGCCTGCGGCGCGCTGGCCCCGATGGTTGATCGGGTGGCCGCCGTAGGAATCCTCGACGGCACCGTCCCGGCGGCCGGTCCCGAGGCCACCGGTGGCGGCGTCACCGACACGGCCCGCCGCTACGGCCTGGTGCTCACCCAGTTGCGCCGGCTGCTGGCCGTGCTCAGCACCATCCTGCTGGCGCCGCTTATCCCCTTCGCGCACTACGCCTACCGGGGCTACGCCCGGATGTGGCCCGAGGGCGACCGACGGGTGCTCGACGATCCCGAGGTCGAGGCGATCTTCGTCGACGACATGGTCAATGCCTTCCGGGGCCGCTGCCTGGCCATGGTCGACGACGCCCGGCTCTTGGGGCGGGACTGGGGTTTTCGGTTGGTCGACGTGAAGGTGCCGGTGCGTTGGTGGCACGGCGACACCGACCACGTGGTTCCCTTCGCCGGCGTCGAAGCGGCCGTCACGCGCCTGCAAGACGCCGAGCTCGTCGTGCGTTCGGGGGAGAGTCACCTCGGCGGCTTCGCCAAGATCGACGAGGTCCTCGAGTACATGCGCTCACAGCTCTGAGCCGCAACGGCTTTCGCCGTTGCTGTCCGACTGGATTTCCTCCACGGTCACGCCGATTCCCGGCTATCTGTTGTTGCTCAAGCACGCGTCGGCATACGCTGCCATCGGGGTTGGCCGCGACAGGGAGAGGAAAATGTCCCCAACGATTCGCGCATCGGCCGTATTCGTTGCATGCATGGCGGTGGCCGCGCTCGCGCCACCAGCCGTGGCCGACCCGGGCGACCCAATCCCCGGTAATGGCGTCTTCATCGTCGGACCCGACATCGCACCGGGCCTGTATCACACGGGCGGGACGGCGTCGGTCGTCGGGGTGTGGATCAACAACATCCCGACCCAGGGCGAAATGTGCTCCTGGTTTACCTACAGCACACCCGATGCGAACAAGGCCAATGTCGTCCAGGCGAATCAATCTATGGGACCGATGTACGCGAACATCAACACGACGATCAAGGCCTTCGAGTCGCGCAACTGTCAACCCTGGACGCCGGTCCAATAAGCTGGCCGGGACAACTTCCGGCCCGGGGAATAATCCGGACTACGGTCCGGTTGGCCGGGTGGTACCGGTTAGCCCACTCAAAGGAGAATCCGCATGACCGCAGCCGTTGGTACCAAAGAGCTCACCGCCGGGACCTGGGCGATCGACCTCATCCACTCCTCGATCAACTTCTCGGTGCGCCATCTGATGGTCGGCAAGATCTACGGCAGATTCGACCAGTTCAGCGGCGCGATCACCATCGCCGAAGACGGCACGCCGTCGGTGCGCGCCGAGGTCGACGTGAACTCCCTCTACACCGGCAACGAGCAGCGTGAGGCGCACATCAAGGCCCCCGATTTCTTCGACGTCACCCAGTTCCCGACCGCGACGTTCGTCTCCACCGCGGTGCGCCCCGACGGCGATGACTACATCGTCGACGGCGACTTCACCCTCAAGGGCGTCACCAAGCCGGTCACCATGACGCTGGTGTTCAATGGCACCAGCCCGGGCATGGGACGCGGCGAAGTCGCCGGCTTCGACGCTTCGGTTGTGCTGAGCCGCAAGGACTTCGGGGTCGGCCCCGAGATGCCGCTCGACGGCGGTGGCAGCATGGTCGGGGACAAGGTCACGCTCACGCTGGCGATCGAGGCCCTCAAGCAGGCCTGACGACGCGCCGCTGCCAAGCGGCCCCGACGCTTCACCGGTCTCGGCGAAAAGTCGCTCGAAGGCGGGCAATTCGCATTGTGATTCGGCGGCGCCGTCTCGAATACGAAGGTCTTTAGGACACTGCCTCAGCCATAGCTAGGGCGTCAGGACGATCTTGCCCCGGGTGTGGCGGCGTTCGAGTGTGGAGTAGGCGCGCTGAACCTCGTCGAGCGGAATACGCTCGGCGATCGGCACTTTCAGTTGGCCTGCAGCGATCAGTGCCGCGAGCTCGCCCAGCACAGCGGCGTCGGCCCCGTCCTGATTGCCTACGAACTTGACCCCGAACCGCTCCAGCGCCGGGAAGTCGATGATGGTGTCGATGCGGTCGGGTGCAATGCCCAGCTCGGTTACGGCTAATTCGACGTAGCCGCCACCAAAGAAGTCCAAGAACGCATCGACCCGGGATTGACAGCGGTCGAGACGGTCCGCCGGCCGCAGCTCGTTTGGCTGGACGAAGACCCACCGCGTTTCGCGGACTGACCCCTACATCTGTTGCGCCGGCTTCAGCACGCTGAACACTCCGCCCTGCGGGTCGGTCAAGACAGCCGACCGCCCCACCGACGGTATGTCGAACGGCTCGACCATGACGTGCCCGCCCCCCTCGGCCACCTTGGTCGCTGTGGCGTCGGCATCGTCGACAGCGAAGTAGACATGCCAATGGTTGGGCACACCTTGCATCGGCGGTTCCGTGCAACCGCCGACATCGTTACCACCAACCTTGAGCAGCGTGTACGTCTGACCTGGTGCCATCTCCACCGCGGAGTGCGTCAACCCGACCACGGCCTCGTAGAAGGCCAGCGCCGATTCCGGCTTGTCCGTGATCAATTCGTTCCAGATAGGCGCGCCTGACTCGCCGACCAGCGTCGCGCCGATGTGGCGGTTGGCCTGCCACAGCCCCACGGCCGGGCCGGTCGGATCGGCGACGAAGGCCATCCGGCCGGCTTCGCCGATATCGACGGGTGCCATCAGCACCTGCCC
>NZ_DATMLH010000293.1:0-25892 GCF_035570115.1 Mycobacterium sp.
TCTGTTGCGAACGCGCGAAAAGCGCTCACCCGTTGGCAAAGATGCTGCGAGATCCACACCAGCGGTTCGGCTACGACGCCGAGCGGGCACGTCTGCTCGGGATCGAACTTGTTCAGCTCGAAAGCTGGCGCCTGTCCAAAGCGGAACGACGGCGAGGCGGTCAAGTAGTCCAGAAATAACTCGACGCGGGTGTTGCTCGGCACAGCTCGCCATTTGGTGCCGAAATCTCCCGCGCCGAATTCTGGGTCGATCCAGGTAATTTGCTCGCCCACGATCCCGTGGTCAAGCAACCGCCCTACGGCCGCGATGCCTGCCGGCCCTGCTCCGATCACGGTCCAGCTGTACTGAGTCATCTTCCTGCCCTTCCGGTGTGGGTGTCTCGGCGTTGTTGCGCTTACCTGGACGAGGAACGCTAGTGTCGAGCGCTGGCCTCGATACTTCGCCCGGCAGGCACCACGCGGTAGGGCTGCTGTCCTTGCCAGCTCACAAACTTGTCTTGTGGCTGTCGGTGACGTAGGAAAGCTGATCCTGGCCACCGCCAAAGCCCTTGCGGGTAAAGGGCCACCTCGTGACGGCTGCCCGCAATCAGACCAAGGCTCAGTGGGCCAAGGCGGAGATTATTGCTCTTGGATCACGCGACGCGCCGTTGGAGATCTTGGGCCTCAGCTAAAAGCTATGGACCGCAGTTGGATTCGCCATCGCGCTGTCAGCGCGGCGCGGCCTGTGATCAGCGGCCGAGCAGATGCCGCAGCGTCTGGTCGAGGTCGGGACGGCGAAACCGGTGAGCGGCTTGTTGCAGCCGGGCCGGCAGCACACGTTGGTTAGCGCACGCGAGTTCCCGCGCGCCCTGCTCGCCGAGCAGCAACCGCGGTCCAAACGTCGGCACCGGCAACACCGCGGGCCGGCGCAGCACCTTGGCGAGTGTTCGGGTGTAGTCGATGTTGCGCACCGGATCGGCGGCCACGGCGTTGACCGGCCCAGACAGCGCGGTGTCCCACAGCCCTCGGTGATACACGTCGACAAGATCGTCGATTCCAATGTAGGAGAACCATTGTTGACCGTCGCCGATGCGACCGCCGAGCCCGGCGCGGAACAGCGGAAGTAGCAGGCGAAGGGTGCCGCCGCCAGGGGATTGCACGATCCCGGTGCGCACCCGTACCACCCGCACCCCGCCGTCCTCGGCCGCCGTCGCGGCGCGCTCCCATTCGTCAACCACGTCGGCGAGGAACCCGTCCCCGCGGTCGGTTTCCTCGGTCAGTGTCTGCTCGCCGCGGTCATAGCCGTAGTAACCGATCGCCGACGCGCAGATCAGCACCTTCGGCCCGTCGGCCGATTTCGCGATCAGTTCAGCCAGGCGGCGAGTGGGACCGATCCGGCTGTCGCGGATCGCGGCTCGGTGTGACTCGGTGAAGCGGCCGGCGATCGATGCGCCGGCCAGGTGAATGACGGCGTCCACGCCATTCAGCAGATCCGGATCGGGATCGTCCGGATTCCATTGCCGTTCATGAGGTTTGGTCGCCGCGTGGCGCACCAGGTGGATCACCCGATGGCCGCCGGTGGACAGGAAGGCGGTCAACGCCGACCCGACCAGCCCGGACGATCCGGTGACCGCAACCGTGATCGGCGCCAAACCTTGCGTGGCGGCTTGCCGGTGGGCGGCGAGGTCATCGGCAAGCTGGCGATGCCGGTAAGCGAACATCGCGCGCAGCGCACTGGCGGGGATCGGTGTGACGACGCGGTCGGTCACCCGGGTGCGGTCATCGCCGACCTCGTCGAAGTCGTGGGTGTGCCGCCAGCGGACCGCCAGCCGAACCGGCACCGACGCTAGTCCTTCGGTGCCGATCGAGTCGACGAAGCGTCGCGGCGGATCGTAGGCATCGGGTTGATGGTCGGCGACCCAGCGCAGACCGCCGGGAAGGCCGAGTTCAGCGCGCCCGTTGCGCAGCGAATCCGCTTCGGCGACGACCCGCACCGGCTGCCAGGGCGGTGTCAGCCGGGTGATCGCGCCGCGCCGGGTGTGCCAGTCGAACACCTCGTAGATCGGCGCGTCGACCACGCTTGAGTACACAAGTCCCATTAGCCCGACGGTACGCGGCAAACGCGCGCTGGTGTGGACTAGCGATCCGGCAGCGCGTGCTCGACGATCGGCAGCCGCGGAAGTGGCTGGCGTTCGCGCCGTTTGGACGCCAGGTACACCTGCGCGGTCTCGTCAGCCACCGTGTGCCAGTCGAAGTCCGAGGTCAGGCGCTCACGAGCGGCCCGGGCCCGGCGTTGGGCGGCGGCCGGGTCGTCAAGCACGGCGCCGACGGCTTCGGCAAGCCGCGCCACATCGCGGGGCGGACACGACATCCCGGTTTCGCCGTTGATCACCGCCTCGCCCAGCCCCCCGATGTTCGACGTCACCAACGGTGTTCCCGCCGCGGCGGCCTCCAGTGCCACCAGCCCGAAGGGCTCATAGTGACTGGGCAGCACCGCGGCGTCGGCGCGATGCAACGCCGCCAGGAGCTCGGCGTGATCGAGCCGTCCGACGAACCGGGTTGCCTTGAGCACCCGGTATTTACGAGCCTGCTCGACCAGCCAGTCCTGCTGGGTGCCGTCACCGGCAATCGTCAGCGTGGTACCGGGGTGGGCGCGCCTGATTCGCGGCAGTGCCGCGATCGCGTCGTGCACACCCTTCTCGTATTCCAGCCGGCCAACGAAAAGCAGCTCCGGCGGTCCGCTGGCCACACCGTGGCGCCGGCGCTCCGCGAACGGCCATCGAGCTGCGTCGATGCCGTTGCGGATCACGGTGACCTCGGCGAGGCCGGGCCCGAACAGCTCGGTGATCTCGTCACGCATCGACGCCGAACAGGTGATCAGCGAATCGGATTCGCGCACCAGCCACGACTCCACGGCATGTACCTGCCTGCTCAGCGATCCTGAGACCCATCCGGAATGCCGACCGGCTTCGGTCGCGTGAACTGTGGAAACCATTGGCACGTCATAAAACTCAGATAGTGCGACGGCGGGATGTGCCACCAGCCAGTCATGCGCGTGCACGACATCTGGGCGCCACGGGCGGCCGTTGCGTTTCTTCTTCAGCGACAATCCGGTGCGGACCATGGCATGGCCCATGGCCAGCGTCCAGGCCATCATGTCCTTGGCGAACGTGAACTCGTGCGGGTCTTGCGCGGCGGCGACGACTCGGACGTCTTCGTCGATTTCATCCGACGACGGGTGGGTGCTCGGATCGGTTCCCGACGGGCGGCGGGACAGCACGACAACCTCGTGCCCGGCGGCCGCCAGCGCCGTCGACAGGTGATGGACGTGGCGGCCGAGCCCACCGATCACGACCGGTGGGTATTCCCACGACACCATCAGAACTTTCATCGCGGCAGCCGGCGTGCGTCCAGTGCCCCGAAGAGTCCGTCGGCCCGGTTCCAGCCATCTGCGAGGCGCTGCGCGACCTCCCGGCGGCCGGACGCCAGCGCATCGGCGATCTCACGGGTGGCATGGGCGTGCAGATGTGCCCGGTAGCGGGCATAGTCGGCGGCCGAATCCTTGCTCACCATGAACGGCCAATCGCTGGAAACGGTAAGCAGTGTCTCGCGCAGGATCTGATCGGAGATGTGGTCGCGCGGTATCGGCCCGTCCAGCGACGCGGTCTGTGCCAGCGCCTTGTCCACGGTGCTCAGCGCGGTGTCGACAACTTCGGTGTTGAGCTGCACCAGGTCGGCCACCTTCTCGCCGGCCCACACCTGCCAGTCCTTTCCGGAACCCCAAGAACTAGGCGGTAATTCGACGGCTTGGCCGACGAAGCCCGCGGCGACGGCGTCGCTCAGCGTGCCGATGCGCACCCCGGCCTCCGGTAGTGCCCGCAGCACCCGCTCCAGCCACACCGGTCCCTCGTACCACCAGTGGCCGAACAACTCGGTGTCGAACGCGGCCACCACGTGCGCGGGTCGCCCGATGCGCTCGGATTCGGCCTGCAGTCTGCGGCGGACCACGTCAACGAAATCAGCGACGTGGCCGTCGCTTGCGCGATCGGCACGCTCGGGATCGTAGGGCGCCTTGGCGTCCGACGGCACGTTGCGGCCGGTGACCCGCGCTGGCTTCAAGCCGGTGCGGTGGTCGTAGGTGTGGAAGTCGCGATAGGCGGCGTGGCCGGGATAGCCGGATTTCGGCGACCACACCCGGTAGCTGACCTGCAGGTCGCGCCCGAACGCGACGACCTCGGAGTCGCCGACCGGCCGGCCCAGCGCGGTGTCACCGTGCAGCGATGGCCCGTCGACCATGAAGTGGCCGATCCCGGCGGCCGCATAGTCGTGTTCCATTCCCGGTGCGTAGGCGCACTCGGGTGCCCAGATGCCAATCGGCTGGTGCGACAACCGCTGCCGGGCATCGGCCAGGCCCTCGCGCAGCGCGAACTCCCGCAAACGCGGTGTCAGCAACGGCTGGAACGGATGCGCCAGCGGACCGCCCAACAACTCAACCGTGCCGGCGTCAATCAACCCGCGCAGCAGCGGGCTTGCGCCATGCCGCCACCCGCTGGTGAAATCGTCGAGCGCCTGCTCGGTCTCAGCGAATTCACGAATCCCGAAGGACCGCAATGCGTCTGGTGTGCAGGACGTCGCGGCATCGAATAGGTCTCCGGGACGGATGCTGGCCGCCTCGGCGGCGCGCAGTTGCCAGTTTGCCAACCAGTGGTGCATGCCGTCCAGGCAGTACGGATCGTCGAGCTGCGCCGTCACCACCGGCGTCATGCCCAGCGTGACCAGTCGATGGCGGTCCTCGCCGGCTAGTTTCCGCAGCACCCGCAGCAGCGGTAGATAGGCCGCCGACCAGGACTGGTAAAGCCATTCCTCTCCGACGGGCCAGCGGCCGTGGTGGGCCAGCCACGGCAGATGGGTGTGCAGCACCAGGGTGAACAGACCGGGCACCTGGCTACCGTTCGGCTGGTTCACGGGCGCACCGCGATCGCGACCAGATCCAGGCTGTCATCGATGTGGTGCGCCTGATCGGTTCCGGCCTCGACCACATCGAAGTCCGTGGTGGTGACTGCGGCGACATCGGCCAGCAGCTCGGCCGGCCAGGCCGCGTCGGCGACCGCCCGTGCGATCTGGGCGTCGATGATCGAGCCGCCGTGCCGGGCGTCCATCTCGGCCAGCCGCGGCCCATGGAACACACCACTCAATGCCACCGCGGCAAAACCGGCGTCGACCAGCAGCTGGGTCAGCTCGTCGGCATTGAGCTCTCTGGTGTGGAACGGATTGATCGGGGTGTCGCGACCCGGCGAGAACGTGATCCGGTTGGGGGTGGACACCATCAGCAGCCCCGATGACCGCAGCACCCTGGCGCACTCGCTGACGAACTGAGCCTGATCCCACAGATGTTCGATGACTTGAAAGTTGACCACCACATCGACCGAGGCGTCGGCCAGCGGTAGCTCAGCCAGGTTGCCGTGGACGACCTCCACCCGCGGGTAGTGGGCCCGTACGTGCGCAACCGTGGCCTCGTCGTAGTCCAGCGCGATCACCCGCCGCGCGACCCCGGCGATCAGGTCGGCGCCGTAGCCTTCCCCGCAGCCCGCCTCGAGCACTTCGCGGCCCGCGCAGCGTTGCGCCAACCGCTGGTAGACCACCTCGTGGCGGCGGAACCAGTAATTCTCCACGTCGAGGCCTGGGATGGTGCGTTCACCGGTCAACGTCAAAACGGCGTCGACAGGGGCGTGCGGAACGTCGGGGACAAATGCGCTCATTTCATAGGCAGGCTAGCTCCTGGGGCCGCCTTCGCGAATCGTTCACCGGGGGTATTCCCGCTCACGCGGCAGACGGGGGGCAGAACCTGCAGGACGACCCGCTATGGTGTGAGAGCGAACCGCACAAAGTTACCAGTCAGTAACATGCGCGTGCGGGGGCGAAAGACATGGGCTAAGTCTTGCCGCTGGCGGCTGCAGGACTCATTCGAGGAGGACGAGCCACACTCATGACGAATATCGTGGTCCTGATCAAGCAGGTCCCAGACACCTGGTCAGAGCGCAAGCTCAAAGACGGCGATTGGACGCTGGACCGTGAGGCCGCCGACGCTGTGCTGGACGAGATCAACGAGCGGGCCGTCGAGGAGGCGCTGCTCATCCGGGAGAAAGAAGCCGCCGACGGCACCGAGGGATCGGTGACCTTGCTGACCGCGGGTCCGGAGCGGGCCGCCGAGGCCATTCGCAAGGCGTTGTCGATGGGCGCCGACAAGGCTGTCCACCTGCTCGACGACGGGATGCACGGCTCGGACGTCGTCCAGACCGGGTGGGCGCTGGCGCGCGCGCTGGGCACCATCGAGGGCACCGAGCTGGTGATCGCCGGTAACGAGGCCACCGACGGCGTGGCCGGCGCGGTGCCGGCCATCATCGCCGAATACTTAGGGCTGCCGCAGCTGACCCATTTGCGGAAGCTGTCGCTTGATGGCGGCAAGATCACCGGCGAGCGGGAAACCGACGACGGCGTGTTCACCATCGAGGCCTCATTGCCCGCTGTGGTGAGCGTGAACGAGAAGATCAACGAGCCGCGCTTCCCGTCCTTCAAGGGCATCATGGCCGCCAAGAAGAAGGAAGTCACCAAGCTGACGCTGGCCGAGATCGGCGTCGAGACCGACGAGGTCGGGCTGGAGAACGCCGGGTCGACGGTGCTGAGTGCCACCCCCAAACCGCCCAAGACCGCCGGTGAGAAGGTCACCGACGAGGGCGACGGCGGTAGCAAGATCGCCGGGTACCTGGTTTCGCAGAAGCTCATCTAAGACTCAAATCCCGAACCGAAAGACACGGAAAACCCATGGCTGAAGTACTGGTGCTCGCCGAGCACGCTGAAGGCGCTTTGAAGAAGGTCAGCTCCGAATTGATCACTGCGGCTCGCGTTTTGGGCGAGCCGGCTGCTGTCGTGGTGGGTAAGCCCGGCACCGCCGCGCCACTGGTCGACGGGTTGAAGGCGGCCGGTGCCGCCAAGATCTACGTGGCCGAATCCGACACCGCCGAGAGCTATCTCGTCACTCCGGCCGTCGACGTGCTGGCCGCTCTGGCCGAATCGGCAAGTCCGGCGGCCGTTTTGCTGGCGGCCAGCGCCGACGGCAAAGAAATCGCGGGTCGGCTGGCGGCCCGGATCGGTTCCGGTCTGCTGGTCGACGTGGTCGAAGTTAAGGAAGGGCCCAAGGGAACCCACTCCATCTTCGGTGGTGCGTTCACCGTCGAGGCGCAGGCCAACGGCGACACCCCGGTGATCACCGTGCGGGCCGGCGCGATCGACGCCGAACCCGCCGACGGCGCGGGCGAGCAGGTCACCGTGGAGGTGCCCGCGGCCGCCGAGAACGCGGCCAAGGTCATCGCCCGGGAGCCCGCCGTCGCTGGCGACCGACCGGAGCTCACCGAGGCGACCATCGTGGTTTCCGGTGGCCGTGGTGTGGGCAGTGCCGAGAACTTCAGCGTGGTCGAGGAATTGGCCGACTCACTGGGCGCCGCGGTCGGCGCGTCCCGCGCCGCGGTGGACTCCGGCTACTACCCGGGCCAGTTCCAGGTCGGCCAGACCGGTAAGACGGTGTCGCCGCAGCTCTACATCGCGCTCGGGATCTCCGGGGCCATCCAGCACCGCGCCGGCATGCAAACCTCGAAGACGATCATCGCGGTCAACAAGGACGAAGAGGCGCCGATCTTCGAGATCGCCGACTACGGCGTGGTCGGCGACCTGTTCAAGGTTGCGCCGCAGCTCACCGAGGCGGTCAAAGCCCGCAAGGGGTAAACCCGCAGGCGTCGGGTAGCGCCGAGTGTGCGGCCAGCCGCACGTTCGGCCTCGACTGTGCGGCCTGCCGCACAGTCGCGAGTCACAGATCGGCGGTCGCAGGCTTTGACGTCGTCGCGACCATCAGACGGTGAGAGTAGCGTCCGGACAGTGAGAATCACTGTGCTGGGAGCCACCGGTCTGATTGGCAAGGGCGTGAGCGCCGCGTTAAACGGGGCGGGGCATCAAACGGTCGCTGCTTCGCGTAGTTCAGGTGCCGATGTGCTGACCGGACAAGGGCTTGCGCAGGCGCTCGAGGGTGCCGACGTGTTAGTCGATGTGATCAACTCGCCGTCGTTCGACGACGAACCCGTGATGCAGTTCTTCACCACAGCGACCAGAAATCTGGTGGACGCGGCCAAATCGGCACATATCGGCCACTACGTCGTGCTGTCCATCGTGGGCTGCGACAGGTTGCCGGAAAGCGGTTATATGCGTGCCAAAGTCGTTCAGGAACGGACCATCACTGAGTCGGGGTTGCCGTACACGATCGTTCGCGCCACGCAGTTTCACGAGTTTGGTGAAGGAATTACGGACTCGTTGACGGTCGGCGACGAAGTGCGGGCACCCGATGGGCCCATCCAGCCGATCGCCGCCAACGAAGTCGCCGCCGAAGTCGCGCGGGTCGCCCAAGCCGACCCCGTCAACGGTGTGGTCAATATCGGCGGCCCGGAGAAGCTGCGGTTTGCCGACCTGGCGAATTTAGTGGTGGCACATCGGGGTGGTACCACCCCCGTCATCGTCGACCCGTCCGCCCGCTACTTCGGCACCCTCGTTTCCGAGGACAGCCTGGTTACCGGTGACGATGCGCTGCTCGCCCGCACTCGGTTCGCCGACTGGCTGGCCGCTCACTGAGGAGCATTTCAGAGCGTGGCCACGGACTGCGACGCTGTTTCGCGGACCCACCCGCATCCGTGGCGAAATAATGCAGCTGTGAAGCCGTGGCCCAAACCCGATGCTCCCGGACCGGGACAGGAATCGGTGTGGGATTACCCCCGCCCGCCGCGGCTAGAGGACTTCACCGGCTCGATCGCCGTCGAGCTGGGTGGCCAGACGATCGTGTCGGCAACGCGCGCCTGGAGGGTGTTGGAAACCAGTCATCCGCCGACCTACTACCTGTCCCGCGATGCCTTCGCCGACGGCGTGCTGCGGCCCACCGCGGGTTCTTCCTGGTGTGAATGGAAGGGGCAAGCGAGCTACTACGACTTGGTGACCGCCGGGCGGGTGGCGCCACGAGCGGCGTGGACATACCAGCAGCCCAGCCGAGACTTCGCGCCCATCGCGGGTGCCATCGCGGTGATGCCCGCAGCCGTCGACCGCTGCACGGTCGATGGCGAAGAGGTTATCGCGCAGCCCGGAGGTTTCTACGGCGGCTGGATCACGAGTTGGATTGTCGGACCCTTCAAGGGAATTCCGGGATCCATGGGTTGGTGATGTCAGGGCGCGTGGTTCGTTCAGTCCGTCCGCGCCGGTGCTAACGCCGACGAGCGCACGTCGAGTCCGTCGAGGCTGCCCGTCGCCCGCCAGGCGGCGAGGATGTCCGCGTATTCGGTTGGGCTGCCGAAGAAGAAGCTGTCCTGGTTCAAGCTGGCGTCCGCTTTGCCCTCGCGGTTGTAGTAGCCGGGGGTGCACGACTCGCGCCGGCCGGCGATCACGCTGGAGCGTTCCACCACGGTGTCGACCCAGCCTGCTTCGGCGTCGGGGCTGGCCTCCACCTCGGCGGCGCCGTGCTGCAATGCCCAGGCGATCACCCAGGCGATGTGGCGGGACTGGGTGTCGATGAGGTACGGGAAGTTCACCGTGAAGCCGGACTGAGCAATGCTTTCGATGAAGCAATTGGGAAATCCGTTGACGTGCAGGCCGTGCAGCGTGCGCACGCCGTCGGCCCACTTCTCGGTGAGGGTCGCGCCGTCGCGGCCGATGACTTCGAAGCCGGTGCGTTGCGAATAACTGGTGCCGACCTCGAACCCGGTGGCGAAAATCAAACAGTCCAGCGGGTATTCGACGCCGTCCACGACGACGCCGTCACGGGTGATCTGCTCGACTCCCTGGCCATGCGTGTCGACGAGGGTGACGTTGTCACGGTTGAACGCCTGCAAGTACTCGTCGTGGAAGCAGGGCCGCTTGCAGTAATACCCGTACCAGGGCTTGAGCGCCTCCGCGGTCGCGGCGTCGGCGACGATCGCATCGACGCGCGCCCGGATCTCTTCCATCTTGGCGAAGTCGGCCAATTCGGCGGCGTTGGGACCTTGGTCGTTGACGATCGGCAGCTTTTTGATGAGGCTGGTCCACGCGTCGTCGACCAGGTCCTCGTCGGCCGAACCACCTGCGGTGAGGATTTGGAAGTTCTCCATGCGCCGCCGCTGCCAACCGGGCTGCAGTGATGCCGCCCACTCGGATTCGGTCGGCCGATTGGCCCGCACGTCGACCGTTGACGGGGTGCGCTGGAAGACGAACAGCCGATGCGCGGATTCGGCCAGCCGCGGCACGCACTGAATCGCGGTCGCGCCGGTTCCGATGATGCCGACGCGCTTGTCGGACAATCCGGCAAGGTCGGTGCCGGTGTATTCGTAGTCCCACCGGCTGGTGTGGAATGCATGACCGCCGAACGTGGTAATGCCGGTTATTCCAGGAAGTTTCGGTCTCTGCAGATAGCCGTTTGCCATCGCCACAAACCGGGCGCGAATCTCGTCACCGCGGTCGGTGGAGATCACCCAGCGGGAACTATCAGGTTCCCAACGAATTTCGTGTACCTCGGTCTGCAGACACGCGTCACGGTACAAGTCGTAGTGCTCGGCGATGCGCCGGCAGTGGGCGAAGATTTCGGCACCCTTCGCATACTTCTCAGTCGGGACGTAGCCGAGCTCTTCGAGCAAGGGCATATAGACGTAGGACTCTACGTCGCAGGCGATTCCGGGGTAGCGATTCCAATACCAGGTGCCGCCGACGTCAGCGGCCTTGTCGATCAACCGGACATTGTCGACGCCGAGTTGCTTACACCGGGCCCCGATGAGTAAGCCTCCGAAGCCGGCACCGACGACCGCGACGTCGACGTCGTCGCTGATCGGTTCGCGGGTGAAGTCGGGATCGGCCCACGGGTCGTCGGCAAAACGGCTGAATGCGCCGGCGACCTGCACGTATTGGGAGATTCCGTCGGCGCGCAGCCGCCGCTGGCGTTCCTGCGCGTATTTGGTGCGAAGCGCGGTGGGGTCAAATGTCGCGCCATCGACCTCAGCCACCGTCGCAGTCTGGACCAAAACTGTGATCCAGGCAACGTTAATGCCCTCGACCTGCGCGGTCATCCGGTCTTCGCTGCGACATCGTCATCTGCCGTGCACGGACACGTCACGGCGCGGATGCCAATTAGTGATCAACATCGCTAACTGTGAGGGCATGAGTGTTGACTCGGTCCTCATACCCGCTGATGAGCCCGCGTCGGGGACAAGTTCTTCCACCGAGCCGCGGTACTCGCTGTTGCTGTCCACCGATCCTGCGCTGATCGAATCCGCGCAACGGCTCCGCTACGACGTATTCCGCCAGGAGCCAGGTTTTACGCTGACCGGGCAAGGCGCAGGCGTCGACGTCGACCGTTTCGACGAGCACTGCGATCACTTGCTGGTCCGCGAGGACAACTCGGGCGAGTTGGTCGGTTGTTACCGGATGCTGTCGCCGACCGGCGCCGTCGCCGCCGGAGGGCTTTATACCGCAACCGAATTCGACATCCAGGCGCTGGATGGCCTGCGGCCGTCGCTGGTGGAGATGGGACGCGCGGTGGTTCGCAAGGACCACCGCAACGGTGCCGTGGTACTGCTGATGTGGGCCGGGATCCTGGCTTACCTGGACCGATGCGGCTACGACTACGTCACCGGCTGCGTGTCGGTACCCGTCAACGGGGACGGCGGGCCGCCGGGCGCCCAGATTCGGGGCGTGCGCGACTTCGTGCTGCGGCGCCACGCCGCCCCGCCCCAGTACCGGGTGTATCCGCACCGCCCGGTAATCATCGACGGACGCCCCCTCGACGAGATCCCTGCCCCCGCCCGGCCGATGATCCCGCCGCTCATGCGCGGCTACCTGCGGCTGGGAGCGCGGATATGCGGTGAGCCGGCCTACGACGCCGACTTCGGCGTGGGTGATTTCCCCGCGCTGCTGGACAAGCGTCAAGCCGACACGCGATATCTGCGCCGACTCCGGTCGGTAGCGGCGGCCACCGAGGCGGCCGGCGGGGTGGCCTGATGAGCAGTCCGCTGGCGCGCGACCACGCCTGGCTGCCGCGGGCCTCCTGCGATACCAGCTGTCTGCAGGCCGGAGGCCCGGACGCGTCCCGTCGGTTGATCGTGGCGCTGCGAGTGACGCTGCGTGTCAGCCTGGCGTTGCTGTTGGCGCCCGCGCTGCTGATGGTCTCGCTTCCGCTACCGGGCCGATCGCGGGCCAGGCGGTTTTACTGCCGACTGATGTTGTGGTCTCTCGGCGTCCGGATCACGGTGTCGGGCGGTCCGATTCGGAATCTGCCCGGTGTGTTGGTGGTCAGCGACCATATGTCTTGGCTGGATATCGTGACGATCGGCGCGGTACTTCCCACCAGCCGGTGGCGCGCGGCGCCCGCGTCATTTGTCGGCCGCGCCGATGTGGCCGGCAATCTCGTCGTGCGGATGATGACGTTCATCATCAAGGTCATTCCGATCGACCGGGCCAGCCTGCGCCAGCTGCCCGGTGTCGTCGATGCCGTCGCCGCTCGGCTGCGTGCCGGTCAGACGGTGGTGGCGTTCCCGGAGGGCACCACCTGGTGCGGCCTGGCGTCCGGGCGGTTCTATCCGGCGATGTTTCAGGCCGCCGTGGATACCGGCCGACCGGTCCAGCCGCTGCGGCTGCGCTACCACCACCGGGACGGCAGGGTCTCGACCGTTCCGGCCTATATCGGCGACGACACATTGCTGCGGTCGATCGGCCGGTTGCTGGTCGCCCGCCGCACTGTGGCGCGGGTCTACGTCGAATCACTCCAGCTGCCGGGTGCCGATCGGCGCGAGCTGGCCCGTCGCTGCGAAGCCGCTATCCGCACTACGGCGGCGCCGCACCCAGGTCATGGGCCGCGTAGACCCGTGCTGGCTTCCTGAGCCGAAGGACCGCGCCGGTAGTCTGGGCGGGTCATGGTCTATCTCGATCACGCCGCTACCTCCCCGATGTACCCCGCCGCCATCGAGGCGATGACGGGCGCGCTGAACACCGTGGGCAACGCTTCCTCGCTGCACACCACGGGTCGGGCCGCTCGGCGTCGAATGGAAGAATCCCGCGAGCTGATCGCGGCCAAGCTGGGTGCGCGTCCGTCCGAGGTGATCTTCACCGCCGGCGGCACCGAAAGCGACAATCTCGCGGTCAAGGGGATCTACTGGGCGCGCCACGACGCCGAGCCACGCCATCGACGCATCGTCACCACCGCCGTGGAACACCACGCCGTGCTGGATTCGGTGAACTGGCTCGTCGAGCACGAAGGCGCCGAGGTGACCTGGTTGCCCACCGCCCCGGACGGATCGGTGTCCGGCGCCGCGCTGCGTGCGGCTCTTCAGCGCCACGACGACGTTGCGCTGGTCTCGGTGATGTGGGCCAACAACGAGGTCGGCACCGTCATGCCGATCGATGAACTCGCCGCCATCGCTGCCGAGTTTGCTGTCCCGATGCACAGTGACGCGGTCCAGGCGGTGGGGCAGCTGCCGGTCGTCTTCGCCGCCAGCCAGCTGTCGGCGATGAGTGTGGCCGCCCACAAGTTCGGCGGCCCGCCCGGTGTGGGCGCGCTGCTGCTGCGCCGCGACGTCGGCTGTGTGCCGTTGTCGCACGGCGGTGGGCAGGAACGCGACATCCGCTCCGGCACCCCCGACGTTGCCGGTGCCGTCGGCATGGCGACCGCGGTGCAGCTGGCCGTCGACGGGCTGGAGGCCAACAGCGCGCGGCTGCGGCTACTCCGCGACCGTCTCATCGAAGGTGTGCTGACAGGCGTCGAGGACACTCGGCTCAACGGTGCTGGGGGATCTCGGCGACTCCCGGGTAACGCGCACTTCACCTTCGACGGGTGCGAGGGCGATGCGCTGCTGATGTTGTTGGACGCCAACGGAATCGAATGCTCGACCGGGTCTGCGTGCACCGCCGGAGTGCCGCAGCCGTCGCACGTGTTGCTCGCAATGGGCGCTGATGCTGCCAGCGCCCGCGGGTCGCTGCGACTGTCGTTGGGGCACACCAGCGTCGAGGCGGACGTCGACGCGGCGCTGCGAGTGCTGCCCGGCGCCGTCGCCCGCGCCCGACAAGCCGCGCTGGCCGCCGCGGGAGCGTCGCGATGAAGGTCCTCGCCGCGATGAGCGGCGGTGTCGATTCGTCCGTGGCCGCCGCCCGCATGGTCGACGCCGGACACGACGTGGTCGGCGTGCACCTGGCGCTGTCGCACGCCCCCGGGACACTGCGCAGCGGCTCGCGGGGCTGCTGCTCCAAAGAGGACGCCGGAGATGCTCGGCGGGTCGCCGATGTGCTCGGGATCCCGTTCTATGTATGGGATTTCGCGGATAAGTTCAAAGAAGATGTGATCGACGATTTCGTGTCGTCCTACGCCCGCGGTGAGACCCCGAATCCATGCGTGCGGTGCAACGAGCGGATCAAGTTCTCGGCGCTGGCGACACGCGCGTTGGCATTGGGTTTCGACGCGGTCGCCACCGGGCACTACGCCCGGCTGTCCGGCGGGCGGCTGCGTCGGGCTGTCGACCAGGACAAGGACCAGTCCTACGTACTCGCGGTGCTGACCCGCGGTCAGCTGCGCCACGCGGCGTTCCCGATCGGAGACACGCCCAAGTCGCAGATCCGCGCCGAGGCGGCCCGCCGCGGCCTGGCGGTCGCCGACAAGCCGGACAGCCATGACATCTGCTTCATCCCGTCCGGTGACACTCGCGCGTTCCTGGGGGCTCGGATCGGGGTGCGCCGCGGCTCGGTCGTCGACCAGCGGGGGACCGTGCTGGCCACCCACGACGGGGTACACGGTTTCACCATCGGCCAGCGCAAGGGACTGGGCATTGCGGGCCCGGGCCCGGACGGCCAGCCGCGTTACGTCACCGCGATCGATGCCGAAAGCGCCACCGTGCAGGTCGGCTCGGCAGCCGAACTGGATGTGTGGAAACTGACCGGGCAGCAACCGGTTTTTACCGCGGGGACGCCGCCGGTCGGACCCTTCGAGGGTGCGGTGCAGGTACGTGCGCACGGCGAGGCCGTCGACGCGGTCGCCGAGTTGGCCGGTGACGAGCTTGTGGTGCGGTTGCGCACTGCGCTGCGCGGTGTGGCGCCGGGGCAGACGCTTGTGCTGTATCGCGCCGACCCCGACGGCGACGAGGTGATCGGCAGCGCCACCATCGGCGCCGCGTCCTGACCATTCGCCGAGCGTGAAGCCGCGGCGAAGTTCCGCTCAGATTTTCGCCACCAGTTCACGCCGGCGCACCGGGACGTCCTAGTCGGGCACGTTGGCGGCGATGTTGGTGATGACGATCGTGGACACCGACTCCGGGAATCCGCAGTAGGTGACTTCGATCAGCACCACTGACTTGAGTTCGTAATCACGTCCGCAGTCGCCAGGGCGCGTCTGTAGCGACCGTTCGTCGGCGATCCAGGGACCGACGTATCCCTCCCCGGCCGAGGTGTTCGCGCAGTCCCGCACGGTCACCACCAGGGCGTCGAACGTATGACGCGCGGTATTGGCATCGCGGTAAGCGGCGGCGCCCTCGGAGATCAACCCGCCGCGAGGTGGGTATTGGAAGGTGGTCTTGTGGAACTCCTCGATGTCGGGTCCGAAGGTGGCGGTGTCCTCGTAGACGAACCGGCATTGCGGCGGTGCCGTCTTGGCGAGCGTGTCAACGTCGACCGGGGACTTGCCGTCCATCGACGGGATGATCGTGAGGTGCTCGTCGGCGCCGGTGATCGCGCGCATGCGGGACTGATCGAGCAGGACGCGGTCGACGTCAACCCCGGACAGATTTGGTTCGGTGCCGAATGGCGCTACCGCGGCGCCGCCCACCACCCGGGTGCACGCCGCGGCCAGCAGCGCCGCGCCGCACAGCACCAGTCGGCGCACCGCTACCGCCATCCGTGACATCGGTTTTCTAGGGTTTTCCAGGTTTCGTCCCAGCTGGGCGGGGCTCTTTTCTTTCACACGAGAGTAGTCGCGCCGCAGAAGGGAGGAGAAGCACGTCGCCGGCGTGAC
Organism: Mycobacterium sp.; assembly: GCF_035570115.1. Taxonomy (GTDB): domain Bacteria; phylum Actinomycetota; class Actinomycetes; order Mycobacteriales; family Mycobacteriaceae; genus Mycobacterium. The sequence goes on from NZ_DATMLH010000293.1 coordinate 16,021, forward strand.
GGGCTGAAACGCCAAGGTCCTGGCTAAGGGATAACAGTCGCGTCATCCGGTTTCGTAGGCCAGCCCAGGCGTTGCAGCGCTTCGACGAAAGTGGTAGCCAGTGGCGGCCATTCGGATCTTGTGTAGGCGAACAATTTTCGGACCAAGGGAGGCTTCACGTGCCGGGTCGCGGCGTGCAGGCCTGCGGGCGCCACATTCTCGGGTATGAGTGTTACTCCGAGTCCGGCGGCCGCCAGGTGGCTCGCCGCCGCGACTTGAGTTGTCTGCACTGTCCGACGTGGAACGAATCCAGCAAGCGCGCACGCCTCGAGAATGAGGTCCGACAGCCCGTGACCAGGTCCGAACAGCACCCAATCGCGGTCCGCGAGCGCACTGAGCGGCACGGGGTTGGTAGTTCCAGCCAAGGGATCTGTGCTCGGGACTATGACGACGAATTGCTCCCATCCCAACTCGACAATGGGTCCGCGCCATTGGGCGGGTTGCGGCCCTACGGCGATGTCGGCCACGCCCATCCGCACGGCCTCAGCCAGCGCATTGCGGTCGGAGTATTCGCGCAGCGCGATGGTGGCGGCCGGATAGTGCTGATGCCAGATCTGGAATGCCGATGGCAGGATTCCGAACGCGACTGAGGTGATGGTGGCTACCTCTAGCTCACCTCCCCTGAGACCGAGCACACTGCGCGCGTTGCGGGTGGCGTTGGCGGCGTGGGTGATTGCCGCACGGGCCTCGGGAAGGAAGGCCTTGCCGGCCGCGGTCAGGCGCACGCCCCGCGGTATCCGCTCGAAAAGTGCGCCGCCCAATTCGGTCTCGAGACTTTTTATCTGTGCCGACAGCGACGGTTGCGCCACGAGGAGGCGTTCGGCGGCGCGGCTGATCGACCCGTCCTCAGCGATGGCGACGAAGTACTGCATCTGCCGCAAGTTCATGGGCGCGCTCCAGGTATAGGTGCAAGCTATGGATATCTAGCGATATTGGTCTTTGCAATATAGGGCACTTCATCCGACATTGGATTAATGACAACAACGACCGAGCAGCCCGCGCCCCGCGTACTGGTGATCGGATCAAGCGGGCGTATCGGCGCCGCGACGGCCGCCGTGCTCGACGAAGCACCCGAGCGCGTCACCCCGGTGCGTGCCTCGCGCAACCCAGAGACCGTTGCGATGTGGCTCCAACAAGGCAAGCAGGCCGTCCACCTCGACCTCGACAACCCGGACACCTTCCCGCTGGCGCTCAACGGCATCGACCGGGTGTTCTTGATGGCGGGATACACCGCCGCGATGATCGAACAGGCCAAGACGATGGTCGACGCCGCCGAAGACGCCAACGTCGGCTTCATCGTCCATCTCGGCGTTTTCGGCAATGGCCGGTCCACCGATGCACACTTTGCCTGGCACGAGATGATCGAGCGCTACATCCAGGGCAGCAAGCTGCCTTGGGCGAACATCCATCCCCATGTATTCATGGAGAACCTGCTGACGGCAAATCGGTTGCAGTACGGTTCTTTTGCGTGGGCCGCGGGTGACCGGCCTGTGGGCTGGGTCGCCGGCGACGACATCGCCGCCGTCACCGCCAAAGTGCTCATCGAGGGGCCCGACATCCACGCCGGCAAGGACTACTTCCTGTCCACCGACCTCCTCGATGCAAATGCGATCGCGGCTGCCTTATCGCACGCGCTCGAGCGTGAGATCCCCGCGCTGATCCTCACACCCGACGACCTACTCAACCTGGTCAAGGCCGGAGAAGTGGCGCTCCCGTCTTTTTACGACACCGCCTACGCCGCCAGCGCGCTCACCTGGCTGCGGCAGACGTACGACGGTCGCATGGACTACTCGGCCGTCACCACCAACACCGTGCGTGAACTGCTGGACCGCGAGCCGATCCACTTGACCGACTGGGCGTTGGCCCACAGAGACGAGCTGCTCGACCAACTCCGGTAGGCCCTGAGGCGGGCCAAACAACCAGCGAAAGGAACGCCCATTCCCATGACCGCATCCGCATCACTGACTCGCCAGCCCTCAGGTGGCAGTACGGCTGCGACGAGCTTCACCCGACGGCCGCGGACCATTGCGGCTCTTCAGTTTCGGGACGAATCCTTCTCGTTCGAGACATTGCGCGCCGCGGGCAGCGCCCCGTATGGCGGAGCGGATCTGGGGGAGGTACTCGCCACAGCCCGCGTGATCCGAAACGGCGACGAGACCGGGTGGTTCACGGCCTGGCGCAACACCGCCGAGCGTGTCCACGGAATCGCCGATACCGCCTCGAAGAACGGTCACCGGGTGAGTGCCCGGGAAGCGTTCCTGCGGGCATCGAACTACTACCGAACCGCCGAGTTCTTTCGGCGCAAGAATGCCGCCACCGATACCGAGGCGCGTGCGGTGGCACGGTTGTCCCGCCAGATGTTCGCCAGCGCAATCAATTTGATGGACCATCCAGTCCTTCGAATAGCTATCCCCTACGAGACGACGACGCTGCCCGGATATCTTTTTCTGGTCGACGACTCGGGCGTTGCCCGGCCGACCGTGGTCTACACCAACGGATATGACTCCACCGCTGAAGAGTCATGGTTTGCGATTGCCGCTGCCGCACTCGAGCATGGTTACAACGTGCTCGCCTACGACGGCCCGGGGCAAGGTGCCGTGATTCGCGAACAAGGTGTGGTATTTCGGCCCGACTGGGAGGCGGTGCTGACCCCGGTCCTCGACTACTGCGAGGGCAGGACCGAGATCGACTCACACGCTATCGCGCTCTTCGGCTACAGCATGGGGTCCTACCTGGTTGCTCGTGCCGCCGCGTTCGACCACCGACCGGCTGCGCTGATCCTCGACGACGGCATTTTCGACTTCCACCAGGCCTATGTGAACGCATTGCCGGCCTGGGTGATGCGCCGGATCCGTAATGGGAAGGATGGATTGGCCAATCGGTTGATGGGAGTGATGGCTACGCTGCGCACCCAGGTGCGTTGGGGACTGAACAACGGAGTCTGGACCATGGGCGCCTCCTCATACGCCGATTTCATCCGGCGCACAACCGATTACACCCTCGCTGGACTCGCAGATCGCATCACCGCGCCAACGCTGATCATGGATGCCGAAGAGGACCAATTCCTCAAAGGGCAGCCGTCGGTGCTCGCCAAGGCGATGACGGCGCCGGCCACTCTCGCCAGGTTCACCACCGTCGAAGGCCTCGGGGAACACTGCCACGTGGCCTCTCTCAACCGCGCCCATCAAGTCATCTTCGACTGGCTCGACACCACAATATCCGCGGCCCGCGCTGCCCAACAAAACGGTGTCACAACCGCACCCGCCCGGCCTTAGCGGCTACCAAATCCCTAGTGCAACAACACCTACGGCCGCTGAAAGAAGGAGCGACGAAATGACGACATACGACGGCCAACGCGCCGCGGTTATCGGTGGCTCGGTCGGCGGGCTCACCGCCGCACTGCTGCTACGCGACCTCGGCTTCACCGTCGACGTCTACGAACGCGCGACTCAACCGCTGGACGGCCGCGGCGGCGGAATCATTCTGCAGCCCGAGACAATGCGCTGGTTCCGTGAGCGCTCGTCACGTCGACCGCACACCCTGAGTACCTCCGGTCAGTTCGTGCGTTACCTCGGAGCGGGCAACGAGATCGTCTACCAAGCGGCCAAACAATGGGCCTTCACGTCCTGGAGCGCAATCTACGGCGCACTGCTATCTGACTTCGACACCCGCCGTTACCACCTCGGATACACCATGTCAGGACTGCGACATGAAACGGAGACCGTACAGATCGAGTTCAATGGGGGCACAACCACCGAGGCAGACCTAGTCGTCTGCGCCGACGGCATCTCCTCGACCTCGCGCAGGTTGCTGCTACCGCAGGTCGAGCGCCGGTACGCGAACTATGTCGGCTGGCGGGGCATGGTGCTCGAAAACGCGGTCAGCGCATCGACATTCGAACTCCTGAGCGATGCTCTCACCTACTCGGCAAGCGACCGAAGTCATATGCTCATCTATCCGATACCCGGACCCAACCTTGCATTGCGGCCGGGCCAGCGATGGCTGAACTACGTCTGGTATCGCAACGTCTCCGAAGGTAACGACCTCGACGAACTACTGACCGACCGTAGCGGCTATCGCAGCGACGTCAGCGTGCCACCCGGCCAAGTCCAGGATCGATTCATCGACGAACTCAAACGAGCCGCACTACACATGCTCGCGCCAGCAGCAGCCGAGGTCGTCCTCGGCACTGCGCACCCCTACATCCAGCCGATCTTCGACATCAAGATTCCGCGGATGACCTTCGGGCGGATCGCGCTGATCGGAGATGCAGCGTTCGTCGCCCGTCCCCATGCAGCAGCCGGAACTGCCAAGGCCGCCGAAGATGCGTGGACACTTGCATCGGCGCTCGAGGTCAACCACCCCAACATCTCTGAGGCACTGCTCAAATGGGAGATCCCGCAGCTCGAGCTGGGCAACAGCCTCGTCAATCGAGCGGCGCAGATGGGCGACCGGAGCCAGTCAGAGAACACCTGGATCCCCGGTGACCCGAACCTGGACTTCGGACTCTACGGACCAACACCGCCGGGCACGCCGCGACACCAGCACTCCTCGTCGGCCTGACGAACCCGCCACCACTGCTTCACGAAAGGAATACCAATGACATCCACTATCCCAGCAGACGGTAGTGGTCAATCCTTGACCAAGATCGCGCTAGCCGGCTCCCTCGTCGCCGAGAACTACGATGGCTGGTCGCCTGGGCTGAAGGAGGAATTCGAGCGGCACCGCTACGACGGACACGTCGGATCACGGCTGCTCTTCGAGACCAATCGCGTTCGCGTATGGGAGATCCGGCTGGCGCCAGGACAGCGCTTGCACGCACACCGCCATGTCCTGGACTACTTCTGGATCGCCACTACCGGCGGCCGAAGCCGACAACACACATCCGACGGCACAACACGGGAAGTGAGCTACGACCCTGGCGATTCGAAATACTTGACGTTCGACCACGGTGAGTACCTGCTACACGACCTGAACAATCTCGGCGAGACCGAGCTCGTTTTCATAACCGTCGAGCATCTCGGCAGCGCAAACGAGGCACTGACGATCACCAGCCCGAAAGAGGCCTAACCAGCATGGAAATCGCGACCCTCAAACCTCCAGGCCAAAGCGGTTCATTCTCGGTCGGAACGCGACAGACCGAGCAGGCGCTCGGCGATCTTCCCGCAACACACCTCAAACTGCTCGACGGAGCAGTCACCGCCAGTATGTCCTGCCTGAATGGAAACGGCACCATCCACATCAGTCCCGTCTGGGCCAGCCGCGACAACGGAGAGATCCTTGTAAATTCGGTGCGCGGAAGACAAAAGGACCGCAACCTCCGGCAGCGTCGCCACGCCTCTTTGCTCTTCGTAGATCCCGACAACTCCTATCACTGGATGTCGATCCAAGGTGTTGTCGACGACGTCATCGACGAGGACGACCCTGTCCGCGGAAGCGTGGCAACGGACTCCATCAATCAACTCAGTCAGATATACCTCGGTGAATCCACCTATCCTCTCCGCGATCCGGACGGCAACGAAGTCCGTTCCCTGTACCGGATCCGGCCGACTCGAGTAGTGGTGTTCGCCGGCCATTAGGACCCGGTCGAAGGACGCCGCAAGACGAGCGTGTCGCTGAGGTCCTGAAAGACCCTCTGACCAGTGCCCCGGCCGGATTCGAACGTGTGACACCCAGGGACTGGTAGGGCCCTGGTCGGCCGCATTAGGCCCGGTCGAATACGGTTGGCCGGTGAGCGTTTTCGCAACGGCCAGCGGCACCGGGTCGTGGCCCGGCACCGCTGCGCGGCAAGCGGCCGAGGTCGTCGTCGGCGAGCTGGGTGGCGCGATGGCCCACATCGTCGAGTTGCCCGCCAGGGGAGTGGGCGCCGACCTGGTGGGGCGCGCCGGTGCGCTGCTGATCGACGTGGCCATTGACACGGTGCCGCGTGGCTATCGGGTGGCGGCCCGGCCCGGCGCGGTGACCCGTCGGGCGGTCAGCCTGCTCGACGAAGACATCGACGCGCTGGAAGAGGCGTGGGAGATCGCGGGTTTGCGCGGCGATGGGCGGCCGGTCAAGATCCAGGCGCCGGGGCCGATCACCCTGGCCGCCGAGCTGGAATTGGCCAACGGTCACCGGGCCATCACCGATCTCGGGGCCGTGCACGACATCGCCGCTTCGCTGGCCGAAGGTGTCGCCGCGCATCGTGCGTCGGTATCCCGTCGGCTCGACACGCCCGTGGTGGTGCAATTCGACGAGCCGTTGCTGCCGGCGGCGGTGGCCGGCCGGCTGACCGGAGTGACCACGCTGAGCCCGGTGGCCCCGATCGACGAGACGCTGGCCACCACCATGTTGGATACCTGCGTGGCCGCCGCGGGCGCTGAGGTGTCAGTGCACAGCTGCGCCACGGCATTGCCGTGGAAAGTATTGCAGCGCAGCAACATTGCAGCAGTTTCTGTCGACGTGTCGACACTTGACGCCGCCGATCTGGACTCGATCGCGGAATTCGTCGAATCGGGCCGCGCCGTCGTCCTTGGCGTCGTCTCGTCCGCCACCCCGGCGCGGCGTCCCTCGGCGGAGGAGATTGCGGCCGCGGTCGTGGCGGTCACCGACCGGCTCGGCTTCGGCCGCGCGGCGCTGCGCGACCGTATCGGCGCCACCCCAGCGTGCGGCCTCGCCTTGGCGACGCCGGAGTGGGCGCGCGCCGCCATCGGGCTCGCCCGGCGGGCCGCGGAGGCCTTCGCCGACGACCCCGACGCCATCTAGTGTCCGCGCGGTCAAGCCGCACCCGCCGGGTGGGGCGCGCGTACCGACGAGGCCGCATCGGCTCGTTACGGCGAATTAGCTAACCTACGACTTGAAGACGACGGGTAGCGATTCGACGACCGCGGTGGCCAGACTTGGTCGGAATACCGCTGCGCCGCGAAGCTCAGAGTTGGGAAATCGAGCCAGAAATTCCTCGAACGCGATCACCGACTCTAATAGGGCTAGAGACTGTCCGACGCAGCGATGAGGTCCCCACGAGAAGGCTAGATGCGGATCAGGGTTGCGGTCGAGATCGAACACGAGCGGATCGGCAAACATCTCGGGATCGAAGTTGGCCACGGTGAAGTTCATCACCACCGCGTCGCCCTTCTTTATCGCCTGTCCACCAAGGTCGATATCCACCGCGGCGGTCCGCCGAATGTAGCGTCCTGGCGTGATAACACGCAGCATCTCGGCGACTGCGGAGCGGACCCGCGCCGGTTCAGCAACGAGATGGTCACGGTTGCGTAGATCGCGCAGCAACAGATGCGCTCCAGCTGCGATGAGGTTGCCCGTCGTCTCCAGGCCGGCGACCAGAAGCAGCCAGCACCACATGACGACCTCGTCGCGCTGAAAGCCACTATGTATCAGTGACGACACCAGGTCGTCTTCGCGCGGACTGACACCACGGGAGTCCACCTCTGCGGCGAAGAAGGCCACCATGTTGGCCAACGCGTCGAAATCCGGTGTCGCCCCAGGTTCGAACGACTCAAGAATCGTATTGGCCCAGGTCTTGAAGTCCTGTTCGCGATCAGTGCTGACTCCGAGCAGTTCCGTGGTGACCAGCAACGGTACGCGATTGGCGAACACCTCAACGAAATCCACCTCTTGGTTCTCCTCGACCGCGTCGAGAATCGTGGTAATCGAATGGCGTACGGCACCGGTCATCTTCGCGATACTGGTCGGCCGAAAATACCGGTTCAGCGGGGTGCGCAGTCTCCGGTGACTAGTTGCATCCATGATGTTGGCCGGTCTCAGCGCGACCGGCAGCGTCTGCATCACCGATGGCGCCTCGGCGTCCTTGAGGGTAAACGCCGCCCCGTTTAAGTGCACACCGAACTCCGTCGTGAACGCTTCCACATTGTTGCCGACGTCGCGGATCAGATCGTGGCGGCACACATTCCAGAATGGCTGCGTAAAGCGAGCATCGACCCAGTAGATCGGGCACTCGCGATGGATATCCAGGTAGGCCCGTCTGTTGGCCTCCGTATAAAAGCGGGGGTCGCTGGGGTCTCGCGTGAGGCTCATGCCCGTTGCGGGATCCTGCAGTTCCGTCTGCGACATTCCTACCTCCAGCGCTGGTAGTCAGTCGCAGAATAGATCAGCAGTGAACAGATGGTCAATATTGATCATATGATCGTTTTGGTCTGCGATGATGGCCCAGTGAGCCTTGAACACGTTCCTCAACCCGGCGAATCGACACGGATCGCCCGCCGGCAATTACGCACGCGGCGCCGACTCACAGCGGCCGCCTCACGGCTCATCGCTGAGAAGGGTGTCTCGGCTTTGCGACTCCGCGAAATCGCCGCTGTCGCAGATATCGGATTCGGCTCGTTCTACAACTACTTCGGCAGCAAGGAAGACCTTGTTGAAGCTGTTGCGACAGAACTGATGTCGGAGATTGCAAGCCAGTTGGCCATGCATGCGCGCCAGTTCGATGATCCCGCTGAATCAGCGTCCGCGGCGCATCGCTGGTTCGTGCGTAACGCGGCGACCGACCCGCAGACCGCTTGGCTTATCGTCAATCTCGATCGCGCGGACGTTGTATTTCAAGACGCCCTGGCCGGCTACGGAAAGCGCCTTCTCGAGCGCGGGATCGCTTGCGGACGGTTCAAGCCGGTGAACATCGACGCCGCACTTACCTACTTCATCGGTGCCACCATCGCGGTAACTCGCGCAGTACTCGAACAACGACTTGGCGCCGATGCCGAAACATCCAGTGCAGAGGTGCTGCTCGGGGCGCTGGGGCTAATGGCAGAGGAGGCTCACAACGTTGCTCACCAGAAGCTGCCTGATGTTGGGCTGCGCCCCCCTCCACCAGCGCAGGAAAATCAACACAACGTCTTCGGCGGTTGACGAACGCCGAGTTGTTTCATGAAGCTTGAACGTGAAGGAGGCGTCCGCCCACATAGTCAAGCGATAGGCAATCGGCACTGTTCGCCACGCCTGCAACAAGCCTGACGCATCCGTCGTGGGCGAGGCTGTCGGGCAGGGCGTGGCTGAGAATTTGGACGAGTTCTTCGGCTCGCCCGGGTTTGGTTTTGAACTCGGTGACGACATGGGTGCTCATCTGGATTCCTCTTATAGCGCGGTCACCACTCGTCACTAACCCGAAGGCTCTGTGTCGAAATTGCCACTGCGGCCCGACGCGCGCCGGTCTTCTCGTCGGCGTCCTCCGATAGCCTGCCAAGGTGAGCTCAGCAGAGGCTGACGCGATAGCGCCCGAAGTCCGACGTCTTTGGCGCGAACTCGCCGACGAAGTGCGCGAACACCAGTTCCGCTACTACGTGCGTGATGCGCCGATCATCTCCGACGCGGACTTCGACAAGCTCCTGCGTCGGCTGGCCGCACTCGAGGAGGAGCATCCCGAGCTGCGCACGCCCGACTCACCGACCCAGCTCGTCGGCGGCGCCGGCTTCGCCACCGATTTCACCTCCGCCGAGCACCTGGAACGGATGCTGTCGCTGGACAACGTGTTCAGCACCGAGGAATTCGACGTGTGGGCGGCGCGCATCCACGCCGAGGTCGGTAACGATGTGCCATTTCTGTGCGAGCTCAAGATCGACGGTGTCGCATTGGCTTTGGTCTACCGCAATGGACGGCTGGTCCGGGCCGCAACTCGTGGCGACGGCCGCACCGGCGAGGACGTCACGCTCAACGCGCGCACGATTGAGGACGTCCCGGAGCGCCTCACCGCCAGCGACGACTATCCGGTACCCGACGTGCTCGAGGTGCGCGGTGAGGTGTTCTTCCGGCTCGCCGATTTCGAAGCGCTCAACGCGGCCCTGGTCGAAGACGGAAAGGCGCCGTTCGCCAACCCGCGCAACAGT
>NZ_DATMLH010000294.1:0-47652 GCF_035570115.1 Mycobacterium sp.
GCTTCTCGCCGACGCGAAGCTGGAGGCTGATCACTATCGTGAGCAGGCCCGGCAGGCGGTGGACGAGGCGGGTCGGCAGCGAATCGAGATCCTTGAGCAACTGATGGGCGTGTACCGCGACCTGGAATCGGTTCCGGCCACCCTCGAGTCCGCTTACCATGAAGTCAAGAATGCAACGGAGGCGAGTGCAGAAGCGCCGTCGGAGGAGACAGTCAACGCTGGCTGAGCTCGCGGTGTTCTCGGCGCTGTGACCGGGCCCGTTAGGCTGACCGCCGCGCAGGCCCGGCGGATAGCCGTTGCAGCCCAAGGATTTAGCGAGCCGCGGCCCGCCGGCGTGGTCACTCGTGCGCACCTGCGACGGCTGATCTCGCGCATCCAGGTGCTGCAGCTCGACTCGGTATCGGTCGCGGTGCGTGCCCATTACGCACCGGTGTTCAGCCGGCTCGGTGACTATGACCGGGCTGTTCTGGACCGTGCGGCCTGGGATCACTCCGCCCGCTCGCCGCGGCTGCTGGTGGAGTATTGGGCGCACGAGGCCGCGCTGATGGCCGTCGACGACTGGCCGTTGCTGCGCTGGCGGATGCGTCAATACCGGCACGGCCGGTGGGGCACCCACATCGTGAAGGCCAACCCGCAGCTCGCCGACAAGATCGTCGCCGCCGTCACCGAACTCGGTCCGAGTACCGCGGGGCAAATCGAGGCGCAGCTGGCCGCCGAGCCCCGCGGTCCGAGGGGAGCCTGGTGGGGGAGCCGCAGCGACACCAAGTGGGTCGCCGAGGCGCTGTTCGCCGCCGGAGTGCTCACCACGGCGACCCGGGTCGGGTTCGCGCGGCACTACGACCTGACCGAGCGGGTGCTGCCACCCGATGTGCTGGCGCGGGAGGTCGACGAGGACGACGCCGTCCGCGAGCTCGCACTGCGGGCGGCCACCGCACTGGGCGTGGGCACCGAGGCCGACCTCCGCGACTACTTCCGGCTGGCCGCGGGACAGGCCAAGCCGGCGATCGCCAAACTGGTGGCCGACGGCGAGCTGGAGCCCGTCGATGTCGACGGTTGGTCGGCGCCGGCGTATTTGCCTGCGGGGCAGGTGATTCCGCGGCGCGATCGCGGCACGGCGCTGTTGTGCCCGTTCGACCCACTGATCTTTTTCCGTCCGCGGGTGGAGCGGCTTTTCGAATTCCACTACCGCATCGAGATCTACACGCCCGCCAACAAGCGCCAATACGGTTACTACGTCTGGCCGTTTCTGCTGGACGGAGAACTGGTCGGGCGGGTCGACCTCAAGGCCGACCGTGCCGCGGATGCCCTACACGTCGTGGGGGCGTTCGTCGAGCCGGGTCGCTCGCCGTCGCGGGTGGCCGCAGCGCTGACATCGGAGCTTGCGACGATGGCGTCGTGGCTGGGATTGGGTGGCGTCACCGTCGGCGACCGCGGCGATTTGGCCGGCGAATTGCGCTCGGCATGACATCGGGCAAACGCGTGCAGCTGCCGCCTGCTCCCGAGCTGACCGACGGGCCGGACCTGGTGTTGCGGCTTCCGATTTCCGGCGATGTGGACGACATCGTTGCGCAGTGCCGCGACCCGGAGTTCCAGCGCTGGACGACGGTCCCGGTGCCATACCACGCGTCAGACGCACAGGAGTTTGTGAATCGGGTCGCTGAGGGCTGGCGGGCCAACGTGGCGAGGTTCGCGATCGCGTACGACGGACGCTTCGCCGGAACCGTGGATTTGCGGTTCGACGGCATCGGTGGTGCCGAAGTGGGCTTCGGGCTCGTCCCGTGGGCGCGGGGCAAGGGTGTGATGACCCGCGCGCTACGGCTGGTATTGGCTTGGGGTTTCGGGCTGCCGGGCATCGAGGTGGTGTATTGGCGGGCGCAAGTGGGCAACTCGGCGTCGCGACGGGTCGCCGGCCGGTGCGGGTTCCGCATGGAGGGGACGGTGCGTGGTCTGCTGGAACAGCGCGGCGAGCGGCGCGACGGTTGGATTGGCTCGCTGCGCCGTGGCGAGCCGCTGACCGGGCAGCCAGACGGACCGGCTCAGGGCGCCTAGAGCCCGCGAATGCGGTGTTAACGGGTCGCCAGGGCCTCCCGTCCTCGTTAACCGTTAACGCCGCTGAGCAGACGCCATGCGAAGACCTGTTCGGTGACGGCGTTCGGAAAGTAAAGCCCCACATGCTGATCGAGGAACCAGTGCCCTCGACCGGATTTGCGTCAACGCGCGGGGTCGGCCCCACCGGTCTCTAGGATTGGGTCGAAAATTCGTCCGGTTGGCGGGTGGCTGGGATTGGGCGGCGTGACGGTTGGCGAACGAGGCGATCTGGTGGGCCCGCTGCGGAAGGCCGTCGCGCGCCGGTGACTTACGCGTTGATGTTGACGTTTAATGCGCTTGGGTAGACCAGCCATATCGCGCGCGGTTGGCTATCCATCTTGGCCTGCAGCGTGGCGAGATCTTTCTGGAACTCGAACATGGCCGCCTTGGCGAGCGGGTCGAGCCCGAAGTAACTGAAGTCATACATCAGTGCGCGTCGGCGCACATTCAGGATGTAGTTCGCGTTGACCAGCCGCTGGTAGACATCCAGCGGTTCACGTGGGCGATCTTTATAGTTTTTGTATATTCGCGGCGGCTGGCGGTGCGTCCAGAGCTGATAGTTCCACATGAAGCTGCCGAGGATCTCGTGTTGCACGGTCACCAGGTACAGCTGATTCGCCAGCAGTCGCGCCAACGTGCCCCGAGTGACATTTGCGGGAGTCACGCCCACTCCGTGAGGGACGCGTTTGTCGAGTTCCTCGAGCCAGGCCATCACCTGTTGGTCGCTGCGCACGCTGCCGGCGCCGGTGGCACTCGATGAGTAGTAAATCTTCACATAGTTGAGCGCGAATTGAAGCATGGTATCGAACAGCGCCTCTAAGTTGTCCTGCGTCGGTGTGTCGAAGCCGGCACCGCACACCCCGCGCGAATTGCCGTCCCGTTCAGGATCGTTGACGATGTCGTGATACTGCAGGTAGGAGTCGTCGAACAAATCGCACATGCCTTTGAAGCTGAGGCTGAAGGTCGTCTCGAAATCGCCACCGGGGACCATCTGTCCGCGAGTGACCATGTCGTTGCTCTGTTGGGTCCCGTAGATGTAAGGCCATAGCAGTCTGCACAGCGGGTGATCGGCCGACAGGCAATTGCGTGTCGCGATAGCCAACTGTGCACCGCCTGCCAAGTGCACCCAGTTGAAGTGGCGCACAAGGGAAAGGTGGGTCGAGGCGGCGCACAATGCGATTTTGCAGGCCCGGTCCCAGAGTGGATCTTTTGGCGTGATCTTGCCCAGTTCGCATTCGATGCGATAGGCCTCCAGTGCACGTCGCCGCTTATCCAGGCGGAATAACACCCGCGAGCCGATGTTGATGAGGTCGTCGTGGTGCTCGTAGTCCCTGAGCGACAGCAGATCCCACTCCCAGTCGGTGCTGTTTTCTACCTGCTTTGTGTAGCAGGCGAACGGTCCGCGCACTGCCAGTGAGCCGAGATCTGGACTGCCCAAATACTCGGCCGGCATGTCGGGTGGATCAAATAGGTCACAACGTAGCCCGCTGTAAGCCCGCTTCAACGCCACATGCGGGTCTTCGTGGATTGATGGCAGGCCCGGCTGCATCGGGGACAGCCGGGTGGTGTAGAGCCAGACCTGGACGGCGAAGAATATCGTATTTCGTAAAGATCGTTCATCCCGGGGGATGTCGGCGCGTGTGCACACCTTCACATTGCGCAGCGGTATCTGGGGGATTGCTGTGATCATCGGCTTCGGTTCGATGTACCACCGTTCGGTCGGTGGCAACTTGATGTCGTCCGGCTTCGCGGCCCGGAATTTCACAAAGGCAAGGAAATCCCAAAACGCGCGCCGCAGAAACCACATCAGCATTCTGGGCTGCCAACAGTGCTTACCCACGGCGGTGCGTGCCGCCACGCCAAGGGTCAGGTTGCGTTTCGCTGTCCCACGCGCGCAGCGGATGCTGCTCGGGCCTCAGCTCGGGACCGTCGTCCCAAGGCTCGAACGCGTTCTTGATGTTGGCGAGGCCGGTATCAGCAAGCTCAGGATAGTGGCGCAGAATCACGGTCTTGAGGTCGGTCTGGTCGATCCAGCGCAGGCCTTCCGGGGTGTAGACGTCCTCGTTGTAGCAGTCGGTGTAGAATCGATCTGCCTGCAGCCGGCGGCTGGCACTGAGGATGAAGATCTGAAACACCGTCTCGCCGAAGCCGAATCCGTTGGGCCGCTGGGCTTCGGCTAGCGTACCGATCAGCAGGTCGAGGTCCTCGACGCCCTTGCGGCCGCTGCCGTAGACCGACTCAAGCTTCTTGGTGACGTCCGGGTCGTCGGTGACGTCGTCGAAGCTGCGAATCGGGCTCAGCCCTAATTGGCGGCGGAACTCGTTATAGCGCGGTACGCCGCGTTCCCGCGCGCGGACGATATCGACCGTGCCCATATCGAGGAACGTATTGCCCGGGACGCTGAGTTCCTGCATGAAGCGCGGAAAGTTGTTGAGCACCAGCGCTCCCGGGTGCTGGTTGCCGAACGAGTAGAAGAGGTCCGACATCGCGTATTTCTTCGTGCCTCCGGTGGAGAAGCCTGGGCATTTCTTGTCCGTGCAATCCTGCGTCATGCAGGCTGAGCCGTGCTGGCGCGTCGCGGGTAACGGCACAGGATCGCTTTTGTCTTCGCCGGGCCGTCGCAGCCGCAATGTCTCGGGTAACAGTGAGTGCAGTCGGTAAACTTCAACAAACTCCTCAGACAGCCCGTACACGCAGCCGTGCCTGTTGATTGGGTTGCCGACGATGCCGCCGAGTTCGGGGTTGCGGATGTTCACCTCGGCAACTGTCTTGCGCTCCTTGCCTTTACGCAACAGGAAGGTCAGCAAGCCGTACCAGTTCGAGTTCAGCCCCGTCTCGAGCGTCTGGTTGGGCAGAATGGCCGGGGTCCACTCGACGGAGTGGATCTTGGCCATCAACGCGGCGTTGATGAGCCGCGCGACATTGAACAGGCAGTCATCATCCCAATGGGGGTACGCGTCATGCAACATGTCGCAGATGGCGTTGTGTTCACGCACGAAAAGGGTGTGCAGCATGCTGAGGCCGACCCACCAGTTCCGCAGGAATCCGGCTTCCTCCACGCGCGTGCCGGAGTCAACCGGCAGAGTGCCGTCGGCATTCAATCGCATCTTGCCAAAGTCATTGCTGCGCAGGCTGTCCTGAGTGTCCTGGTCGCTGCCGTAGATCTGTGAGCCGTCCCACCAGTGGGTGACTTCGTTGATGAAACTCGTAGCGGCGGGCTCTTCGGCCGCGCGCGTCGGACCGCCGAGCGTCGGGTCGACCTGCGTCTTGCCGATCGCCAACTCAGTCTGCAGGTAGCGGTCCCGTGCGGGATCTTTCTCGGGCAGATCCACGCTGATGAAGTCGTCAGACTGGGTATCGCTGTGGCTGACCCAGTCATGAATCATGAATTGGATCCACGACGCGGCCAGCAGATTGAGGAAGGGGACTACTTCTACCTTGGGTTGGCCGTTGTCATCGTCTGGCCGCCTGAGGAGCTCGCGGCTGATTGTGCGCGCGTTTGGCGTCTTCAATCGCTCGTCTGCCTCGGGTTTGGCGGCGGAAAGGTCGACGTTGCGCAGGAAGCGCGTGCCGGCGGCGCCCTCTTTGGGATCGTCCAGATTGTTCCAGCTCCCGTCGGCGGTGCGGAAGTTCTCGACGCTGGGGGGAGCTGACTGGCCCCGCGTCTGGAAGGCGACCAGCTCCCCGGCCGGGTAGGTGCTTACCAGGTTGTGGGCGTTCAGCACCTCGCGTATGTAGGCCAGCGTCAGAACTCCCGACAGCCACCGGCGACCGTCCCAATTGGTCCAGACCCGGGCACGGTAGTCGTATTTCCAGCCCACCCAGCGGGTGGCGGCGTTTATCACCACCGTGCCCAGTGCACCCAGGGACTCGCCCAAGAACAGGCGCAGTCGTCGCACCCAGCCGTACCGTCGGGGTCGGTCCGTCGGGCAGATCAGCTCACCGTCGCGCACTGAAGGAGGCTTGAGCAGGTCGTCGTCATCCTTGAAGTAATGCGGTTTGGGCACCTCGGTGTAGATCTGGGCGGCGTGGTTCGCCTTCGCAAGGTTGCTCATTTCCCGCCACTCGCGGAGCTCGCTGTCCGAACCGCCGGCTTGACCTGCCTTGTCGTATTCTTCCTCAGCCGCGCCGTATTGCTCGAGCTTGAAGTGGGCCAGGCCCGCCAACGCGTGCAGCGTGCCGTCGGACTGCGGGCCGGCGAGGAGAGGTTTGAGAAGAGTCAGGGCTTTTTTGTATTCGCGCTGTGTCAGGGCTTCCCGCGCCCTCTCTTCTGACATACGGAGCTCCTTGCATGGCAAAACCAGGAACAAAAATTTACTCGACGCACGTAAACGTGGGCATGAAACCCGCTATTCACCAGTGGGAAGCTCGCTTATCCTCAATTCGCTTTCTCGTTTCATTCGGTGAAAAGAATAGGGCAGTGACCCGGAAGTTGCCGACTTAAAGCGTTGGCTGCCCGCGTGTGTCGCAGGTTCCACATGGCGTCGTCCCTAACGCCGGCGGTCGATAATCTCCTCTGCTGCGCCTGGGAGCCTTAAGGTTGGTGCATCAGGCGGTTCGCACCAGTGATCAGCGGGGGGAGAGGTGGATGGGGCCAGCAGGCGCAGTGTGCCGAGCATGCGGCACTGACCTTCGCCACGGCGCCCGGTTCTGCGACTCCTGCGGGGCGCCCGCGCCACAAGCCGGAGAACAGCCGGAGTTCAAGCAGGTGACGGTCTTGTTCGCCGATGTGGTGAATTCCCTGGCGATCGCCTCGACGCTCGGGGCGGAGCGGTTGCGCGAGATCATGGCCGACGTCTTCGGCTGCGCGGCAACGATTACTCGGCGTTATGGTGGCACCGTCGATAAGTTCACCGGCGATGGCATTATGGCGCTCTTCGGCGCGCCAGTCGCGCTGGAGGACCACGCTTTTCGGGCCTGTTTGGCGGCGTTGGACATCCAAGAGAGGATCGCGCAGCTGGCTGACGAAGTGCAGCGCCGCGACGGCGTCGCGCTGGAGCTGCGGGTCGGGCTGAACTCGGGACAAGTGATTGCCGGCGAAATCAGCTCTGACGCAAGGGCGTACACCGCGGTCGGCGAGCAGGTCGGGCTAGCACAGCGGATGGAATCGGTTGCCCCGCCCGGCGGGGTGATGCTTAGTGAATCCACCGCACGGCTGGTCGAACACGTTACCGTGCTGGGGGCGCCCGAGTCCGTGATTGTCAAGGGCGCCGAGGAGCCGTTGGCCGCGCGGCGGCTGCTGGGAGCTGCTGCTGAGCGGATGGGGATCGGCCGCCGCGAGCCGACCTTGGTCGGACGCGCCTGGGAGATGAACACGGTCGCCGGCATCCTCGATCAGGCGCTCAACGGTGCCGGCTGTGTGGTCGGGGTGGTCGGGCCACCCGGTATCGGCAAGAGCCGCATCATGCGCGAGGCTGTGACGCTGGCTACCGGCCGCGGGTTCGAGGTATTTACCGTCGCGTGCGAATCCCATACTCGCGATGTCCCGTTCCGTCTAGTAGCTCGACTGATGCGCACCGTGTTCGGGGTCAGCGGCCTCGACGAGCAGGCGGGCCGGGCGCAGGTCCGGGACCGCATCCCCGACGCCAACCCCGAGGACCTGCTGTTACTGGACGACCTGCTCGGAATCGGCGACCCCGACGCCGTGCCGCCCGCCATTACCGCCGATGCCCGTCGGCGCCGGTTAGCCGCCCTGCTGAATGCCGTCGCCCTGGCCCGGCGCACACCGGCACAATATGTGATCGAGGACTTGCACTGGATCGACGATGTCAGCGAGGCCATGCTCGCCGAGTTCGTCACCGTTCTGCCGCAAAGCCATTCGCTCGTGCTGCTCACCTACCGCCCGGAATACCGGGGCGCGTTGTCGCGGACACCGGGCGCACAGACCATCTCACTGGCGCCGCTCAACGCGGCGCAGACCGCGGCGTTGACCACCGAGCTGCTCGGTACCGACCCGTCCGTGCGTGCTCTGGCCGCGCGGATCGCCGAGCGGGCCGCCGGAAACCCGTTCTTCGCCGAGGAGATGGTGCGTGATCTGGCTCAACGCGGTGTGCTCGACGGCGATCACGGCGCCTACCTTTGCCGAGATGACGCCGCCGATATCAAAGTGCCGGGCACGCTGCAGGCCACCATCGCCGCGCGCGTCGACCGCCTCGGTAGGCCGGCCAAGCACTTTTTGTATGCCGCCGCGGTCGTCGGTGCGCGGTTCAGGGCTGAACTGGTGGCCGCCTTGCTGAATGACATTGGAGTAGGGGAGGCGATCGCCGAGCTGCTCGAGGTGGAGTTGATCGACCAGGTGATGTTCACCCCGCGGGCTCAGTACGCGTTCCGGCACCCGTTGATCCGAACCGTCGCGTATGAATCCCAGCTGAAGGCCGGGCGCACCGAGCTGCACCAGCGCTTGGCCGTCGCGATAGAACAGCAGGATCCCGGGGCGGCCGACGAGAACGCCGCTCTGATCGCCGAAAACCTCGAGGCTGCAGGGGATTTGCGCGCGGCGTTCGATTGGCACATGCGCGCCGGCGCCTGGTCGGCCTTCCGCGACATTCGGGCGGCCCGCACCAATTGGCAACGGGGACGCCAGGTCGCCGACCGGCTACCTGCCGACACCCCATATAGGACGTCGTTGCAGATCGCGCCGCGCAACCTGCTCTGCGGCACCCTCTGGCGAACCGGTGGCAGCATCGCCGACACCGGATTCGACGAGCTGCGAGACCTGTGCACCTCTGCTGACGACAAAGTGTCGCTGGCGATCGGCATGACCGGGTTCATCATGGCGTTGACCTTTCACAACCGCTTCCGCGAGGCGGCCCGAGTGGCTTCGGAGCAGAGCGAGCTGCTCGAATCGATCGGAGATCCGACGCTGACCGTGGCGCTGCTGTTCGCGGCGATCTACGCCAAATGCCAAGCGGGCGAGATGATCGAGGCGCTGCGATTGTCGAATCGACTGATCGACTTGGCCGACGGCGACCCGACCAAGGGCGACTTGATCTTCGGCTCACCGTTGAGCACGGCGGTCGCGATGCGCGGGCACGTCAAGATGTGCCTGGGAATGCCAGGATGGTTAGACGACGCCGCCACGTCGATCGCGATGGCCGCTCCGCTGGACCCGACGAGTTATGTCTTCGCCCTGCTCTGGAAATACGTTGCCTCCATTCCGTTCGGGGCGCTGCCGGCCGATGACACCGCGAATCGCGAAACCTCCGTGGCGCTGCGCATCGCAGAGAGTTCCAGCGACGACTTCGTGCTTGGAATGGGCCGTCTCTGTCGAGGTCTCGTTCTGGTTACTCGCGAGGGCCCGCAACGCGAGGCCGGCCTCGACTTGTTCACCCAAGCCCGTGATATGGCCGTGGCGGAGCGGTTCTCGCTGAGCCCGCTGATCATCGTCGACCCCGAGTTTGCGATGCAGAAGGCCCGCGCCGGTGATCTCGATGGTGCCATCGAGATGATGCGGGAGGTCGTGGACGGCGCCTACGAAAGCGGTGACATGATCTGGCGCGGAAGGGCCACCGAGGTTTTGGTGCAACTGCTGGTTGGACGCGGATCTTTTGGTGACCAACAAAATGCGCAGGCGGCAATTGACCGGCTGGACGCCGTGCCGACAGATCCCGGCTTCGTGCTCCACGAACTCCCACTGTTGCGCTCGCGGGCGCTGCTTGCGCACGCGCGCGGCGACGAGAACAGCTATCGAAACTTCTTGGAACAACACCGTGCCAAGGCAGCAGCCGCCGGCTTCGACGCTCACATGGCCTCCTCAGATGCGACTGTGATTGCGCCCCAACATGACTCGGCCGTCCAGTGACGAGCGTTCGACTTCCGCACAGGAGTTCCGCCATGGCAGGACTGGGTGAGCGCGCGGTCGTTCTCGGGGCGAGCATGGGTGGCCTGCTTGCGGCGAGGGTCCTGGCCGAGTTCTTTGGAACCGTCACTGTTGTCGAGCGGGATGTATTACCGGATGACCCCGCTGTCCGACGAGGGGTACCGCAGGGTCGGCATGTTCATGTTCTGCTGGCCCGCGGCGCGCAGATCTTGGATGAGCTGTTCCCCGGCTTTCTCAACGAACTCGTAGCCGACGGTGCTCCCGTTTGGGACGACGGAGAGCTGTCCGACCTGCACTTGTCTTTCGGCGGCCACGAGATACTCCGGTCGGGCCAGATAGCGAGGGAGCCCAAGGCACTGGCGGTCTACATGCCGAGCAGGCCGTTTCTGGAATGCCATGTCCGGCGGCGCCTAGAGGCGATGAGCAACGTGACGATTCTCAGTGGCCACGATGTGAGCGAGTTGACGTCGACACCGGATCGCGGTCGCGTCACCGGAGTACGGGTGGTTAACCGCGACGGCGGTGCCGAACGGGAGTTGAGGGCCGATGTCGTCATGGACGCGATGGGCCGCGGTGCGCACACGCCGGCTTTTCTGGAGAGCCTCGGGTACGGCCGACCGATCGAGGACCACATCGTCATGCACACGAACTACGTAAGCCAACTGCTGCGAATCCCCCCGGGCACGCTGAAGCAGATGCTGGTCGACATCGGCCCCGCGCCAGACAGGCCAACCGGAATGTTTCTGACCGGCTATGAGAACGACACGTGGATGTTCACGGTCTTCGGGATGGTGGGGCACCAGCCGCCTCGCGACCTGGCCGGCATGCTGTCATTCGCCCGCGAGTACTGCCCCGCCCACCTAATTGCGGCGATACGGGCCGCTGAACCCATTGGCGAGGTGGCACATCACCACATGCCGTCCAGCCAGTGGCGCCGCTACGACAAGATGCTCCAACTACCCGATGGTCTGCTGGTGTGCGGCGACGCAATCTGCAGCTTCAACCCCATCTACGGGCAAGGGATGACTGTGGCGGCGCTGGAGGCTGCCACGCTGCGGAAGTGTCTGCGTGATGGCGGCACCCATCTGCCCCGGCGGTACTTTCGCGCGTCGGCGAAACCGATTGGCGTGGCCTGGCAGATGGCAGCGTGTTCTGATCTAACCTTCCCCGAGGTGGCAGGGCGACGGTCGAGGTGGATGGGCGTTACCACGCGGCTTCTGGACTGGGCGCTGACCGCGTGCGAGTCCGATCTCGTTGTCGCCGTGCGCTTCTTCAAAGTCAACGGTCTCATCTACTCCCCACTTCGCCTGCTCCACCCCGTGTTCGTCTACCGAGTGGCCGTCGTCAACTTGCGCCGCCGGCGAGGCGATGGGCAATTTCCGCGGCCGAAGTCGCCAACCGAGCCCGCTAGGGCTTGATTGCCCGCCTCCTTTGCGGGCCGTTCCGGCCCATATCGGCGCCCCGCGGGGTTGGTACCGCAGGAAGCCGTGCTCGGTGACGCGTTTGAGAAGTAAAGCCGCACATGTTGATCGAGGAACCTCGTGGCCGCGGTGTCGACCTGGTCGGTGTATCGAATTTACCTAAATCAAATGGTCATCTGTCCGCGGGCGAACCGATAACGCTGTACTGACCTCTAGTGCCCTCGACCGGATTTGCGTCAACGCGCGCGGTCCGCCCCACCGGTATCTACGATTAGTTGGACAATTCGTCCGGTTGGAGGGGACCTGGCTTTGCGCGCCACCTTGCGATCCCCTTGCCACGCCGTCCGTAGGACGGCGTGGCGCCGCGATGGGCGTAAGCGGTGAGCAGTCCAACTCTTGACCTCGAAGGTCTTATGGTCGACCGAAAGGATGAGTTCGCCGAACTTCGAGCCGCGGTCGACGAGGCTGGACGCGCCGGCGGCGGATTCACGCTGCTCAGTGGCACTCCGGGGGTAGGCAAGTCGACGCTCATGCACGCCTTGGGGGCAGAGGTTTCCGGCCGCAACTGCGTGTTTGCCTACGGCAGGTACCAGGACGGTGCGGCGGCACCGTACTCGGCGCTGGGAGTCGCGCTTGGCTCGCTTGTCCGCAGCATGGAGGCCACCGGCACCGCTGAGCGTGACCGTTGGCGCGCCGACCTGGTCAGCGAGATGTCGGCGCTCACCGGCATCCTCGAGGCGCTGGTGCCCGAGTTGGCGCAAGTGCTGGGCGCGGCTGTGCCGGTGGCTGACCTGGATGCGGCGGATGCTCGGCGCCGGCTGCAGCGGGCCGCCATCCGCCTGTTGTCCACCACCGCCTCCTACCGAACGGTCGTGCTGGCAATCGATGACTTGCAGTGGGCGGACCGGGATTCTTTGCTGCTGCTATCCGAATTGTTGACGGTGTCGGTTCGCAATGTGCTCGTCCTCGGGGCGCATCGCGCCGGCGAGTTCGATTCGGCTTCAGCGGGCCTCGCGTCGGTCGGCGTCCGACGGATGGACCTCGCCCCGCTGTCTCACGAGCATCTGGAGGAGTTGCTCGCGGCCGTGTGCGGCCACGGGATCGACCTAGGCGATGTCGCCGCTGAGTTTCATCACCGAACCCAGGGCAATCCGTTGCAGGTCCGTCAGCTGCTGTACCAAGCGCAACGAGAAGGCGCGCTCGTCCCCGTCGGCGCAGGGGGGCAGCCGACCTGGGACCTGCGCGTCCTGGCGTCGATCCAGATCACCGCCACGGCCGCCGAGTTCCTCGGCCAGTATCTCGATCAGCTGGGCACGCTTGATCGGTCGGTGTTGAGTTCGCTGGCGTGTATCGGTGGCGAGTTCGACCTCGCCGACGCAACGGCAGCGGCCGCCCAGCCGGCTGATGTCGTGGCCCATGCGCTCTGGTCGGGTCTAGAGCTTCGCCTGCTCGAGGCCGTCGACAGCCGCGGCCAGCGGATCGCCAACGCGATCAGCCGCGAGGCGCGGTATCGCTTCAGCCACGACCGGGTGACCGAGGCGGCGCGGGAGGGCATGTCCGATGACACCCGGCGCGCGACGCACCTCCGGATCGGCCGTCGGTTGGCCGAGATGGGGGACGATCGGCTGTTCGAGGCCGCCCGTCACCTAGGCATAGGTGGCTACCAGCTGGCCGACGAGGAGCGTATCCAGTTCGTCGACGTGCTGCGCCGCGCGGCACGGAAGGCTCGTGCGCAGGCATCGTTCCCACTGGCCCTCGAGCACTGCCGAGACGGTCTTGGCCTGCTCGGTGCATCGCGCTGGTCCGTTCACTTCTCGTTGACCAAGGAGCTGCAGCTTGACGCCGCGGAGGCCGCCCTGCTGGTGGGCGACGCGGTGGCGCTGCATGGGCTGCTCGACGAGGCCGAGGAGGTCCTGCACGAGCCGGCCGACCGTGCCCGACTCGCCTTCCTCAGGCTCAAGGGGCGGGTAGCGCAGAACCGCCTCCAAGACGCGCTGGAAACCGGACTGCGGGCGCTTGAAGAACTCGGCGAGCCGCTGCCACGCAATGCGGGCAAACCTCGGATGGCCAACGCGCTGATGCGGATAAAGTTCGCTACGCGCCGCTGGACCACCGAACGGCTGCTGGAGCTGCCGCATTGCCAGGACCGGCGTGTCATCGAGATCCAGCGGATCCTCTCTGAACTGCGCAGCATGTCCTTCATCCTCAAGCCGAATCTCTTCCCGTTGATCGTGCGTAAGCAGCTCGAGCTTCTGTTGGCCCACGGCCATACCCTCACCTCGCCCACGGTGCTCGCCAGTTGCGGCCTGCTGCTCGTCCTGACGGGCGACCACGCCGGCAGCCAGCGCTTCGGCGAGGTTGGCCTGCGGCTCACGGAGCAGAAGGAGTTCCGGGACGCCCGCCCGGAGACGCTGTTCTATTACCTGACATTCATCCGCCACTGGCGACACCCAGTTCACGACGGCCTGGGCCAGCTTCGCGAAGCCGTCGATGAGGCGCTCGACCGAGGTGACCAGGAGTACGCGGGTTTCCTGGCCGCGGTCCTGCTCTCTCAGTTGTTCTGGGTCGGCCGCCCAATGGCGGAGATCGACGCCGTCGCACAATCCCTCGTCCCCGAGATCCGTTCCCAGCCGGTGCCCCTTGCGCTTTGCCAAGCTGTGCAGCAGCTTTGCCTCAATTTGATGGGCCGCAGCGAGAATCCCTTCCTGCTCGCCGGCGAGAGCGGCTACGACGAGCGTGAGGTGTTGCCCGCGGCCCGCCGTGAGGGTGACGGCGTGGCCCTGGCCGCCGCCCTGGCCGTGAAACAGGGCCTGCACTTCTGGTGTGGCGACCACGCCGGCGCGATCCGCGTCGCGGACGAGGCCGTCGAGCACATCGGCGGTATGGCCGGCATGGCGGGCATGCAACTCTATTACCTGCTCAGCGCGCTGAGCAGGATTCGGGCCGCGCCGAGTGACCGCTCGACCCGGCAATCGGTGCGCCAGGCACTAGCGCTGCACCGCAAATGGGCAGCGAGCTCGCCGGCCAACTACGCGGCACCTTATGCGCTGATCGAGGGTGCGTGGGCGCGGGCCCGCGGGCAGCACAGCAAGGCGGAGCGCTTGCTCGCCCGGGCGATTGAGCTCGCAGCGGAGCACCAGCTTCCGCTGATTGGCGCGCTCGCCCACGAAGAGGCCGCCACCCACAGCGCCCAGACCGATCGGCCGAGGCTCGCTGCCCACATGCTGCGGTCGGCATACCAGGGTTACCTGAGTCTGGGCATCGCGGTGCGCGCGGAGCGGCTCGCGGAGGCTCATCCATGGCTGCTCAGCCGCGACCTCATTCCGGCGGGCTCAGCAGGAATCGACCCTGTCAGCGCGCATCAGGTGGTGCGCGCGCTGCCGACAGCGCGCACCCCAGATGGCTTGGCCAAGATCCTGCTGGGAATGGTTGCGAGCACGACCGGCGCGGCCCGTGCTCTGCTTCTCACCGGCGAAGGCGGACAGCTTGCGGTTCGGGCCGTCCGGGAGCACGGTGCCACCACGATCATCGAAGGCCCCTGGACCGCGACGACCCATGACCACTCCGTTGTGGTGCGGGTGGTGGACAGCGGCCGTCCGGTCATGGTCGCGGCCGATCCGGTCCGCCCCGGTGATCATCCGCTCGGGCCAGACGAGCGCCAAGCGGCGATCCCGGCCCTCCTCGCCGTCCCGGTACTCGTGCAAGACAAGACGATTGGGGTGATCTACGCCGAGCATCACGAGCCGGGCAGACGCTTCTCTGCCAGGGACGAGGAGGCGGTCGCCTTCTTGTGCGCCCAGGCCGCCGCGCCGTTGTGGAACTTCGAGCTCGAGGCCCGGTTACGGGCCGCCGACGAGCATCGGCAGTCCCTCATGGACGTGCAATCGAGATTTGTGCCCAACGAATTGCTGCGGATTCTCGACATCGACGATCTGCGTCGTGTCCGCAGCGGCTACCGGGTCGGGCGTCAGATGACGGTGCTCATCTCCGATATCCGCGGGTTCACAACCATGATCGAGGACATGGACGTGCTCGAGGCGAGCAATTTGGCGATGGGGTTCCTGCGAGCGGTCGAGCTGCCGATCATCAGCTGCAACGGCATGATCCAAGACGTGCGTGGGGACGAAATCGTTGCCGTTTTCGAGTCGGAGCCGGACAACGCCGTCCGCGCCGGGCTCGCCATGCTGCGGTCCTTGCGGAAGCACAACCAAGAACGGTTGGCACTGGGCTCCGAAGAGCTGCGAGTCGGAATCGGTATCAACACCGGCGCCGTCGGGGTGGGGTTGGTCGGTGGGGTGAACCGCATGGTCCTCACGATCATCGGTGATGCCGTGAACCTGGCCGCGCGTATCGAGAGCGCCAACAAACGCTACGGCTCGGCCCTGCTCATCTCGGACGCCACGTACACCCGTCTGTCAAACCGCGACCAGTTCGACATCCGCCGGATGGAACGAGTCATGGTGGTCAACCGGCGCCGAGCGGTCACGATGTATGAGGTTTACGACGGGGATCCCGCGCCGGTGCGGGCGGCGAAGCGGGCGGCGCAGCCCGCTTTCGACGAGGCCTTTCGGCTGTTCGACGCGGGCGACGCCGAACTGGCGCGCGCCGCCTTCGAACGATGCCGCCAGTTGCTGCCAGACGATCCGATCGCAGCACTGCATCTGGCCCACTGCGACGCGATGGATAGAGGTGAGATAACCCCTGGGCAGGAGGTTGCGCTTAGCCAGAAGTAGCGAACCAACGCTTACTTCCGGTCGTCAGACGGCGCTGTGACCCTGCCCGTTAGGCTGACCGCCGCGCGGGCCCGGCGGATAGCCGTTGCGGCCCAAGGATTTAGCGAGCCCCGGCCCGGTGGGTCGGTCACCCGTGGGGGAGCCGCAGCGACACCAAGTGGGTCGCCGAGGCGTTGTTCGTCGCCGGGGTGTTCACCACATCGACGCGGGTCGGGTTCGCGCGGCACTACGACCTGACGGAGCGGGTGTTGCCGCCTGACGTGCTGGCGCGGGAGGTCGACGAGGACGACGCCGTCCGCGAGCTGGCACTGCGGGCGGCGACCGCGCTGGGCGTGGGCACCGAGGCCGACCTCCGCGACTACTTCCGGCTGGCCGCGGGACAGGCCAAGCCGGCGATCGCCAAACTGGTGGCCGACGGCGAGCTGGAGCGCGTCGATGTCGACGGCTGGTCGGCGCCGGCGTATCTGCCTGCGGGGCAGACGATTCCGCGGCGTGACCGCGGGACGGCGTTGTTGTGTCCGTTCGTTGCGGCTTCCGCTTTCCGGCGATGTGGGCGACATCGTTGCACAGTGCCGTGACCCGGAGTTCCAGCGTTGGACGACCGTCCCGGTGCCGTACCACGAGTCAGACGCACAGGACTTTGTGAGACGGGTCGCCGAGGGCTGGCGGACCAACGTGGCGAGGTTCGCGATCGCGTACGACGGACGCTTCGCTGGAAGCGTGGATTTACGGTTCGACGGCCTCGGTGGCGCCGAGGTGGGCTTCGGGTTGGCACCATGGGCGCGGGGCAGGGGCGTGATGACTCGCGCGCTGCGGCTGGTATTGGCTTGGGGTTTCGAACTGCCGGGCATCGAGGTGGTGTACTGGCGGGCGCAAGTGGGCAACTGGGCGTCGCGACGGGTAGCCGGACGGTGTGGGTTCCGGATGGAAGGGATGGTCCGCGGGCTGCTCGAGCAGCGCTGTGAGCGGCGTGACGGCTGGATTGGCTCGCTGCGCCGCGGCGAGCCGCTGACCGGGCAGCCGGAGGAGCCGCCTTACGGCATGTAAAACCCGCGGATGCGGTGATAACGGTGCCGGCCGAGTACTGCGTTGGCGGCCTGCAGCCCCGACATCACAGCTGCCTCGATGCAGCCCGCGTTCATCCCGCAATCCGTCCAGTCGCCGGCCAGAACCAGGTTGTCGTAACCACTTTCGTCCGGCCGCAATCGGTATTGATCGCTGCCGGGCAACGACTGCACGTAGCGGTCCGAAGGGTCGATATTCACGCTGACGTGCTGGGTTGCCAACGCCTCGCGTCCTCGTTGACCGTTCACGCCGCTGAGCAGATGCCAGGCGAAGCCCTGTTCGGTGACGGCGTTCGGAAAGTACAGCCCGAGGTTTCGGTCGATGTAGTTGGTGGCTTGCTCCCGTGCGTGCTGCTGGTAGCGGCGCAGGTAGTCGGCGCCGACTTCGGTCGTGGGCCAAGGCGCATTCAGCGTGCCGCAGAAGTAGGCGACGGTGCCCGGCCGATGGTGCTCGGGCCAATCCTCGCTCCACAGCGTCTGCGGCATCGACGCCCAAGTCTCGAACGGCCGAAGGTAGGCGCTGATCGTCACCCCCGGCTCGTCCCAGCCTAGCGATGGCTCGTCCGGACGCAGCCAGATCTGAAACGCCTGGGTCGCGACCGTGCTGATAAGCGACGTCATCTCCCGCCACTCGACTCGATCCTCGATGAGTTCACCGCCGACGACGGGAAGCATGCCCAACGACACCGCGAGCACGACATGGTCGAAGTCGACACCGTGGCGCAACACCCGGGTCTCGACATCGGCGTGCTCAGACCAATAGGTCTCCAGTGAATGCCAGCCGCCGCAAGGGATTTGGTCGGGCTCGGCAAGCTGTTCGGTCAACGGTGTGTGCGGGAATACCGGGAGCCCACGCACCTTGGTCAACGGTTCGTACGCACGGGCGCCGTCGGCGAGGTGGACCTGTCGACCCATCGTGATCGCGTCGATCGTTTGGCGCCGGTCGTCGAGATGCAGTGCGTCGAGTCGGTGGAAGAACTCGAACCCGACACCGCGCTGCCTTAGCACTTGGTAGAGCGGAGCGATCACGATGTCGCCCATCCCGGCGGTCATCTTCCAAAAGATCGCGCCTTTGTATTGGAAGAGCACCAGACCGGTGAGGAAGACGGCGAGGCCGGCGCTGAACGCTGGTTGCTCGGGGTCGGCGTCCTCGTAGGCGAAGACTAAGTCGTAAACGGCGCGCACGAGCGGGAATTCGAGGACATCAGGGTGGGCGCCATGGCGCGTGATCCATCGCCGGAAATCCTCGCCGTTGATCGCGCGGAAGCCCCGTGGGTTGGTTATTAAATTGTCGGCGACGACGCCGCGGATCACCGCGGTTAGCAGCGATATCAGCAGCCAGGCGCGTTTTTGATCGGCGCGATGTTCGTAATCGAGGCTGTCGCGGATCGCGTCGAGGGCCTGCTCGAGCAGGTTTGTGGGTGGGCTGGCGCGGGGATCAACCAGCATGGCCAGAACCGCGAGCATGGCTCGCTGGACGGTTTCATACCACGGGGTCGCACGCGGCGGGTCGGGGGAGGACGACAGCACCAATCCGACCGCTGGTGCGTCCAGCGAGGCGATGAAGTCGAAGACCAACTGCACCGCGCGACGAAGGAAATAAGGCACCGACATCTCGCGTCCGGTGCGATCGGGGTCGCCGGGCCGCTCGCTGTTGCGGGCGAACGTTCCCAGCCAAATCAGCCAGTCGTTGCCCATCAGGTCGGCGAGTCCGAGGTTGTCGCCGGCGATCAACGCTTGGTCCCAGGTCTGGATCGGCGTAGCCGGGTCGGTGCTCGCTCTGTCCAGTTCGCCGTAACACTCGCGAAGCAGCCCAAAGGCGTTCTCGTAGGAGCCCAGCCAGATGTGCAGGCCGTGCTCTTCGATGCGTCCGTTCGCCCCGCGGCTGGACGCGCCCTTGCCGCCGAGCCTCCACCCGCGCTGGTAGACCGTGATGGAATCGAACCGGTCGCGCCAACCGGGTTCACTCAGTCGCCAGGCGGTGCTGAGCCCAGCCATACCACCGCCGAGGATGGCAACCTTGCCCTTTGGGCGCTTCACTCGACCAATGCCCGGGCGCGTGCCAGTTCCGGCCACGTGCTACCGTCAGGGAAGCGACTGATCGCGTCGACCAGCATCTGCCTGCCGCGCTCTCCGCTGAGTTCGAAATTATCTGCAGCTGAGCGTAATTCGAAGATATGTGCGTCCTGCCCGTGAGCCAGCTCGATCGCTGAGCTCAAATCGGCACGCTGCGAATCGATGTCGCCGGCTGTGTAGGCACGCAATCTCAGAAGCTCGGCGTCGTAGAAATGCATCCCGGTCTCATCGGCCAGACCCAGCGCCGTCCTCAGCCGCTGACGCGCTTCTTCAATTTGGTTGGTGGCCAAATGCAAGCGGACCAGTACCGCGTCGTAAAAGGTGATGAGCGATATCATGCCTAGCGCACGCCACATGTCCACGAATCCCGTGATCGACACGATGTGCGCCCGCAGCGCAGCCATGTCGCCCGGGTTCTCAGTCAACGCAGACAGCGCCTTGACCGTTTCCTGCTGTGCCGCCCCAACCAGCGCCCAAGAATCGAAACCGTGCTGTGCACCGAGCCTAACCAGATCGCTTGCGACGTCGGCCGCGCACTCGAGCTGACCGGCTTCGATACGTATCAACACCTCAATCTGATGTGCATAGGCCAAGCTGAATGGCCCCTGCGGAAAGGGCAGTTGTCCGCACCGGCGTTTCGTGCGCAGCAACTCGGCGTCTGCACCGGCCAAATCACCGTGTGTGGAACGGGCCAAGGCGAGATGGGTGTAGATGGATGCGGTTGCATCGTTGGGCATGAACCACACCGCTTCCAGCTCTTGGGCCCCTTTCGCCGGCTCGTCGTAGAACGTCGCCGCAGATTCGAGATTCACGCGCGCACGGTCAAATTCACCGCGGTACCACGCCAGCATGCCGAATGCGGCATCGTTGGACGGTCGAAGCCCTTCACGGGTGCCGGTAAGGGCGACGCGAAGGGAACTGAGCAGCCGCTCCAATCGATCAAGGTCGGCCCGCATTGCGTAGTACCCGTAGAGAGCGACCAGGGTTGAAAAGAAATCGGTGTCACCTAAATCGCGGCCGGACAACTCAAGACACCGCTCGAAATCCGCGGCGGCGTTCGGGCTTGATGCGCCCTCCGCCGCGTAGGTGAGAAATCCTCGCCGGAGGCGGAGCCTGGTCTCGCGCCGGTCGCGCGTCGGACCGGGTGTCACATGTTCGACCTGTGCAATGGCACGGGTCAGGCACTCACGAGCTTCGTCGAGTGCGCCTCGGCACCGGGCATCGTGCGCTGCCTGTTGGTGGGCGTTCGCGGCCTCGCCGAAGCGTTCCGCATGTTCGTAATGGAGGGCGACTACATGCCAGTCGGCATGATCCGAGTTGCCGACGAGTACATCGGCTACCCGGCCGTGCAGGATCCTGGCCACGCTGGGCGGCGGCAGCTCGTAGGCGACCTCGCGGAGTAGCTCATGCCGAAAACGCCAGCTGTCAACGGCTCTGGGCTCGAAAACCAGCACGGCCTCAAGGCCGCGAATGGCAGCGTCGAGCTCGGCTTCGGTCATGTCGAGGACGCTGCATAAGGTGTCGCGGTCGAATTCTCGGCCGATCGTAGCCGCGGCCTCGACGACCTGAATCGTGGTGTCACTTGCTCGAAGTCGCGAGAACAAGGGTTCGTAGAGCGCGTCGGGCACGCGCACCCATCGTGCTGCATCGGTGGGCTGCTCGTGCAGCTTGGTCACCACCTCTTCGAGATAGAGTGGCACGCCGTCGCAGCGGCGAGCGACTTCGGAGCGATCGTCGTCGGACAGCGTCGGGTCGAGTGCCGTGATCAGCTCGTCGGTTTCGGCTGTCGTTAACGGCGCAAGTTGAAAAGTCTTGAGCTCGGCGATGTTTGGAAACGAGGCGATGTCGCGTCCGGTCAGCACGACAAGGAGCCGACCGGTGCTAGTGCGGAGCAGCGACTCGACGACTTTCAGCGTTGATGGATCGAACCACTGCAGATCTTCGGCCAACACCACTGCCGTGCCCTCGCCGATGCGGGCAAATAGATAGCCGACGATGGCGTCGATGATCTGCTCGTAGAGTCTTGCGCCCTCGGTTCTCGCCGGTTGGTAGCCATGTTCGGCGGCAATGCCCAACACGGGCGCCAACAACGGGACCGTCGATTCCGGATCGAGTCCCCTTGCCCGCACTTCGTTTTCCAGCAAGCGCAGCCGCTCGGCTTGCTCGGTTGACCGCTCAATCCCGCAACGCTGCTCGAGCAGAGCGCGAACGGGGTATAGGCCGGCGTCGGTGTGAAACGGCGATCCGATCAACGCAAGCACCGGACGGCCCGACTGTTCGGCCAAATCGGCCACAACGGTGGCCAGTCGGCTCTTGCCCATTCCGGCCTCGCCGACGAAGCCGACTCCCGGAGTGCTCAGCGAGCCATTTTCCGCATCTGTCCACGCTGATCGCAGGTATGCCAACTCGCGATCGCGGCCGACCAAGGGGCCCAACGGTATCCGCGTAAGCATGACGCGTTCACCGACGACTTGATAGTGCTCGACGGGCTCGTCGACTCCCTTGACAGGCTGAGCGGGCCGAAACTCGAGTTCGAAGTAATCCCGCACCAGCGGAGCGATCGCTTCGGAAACGACAACGGAACCCGGCGGTGCCAGCCCAGACACCCGCGATGCGAGGTTGGCGCCGAGCCCGTATACGTCGTCATGTGCGACGTCGAGATAGACCAAACCCCGGTGGACTCCAACGCGCACCGAGATGTCAAAACCGAACCGCGTCCGGACCCGTTCGCTGAGTGCGGCCACGTCCCGGGTGATGTCGAGACCGGCCTGCACCGCTCGTCGCACGTCGTTCTCATGGGCTTTGGGATGGCCGAACACGGCGAGCAGCCCGTCACCCTTGGTGGAGAAGATGTGGCCCTCATAGCGGTTCACGATCTCCTTGACCTGGCGGCGATACCGCTCGATCACCGTGTAATACGTCTCCGGCTCCACCCGGGTGGACAGCGCAGTGGAGTCCACCACATCCGCGAAAAGGATTGTCAACCGCCGCATTTCGTCCGTTCCCGCCGCCGGGGCAGCGAGCAGGTCTTCGGCATCGCGATTGGCGCTGTCGAGCGTCAGCACCTGCTCGGCAAGCGCACTGGCGGTCGCGCGGTCACCGCTGTTGATCGCTTGTACTGCGCGATCAAGCAGTTCGTCGATCGCGTGCGGTTGCCTCATGGTCATAGATTGACGATGACTTCCAAGAACTCGACGGCACTCGGAGTGGGCGGGTTGAGCCGGGTCAGCCGAACCTGGCCCTTGTAGGTTCCGCTTGGCAGGTTAGACGAGCGGGTTCCCAGCCGGAACCATTTGGCGTACACGCGCAGTGTTCCGGGCACGAACACGATCAAGTGGTCCGGGATCACATTCGACGGCGCACCATCCTGGACGAACGACTGGGAAACGGAAAGCGACCTTTGGCATTCGTTGTCGGGGGCAACCTCGATGAAGTCGGAGAGATTGAGCTGGTCGCTTGCCGCCGGACCGAACGGAATCGACAGCAGCTGTGGCACTACGTCGA
This sequence comes from Mycobacterium sp., assembly GCF_035570115.1. Lineage (GTDB taxonomy): Bacteria > Actinomycetota > Actinomycetes > Mycobacteriales > Mycobacteriaceae > Mycobacterium. Next base: position 22,706 of record NZ_DATMLH010000294.1, read on the forward strand.
GGCCGACGGTCAGAGCAAGATTTGCCAGTTGCTTCGCTGACTTCGCGCACTGCGCGTGGTCGAAGGTTCCGTCGTTGATCTGGTCGTTGGCTTGCAGCACCAGCGAGCCCGCTTGGCTGACGACACCTCGCATTGATTCGGTGTATCGGGTGATTTGCGTGCTGGGATCGATCATTTGTCAGCCCCTTGAGTCGGTTCGCGCAGCCGCGCCAGATAACGCCACGGGTCCGTCGCCAGCCGGTTCGCCAGGTCGGCGGTGTACGTAATGGTCTCGGCGACCGGCACCACCCCGCTCGCCCATTTGGCGGCGATAGCCGCGCTCTTCTTGGACATTTCGTCGATGCACTCGTTGGCCATCTGGACCGCCAGTGCCACCGCAAGACTGGCGGGATCTCCGTCCGTGGCCGGCTGCCCCGGTTGAGTGATACCGCTCACCCCGGTGGGGGTCGACGGGTCCCAGTTCGTCCAGCCTGCTGGGTTGCTCGCACGGCTGGCCACGCCGCCGAACATCATCTGTATTCCCTCGTAGCCGTATCCCATGACGCAGGCAAACAGCGCGGCGGGGAAAAATGCCAAATTGCGGAAGCCGGCCACCTTCTTGGTACGTACGCGCACCCCGGCGGTGCCCGCATTCCCGGCGGTCGACGTCATCCTGATGAAGCCCTGGTCGACCACCATCTTGCCGTCTCCCACTTCGCCCGAGGCCGGATCGTCATCGAGCGCATAGTCGACCCAGGCCGATGGTTGCGACGACGGCGGGTTGGTGGTGCCCTGCCCCTTCCAGTACTTCAGCGGCGTCACCATCTGGGGAATGGGGCAGGTGATGCCCCAGTGCTCGAGCACCCGGCTCCAACCGTCCGGCCGGTCGGGATACTTGTTCATCACGCAAAAGAACGGCAGGCATTTGGCCCAGTTCAGTGGGTCGATGACATTCTCTAGTTGGTCGAGCGACACCTGCGAGCTCCCGAACTCGGTGGTCACCACGACACACAGGTGGCCGGACACCCACATGGCCTTGGTCTCGCACTGGGGCATATCAGCCACAAGTTGGGCGACCCATCCCTGCTGCGCCGCATACTTCATCACTTGCGGGAAATCGTTACGGCTGTGGAATTGGCTCTGCAGCAATGCCAACAAGTCGTCGCCGCCCGGCGGGGTACCGCCGAACGGGGCTGACTGCACGGCCTCCAGGGGGCCGGCAATTGCGAGGGTTTCCGAGAACGGAGTCTCCCACTCCTGGGGCAAGTAATCATCCGGCAGGTGGCTGAGCGCCCCGAGTGCATAGACCATTCGCGACAACTGCAGTTCCGTCAACGGCGGCCGTTCGGCGCCTAGCCCCGGCCTTTGGTTCTGCAGGATGGCCAGCGCGTCATTCAGATTCGGGGGCCTAGGCGGTTCTTCGGCCGTGCGGGAGGCAACATTGGTGCGGGCCGCCAGAAAGCCGAGGAGTTCGTCGTACCATCCGGCGTTTGGGCCGGTGCTGCCGGGAAGGTAGCGCTCGACCGTGGCTTCGACGGCTGCACCGCCGCGAATGACCGCCTGGTCGAGGGCGCCGTAAAGCGCGAGGAGAGCTTGCAGAGGTGTCGGTTCATCGGTCGTGGCCATTGCGCCTCCGATCACGGGTTTGCCCAGGTAGCATACCGTCGCACCGTTTGATTTACGGCGTTAACTCAAATGCTATTGCGTTTCGGGCGATACGGCAGATTTTGCGGGAGGTTTCGTTGACTAACCCGGGTTTCCGCGACGACGGCACGATCGACGATCTGCCGTGGGCATCGGTTTTCGACCCTGCCGCAAACGCGCGGGCACTCAGCGCAATTCAGGCTGAGGGATTTCGGGCCGCCAGTCGGATCGTCGACCAATTCGTCCGAGCGGTGGGATCCAGCACGAACGGCGAAGCGACTGCGACACCAGCCGATTCGGCCAACGGCAACGCCACGGTTAACGGCGACGGTGCGATAGAAGGAATTCAAGACCTCGAACGGTTAACCCGGGCCTGGTGGTCGATGGCCGGGCAATTCCTCCTTCGGTCAATGCCGCTCACCGCGACTGCCGGCAGCGAGGCGGTGAGCCTGGACGTGAACAATCCCGACGCGAAGCGTGTCGTAAACCTCGAGGCGCCGGTTGGCGGTTCCGCCAATTCTGAGGTGTGGCTGCACAATAGGGGACCCGACGACCGCGGCGACGTCTGGCTGCGATGCAGTGATCTGCTCAGTCATGAGGGCGAGGTGATCGGTGCCGAGACAGTACATATCGACACCGCCGTGGTGCCGATGCCTGCACGGTCCAGTCGCGGGGTGACCGTCACCGTCGACATTGCGCCGGAGGTTGGGCCCGGCGTCTACCGCGGCACCTTGTTGGCCAGTGGGCATCCCGATCTTTGGCTCCCGGTGATGCTCACCGTCCGACCGCCAAGCACATGACCAGTACCGCTGACCGCGCCGAGTTGGTGACCGTGGTCGACGAGCGTCTGCGTGAGGTCGCCAAGTTGGTTCGCCGATCGATGCTCGACGCGATACCCGACAGCGAACCCAGCCAGTGGCTCTATGCGCCGATGCGCGAGTACCCGACGCGGCCGGGCAAGGCGTTGCGGCCCGCGTTGTGCCTGTCGGCGGGCCGGGCCTTCGGCGCGGAACCGAATGAACTGCTTGGGTTGGCCGTCGCGATCGAAATGCTGCACAACGCATTCCTGGTGCACGACGACATTGCCGATGGCAGCGAAATACGCCGCGGCAGACCGACTTTGGCGGCAACACATGGAGTGGCCGCGGCCCTCAACGCCGGCGATGCGTTGGCTGTGGTCGCCGGGCAGGTGTTGCGACGGGCGACTCGGCGACTCGATCGCGACCTCGCGGAGCTGGTGTGGGCCGAATTCGACACCATGGCTATGCGCACTCTCGAGGGTCAGGCGACCGAGATCGGTTGGCAGCTCGATGAAGTGGAGGATCTCCGCCCAGAGGACTACCTGCACCTCATCATGCACAAGACATGCTGGTACACTACCATCCATCCGCTGCGGGTCGGCGCAATTGTCGGCTCCGGCGGCACCGCCGATCTCGGTCCGTTGGTGCGGTTCGGGTTTCACTTCGGTGCGGCGTTTCAGATCCGCGACGACTTGCTCAATCTGGTCGGTGACGAGCGCACGTACGGCAAGGAAATCCTTGGTGATCTTTACGAGGGCAAACGCACGCTGCCGCTCATGCATCTGCTCAGCGTCGCGCAGGGCTCCGACCACGCGCTGGTCCGCGAATATCTGCACCTGAAACGATCGGAGCGCTCTGCCGAGCTGGTGCAGCGAGTGCGCGCCTTGATGGACGACTACGGCAGTATCGCGTTCACCAGTGAATACGCCGAAGGCATCCTGCTGGTCGCCGAGGAGTACTTCGAGCACGCCTTCGAAGGCGCCGAACCCGGCCCCGACCTCGATTTCCTGCGAGCGCTGGTGCCCTACGTCTGGGCGCGGTGGCGTTGACCGCCGGGCTAGGGTGATCGCCGTGGCCGAGACCGCGCCGCTGCATGTGCAGCTCATCGCCAAGACCCAGTTCTTCGGGCCGCCGGACGTGCCGTGGACCACCGACGCCGACGGCGGCCAGGCCCTGGTCGAGTTCGCCGGCCGGGCGTGCTACCAAAGCTGGTCGAAGCCCAACCCCAAGACCGCGACCAACGCCGACTATCTGCGCCACATCATCGACGTCGGCCATTTTTCGGTGCTCGAGCACGCGTGTGTGTCGTTCTACATCACCGGCATCTCGCGCTCCTGCACGCATGAGCTGATCCGGCATCGGCACTTCTCGTACTCGCAGCTGTCGCAGCGCTACGTGCCGGAGAAAGAATCCCAGGTCGTCGTGCCGCCGGGCATGGAAGACGACGCCGAATTGCAGCAGATCCTCGCCGAGGCCGCCGACGCCAGCCGCGCCAGCTACACCGAGCTGCTGAGCAGGCTGGAAGCCAAGTTCGCCGATCAACCCAACGCGATATTGCGGCGCAAACAGGCCCGTCAGGCCGCCCGCGCCGTGTTGCCCAACGCGACTGAGACCCGCATCGTGGTCACCGGGAACTACCGAGCCTGGCGGCACTTCATCGCCATGCGGGCCAGCGAGCACGCCGATGTGGAAATCCGGCGGCTGGCGATCGAGTGCCTGCGCCGGCTCGTCGACGTGGCGCCCGCGGTCTTCGGCGATTTCCAGATCGCCACGCTGGCCGACGGCACCGAGGTGGCGACCAGTCCGTTGGCCACCGAGGCGTGACCCAAGCGTGTTGCGCTGACAAATAGGGTTGGCGCCGCCAGGTAATCTGGGGTCGTGAGCACCAGCGGATTCGACGTCTATACACGCTTGGGCACGCTGTTGACCGCCATGGTGACGCCGTTTGGACCCGACGGCTCCCTGGATATCCCGGCCGCGGTGCGACTGGCGAATCACCTCGTCGACGCGGGCTGCGATGGCCTGGTGCTATCGGGCACCACCGGCGAGTCGCCGACCACGACGGATGCGGAGAAGCTCGCTCTGCTGCAGGCCGTGCTGGAGGCGGTGGGAGACCGGGCCCGGATCATCGCCGGGGCGGGCAGCTACGACACCGCGCACAGCATCCATTTGGCCAAGGCGTGCGCCGCCGAGGGCGCACATGGGTTGCTGGTGGTGACGCCGTACTACTCGAGACCGCCGCAGGCCGGGCTGATCGCACACTTCACCGCGGTCGCCGACGCAACGCCGCTGCCGGTGCTGCTCTACGACATCCCGTCACGCTCGGTGGTACCGATCGAGTCCGAGACTCTCCGTGCGCTGGCCGCGCACCCGAACATCGTCGGGGTCAAGGACGCTAAGGGTGATCTGCACGCCGGGGCGCAGCTGATGGCGGAAACCGGTCTGGTCTACTACTCCGGCGACGATGCCTTGAACCTGCCCTGGCTGGCGATGGGCGCCACCGGATTCATCAGCGTGGTCTCCCATCTGGCGGCAGGTCAGCTCCGGGACCTGCTGTCCGCCTTCGCCTCCGGAGATGTCACCACTGCCCGCAAGATCAACGTCGCGATCAGCCCGCTGTGCAACGCCATGAGCCGCCTCGGCGGGGTGACGCTGTCCAAGGCGGGGTTGCGCCTACAGGGTGTTGAGGTCGGCGACCCACGGCTGCCGCAGGTGGCCGCGACTGCCGAGCAGATTGACGCACTGGCCGTCGACATGCGTGCCGCCTCGGTGCTCAGGTAAGTCGGAAAGTGGCTCATCAGTGGATGTAGACCTTCGGCCGCCGGGTCCGCTGACCACTGGCGGTCTGCGGATCACCGCGTTGGGCGGGATCAGCGAAATCGGCCGCAACATGACGGTTTTCGAGCATCTGGGCCGGTTGTTGTTCATCGACTGCGGTGTGATGTTTCCCACCCACGACGAGCCGGGCGTCGACCTCATCCTGCCCGATTTACGTCACATCGAGGACCGGCTCGACGACGTCGAGGCGCTGGTGCTGACCCACGCGCACGAGGACCATATCGGTGCGATTCCGTTTCTGCTCAAGCTGCGTCCCGATATTCCGGTCGTCGGCTCGAAGTTCACCTTGGCGTTAGTCGCCGCGAAATGCCGTGAGCACCGGCTCAAACCGGTCTTCGTGGAGGTGGCGGAGGGACAGCTCAGCACGCACGGGGTGTTCGAATGCGAGTACTTCGCGGTCAACCACTCCATTCCCGACGCGCTGGCCATCGCGGTGCGCACCGCCGCCGGAACCGTTTTGCACACCGGCGACATCAAGCTCGATCAAACACCGTTGGACGGGCGTCCCACCGACTTGCCGGGGATGTCCCGGCTCGGCGACGCCGGCGTGGACCTGTTCTTGTGCGACTCGACCAACGCCGAGATTCCCGGTGTCGGGCCGTCGGAAAGTGAGGTCGGGCCGACCTTGCATCGGTTGATTCGGGGTGCTCACGGCCGCGTTATCGTGGCGTGTTTCGCCTCGAATGTGGATCGGGTGCAACAGATCATCGACGCCGCGGTTGCGCTGGGCCGGCGGGTGTCGTTCGTCGGGCGGTCGATGGTGCGCAACATGGGGATCGCGCGGGAGCTGGGTTTTCTGCGGGTGGCGGATTCCGACTTGATCGACATCGGCGCCGCGGAGATGATGGCGCCCGACCAGATTGTGCTGATCACCACGGGAACTCAGGGTGAGCCGATGTCGGCGCTGTCGCGGATGTCCCGCGGCGAGCACCGCAGCATCACGCTGACCGCCGAGGACCTCATCATCCTTTCGTCGTCGCTGATACCGGGCAACGAGGAAGCCGTCTACGGTGTCATCGACTCGCTGGCCAAAATTGGGGCCCGCGTCGTCACCAATCAGCAAGTCCGCGTTCATGTCTCGGGTCACGCCTATTCCGGCGAGCTGCTGTTTCTGTACAACGGGATTCGGCCCCGGAATGTCATGCCGGTGCACGGCACCTGGCGAATGCTGCGGGCAAACGCCAAGCTTGCGGCCAGCACCGGAGTGCCGGAATCCTCGATTGTCTTGGCGGAGAACGGGGTCAGCGTCGACCTGGTTGGCGGTAAGGTCGCCATCGCCGGTGCGGTGCCGGTCGGCAAGATGTTCGTCGACGGGCTTATCACCGGCGACGTCGGCGATATCACGTTGGGCGAACGGCTCATCCTGTCGTCGGGTTTCATCGCGGTGACCGTGGTAGTGCGGCGCGGGACCGGCCGTCCGGCGGCGGTGCCGCATCTGCACTCGCGCGGCTTTTCCGAGGATCCCAAGGCGTTGGAGCCGGCCGTCCGCAAAGTCGAGGCCGAGCTGGAATCGTTGGCGGCCGAAAACGTCACCGACCCGATCCGGATCGCGCAGGCGGTCCGCCGCACGGTCGGCAAGTGGGTGGGGGAGACCTATCGTCGGCAACCGATGATTGTGCCAACCGTCATCGAAGTCTGAGCTTTCATGCGCCTCGCAAGGGCCAGTCCTTTGCGCCGAGACTTAAGCCATTGCGATTCCGCTCGGCGAGTCGTCGCAACTGTTTACGTGTCGCGTCAGCCGAGCGGGTCGGCGGAAGCCAGCACCTCGTGTCGAGACGCGGCGCCGACGGGCCGTACGAGCGGGCAGCCTCATTGCTGGCCACATAGTCATTATGAAACCGTTATAGGCCTGACCTGGGAGTGCTCACGTCGTGGCGAGTCGCGATTGCGCCGACCCGGACTCGCGGTGGCGTGAAATGGTCAAGCCTTGTCCGCGTACGCCGACCACTCAACCTCCGATGCGGTCAGGTTGCGGCCCGTCGGCTCGACGTAGCGCTGCACGATCTGCTCAGGTCCGAGCTGCTCCACCAACCGCCAACCGTGTCCGTCCAGAAAGGCCGCAACCTCCGAGGGCTGCAACCCGAAACGCCACAGCTGTTGGCGTTGCCGAAACCTGCGATACAGCTGCTTGGCGCGATAGAAGTTGACGCCGTCGATGAAATCCCGCCGGACATAAGTGAACACCAGACGGCTCCCCGGCGCCGCCGGCCGCAGGCTTTCGAGCGTGGCGTGGACGGCGTCGGCGGTGAGGTACTGGGTCACGCCCTCCCAGACGAAAAACGTGCGGTAGTCGGCGCGGTAACCTCGTTCGGCCAGCGCAGCGAGGGCGTCGTCGTGCTCAAAGTCCAACGGCACCAAGTGAACCGAGCTCGGTATCGTGCCCAGCACTCGTCGCACGGCAGCGGCCTTTCGTTCGATGGTGACCGGTTGGTCCACCTCGAAGATCGGGATGACGCTTGTTCGCGCCAACCGGTAAGCGAGGGTGTCCAACCCCGCGCCCAGGACGACTACCGCGTCGACGCTGTCGAGTGCTTCGGTGACCTTGTCGGCGATATAGCGCTTACGGCAGGTCAAGTTGGCCCACAACCCGGGACCGTCGCGCTCCATCGCCGCCATCATCAGACGTCGCATCAGGGCGGGTGGTGTCGCGGTGACCAGCCACCGGGTCGGCGCCGGCAAAAACCGCGCCGCCAGATCGTCGTCCACCAGCCGCCGGCCCGGCGGTTCGCGCTGTTCCATGGCGGCCAGCATCATGGGGCCGAACGCGGTCTGCGCCGCGGGATTTCGCGCCACGCTAGGCCTTGTTCAGGAAGCCGGCGTCGACCGGCAGGGTGACGCCGGTGATGTAGCACGCTTGATCGGACACCAGCCACGCCACCGCGTTGGCGACGTCGTCCGGTGCGAGGACCTGCACCGGCAGCGCGTTGCCCATGTCCGGCGGCGAAGCGGACTCGGCGACCAGCCGGGCCAGCCAACCGCGGGTGAACTCGTTGTTGATCATCGGCGTATCGACGCCCGCCGGATGCACAGAATTGACCCGGATGCTATGTGGAGCAAGCAGATTGGCGTACACGCGCATCAACCCGACCATGCCGTGTTTGGCCGCGGCGTAACCGAGGGAGCCGGCGTCGGCGCTGCCGACACCGGCCAGGCCGGCGGCCGAACTGATCAGGACGATCGATCCGCCGTCGCCTTGGGTGATCATCGTGGGTATCGCCACCTCCACGGTGTGGTGAACGCCGGTGAGGTTGACGTCGATGACGTCGCGCCAACCGTCGGCGCCCGATTGCATCGGAGCGATTCCCGCGTTGGCCACCACGATGTCGAGCCGGCCGAACGCGTCGAGACCGGCCTGCAGCGCAGTCGCCAGCGCAGCCTGATCGCGGACGTCTGCTTGGCGGGCCACGATGTGCGCGCCGGTGTCCTCGACGAGCTTGACGGTCGCGGCCAGATCGTCGGGGGTGGCCAGCGGATACGGCACGCTGGCGATCTGATCGCAGAGATCGACGGCGATGATGTCGGCGCCTTCGGAAGCCAGTCGCACCGCGTGGGCGCGGCCCTGCCCGCGGGCCGCGCCGGTGATCAGCGCGACTTTTCCGTTAAGGCTGCCGTCCGGCGACGGGCCCATCAGTGGCGCAGCTGACCCTTGTCCGGATCGCCGGCGACGACGGGTGTGAGCGTCTTGATGTCGGGCGCGCCGGCCAGGTGGTCGCCGACCTCTTTGAACAGCGTGGTGAAGGCGGGCGCGGTGCTGTGTGCCTGCAGCGCATCGGCATCGGCCCACTGCTCGACGAAGACGAAGCTGTCGCCCGATTCGTGCAGGGCGTACAGCTGACAACCGGGCTCGTCGTGCACTTCGCTGACCGCGTGGGTGAGGATCTCGCGGACGGCGTCGACGGATTCGGGCTTGGCGGTGATGGTGGCGACAACGACGACGGGCATGCGAGCCTCCTGGGTGGTTTGTGGGCCGGTAGGCAGTGGATAGCTACGTGACGGCTGTCACCCTACTGCGCCGTTGCAGGGCCTGAGCGCCCGGTCGGGCCGCGAGACGGTGCTCACCAGTGTGGCGGATGGTGCAGATGAGGCATTTGCGATTAGGCTTGCCAACATGGCTAGCAAGACTGACGCCCGGTCCGGCGCTCGAACGAGCAGGTCAAAGGCCGCTTCGCGGAGTGGGTCCAGGTCGGCGCAGCCTCGGCCGAAGCCTGCTAGAAGGCCCGTCAAGGCACCGCGCAGGCCCGCCAGACGCCGCAATCACTCGCTGGTTACCAGCGCCGGTCTGACCTGCGGGCGGGCTGTGCGCGCGACGTGGCTGATGGTCGCCAAGGGGACCGGCAGCACGGCGCGGTCGGTCGGGCGGGCCCGCGACATCGACCCGGGGCACCGCCGGGATGGGATTGCCCTGGCCCTGTTGGGGCTCGCCGTCGTCGTCGCCGCCAGTTCCTGGTTCGACGCCGCCCGCCCGGTCGGCGCGTGGGTCGACTCGGTGCTGCGGATATTCATCGGCTCTGCGGTCGTGGTGCTGCCGTTGGTCACCGCGGCGATCGCGCTGCTGTTGATGCGCACCGAGCCCAACCCGGACGCCCGTCCGCGGCTGGTGCTGGGTGCGGCGATGGTGGCGCTGCCGCTGCTGGGCCTGTGGCATCTGTGGGCCGGCTCGCCGGACAGCCCGGCCGGGCGCGCGCACGCGGCCGGGTTCATCGGTTTCGCCATCGGGGGACCGCTCTCGGAGGGGTTGACCGCATGGATCTGCGCACCGCTGCTGTTCATCGGCGCGTTGTTCGGACTGCTGCTGTTGACCGGGACCACGATCCGGGAAGTGCCGGACACGCTGCGGTCCATGTTCGGTACCCGGATGTTCGACGGCGCCGAAGCTGAGACCGAGGCCTTCGACGCCGACGCAGATGTGGAAAGCCCGGTCGCCGAGGACTTTTCCGACGGTTACTACGACGACCCGTCGGCCTACGGCGACGACGAGGCGCAGGCATGGCCCTCGCCCGTCGCCGCGGACGACAGCCCGACAGTGCCGGAGCCCGCCGTCTCGCGCGGCCGCCGTCGGGGCGCCAAATCCGCCGGCAAGCAGGACACCGTGCTGCTCGACCGGGTCGTCGAGGGGCCCTACACGCTGCCGTCGCTGAGCCTGCTGGTGGCCGGGGACCCGCCCAAGAAACGCAGTGCCGCAAACGATCACATGGCCGAAGCGATCACGTCGGTGCTGGAGCAGTTCAAGGTCGACGCGGCAGTCACCGGCTGCACCCGCGGGCCGACGGTCACCCGCTATGAGGTGGAACTTGGGCCCGGGGTGAAGGTAGAGAAAATCACGGCGCTGCAACGCAATATCGCCTACGCGGTGGCCACCGAGAGTGTGCGGATGCTGGCGCCGATCCCGGGCAAGTCCGCCGTTGGCATCGAGGTGCCTAACACCGACCGCGAGATGGTGCGGCTGGCCGACGTGCTGACCGCGCCGTCGACCCGTCGCGACCACCATCCGCTGGTGATCGCTTTGGGCAAGGACATCGAAGGCGACTTCATCTCGGCCAACCTCGCCAAGATGCCGCACCTGCTGGTCGCCGGCTCCACCGGATCGGGCAAGTCCAGCTTCGTCAACTCGATGCTGGTGTCGCTGCTGGCGCGGGCCACCCCGGAAGAAGTCCGGATGATCCTGATCGACCCGAAAATGGTGGAACTGACGCCCTACGAAGGCATTCCGCATCTGATCACCCCGATCATCACCCAGCCGAAGAAGGCCGCCGCCGCGCTGGCGTGGCTGGTCGAGGAAATGGAACAGCGCTACCAGGACATGCAGGCATCACGGGTGCGCCACATCGACGACTTCAACGAGAAGGTGCGATCCGGCGCTATCACCGCACCGCTGGGCAGCCAGCGTGAATACCGGCCCTATCCATATGTGGTGGCGATCGTCGACGAGCTGGCTGACCTGATGATGACCGCGCCCCGCGACGTCGAAGACGCCATCGTGCGGATCACCCAGAAGGCCCGCGCCGCCGGCATCCACCTGGTCCTGGCTACCCAGCGGCCGTCGGTCGACGTCGTCACCGGTCTGATCAAGACCAATGTCCCGTCCAGACTGGCGTTCGCGACGTCGTCGCTGATCGACAGCCGGGTGATCTTGGATCAGGCGGGTGCCGAGAAGCTGATCGGCATGGGCGACGGCCTGTTCATTCCGATGGGCGCGAACAAACCGATCCGCCTACAGGGAGCGTTCATCACCGACGAGGAGATCCACGCCGTCGTCGCCGCCTGCAAAGAACAGGCCGAACCCCAATACACCGATGGCGTCACCACCGCCAAGCCCACCGGGGAACGCACCGATGTCGATCCCGATATCGGCGACGACATGGACGTCTTCCTGCAGGCCGTCGAGTTGGTGGTGTCCAGCCAGTTCGGCTCCACGTCGATGCTGCAGCGCAAGCTTCGGGTCGGGTTCGCCAAAGCCGGCCGGTTGATGGACCTGATGGAGACTCGCGGAATCGTCGGCCCCAGCGAAGGGTCGAAAGCCCGCGACGTGCTGGTCAAGCCCGATGAGCTGGCCGTGACCCTGGCGTCCATCCGGGGCACCGATAGCGGCGCCGACGACGAGGAAGACGCCGACTAGGGCCGAGCGTGCGGCCAGCCGCACACTCGCTGGGCTAGAGCACCAACAGCATCCGCGAGTTGCCCAGGATGTTGGGCTTGACGTAGCTGAGATCGAGAAACTCGGCGACACCGATGTCGTAGGAGCGGCACATTTCGTCGTACACCTCTGCGGTCACCGGCGTCCCTTCGATCTCGGTGAACCCGTGCCGGCCGAAGAACTCGGTCTCGAAGGTCAACACGAACAACCGCTGCAGCTGCAGTTCGCGGGCGACATCGAGAAGCTTGTCGACGACGGCGTGGCCGATGCCTCGCCCGGTCATCGTGGGGGCGACGGCCACGGTCCGCACCTCGCCGAGATCGGACCACAGTACGTGCAACGCGCCGCAGCCGACCACCTCGTCCTGATGTTCGGCCACCCAGAATTCCTGGACGGCTTCATACAGCGTGACCAGGTTCTTTTCCAGCAGGATCCGGCCGGCGTAGGTGTCGACCAACCCCTTGATCGCCGGTACGTCAGAGGTCCGCGCGCGCCGGATAACCGGCTGGTTGGCCGGTGGTCCGCCTGCTGCGTTCACGAATTGCACAGTAATGGCTTCAGCTAATCGGACCAGCAACCGATATTCTGTTGCCGTGTCGGGGCAGCCTCAAACAGGTCCGGTGGTCCCGCGCGTCCGCGTGACCAACCTCGCCAACGTGCTCACGCTTTTGCGGCTGGTGCTGGTCCCGGTGTTTCTGCTGGTGCTGTTCGCCGGGAATGGTCACGAAACCGTCAGCCGAATTGCGGCTTTCGTGGTTTTCGCCGTCGCCGTTATCACCGATCGCCTCGACGGCTCGTTGGCTCGCAATTACGGCATGGTGACCGAATTCGGCACACTGGCCGACCCGATCGCGGACAAGACACTCGTCGGCGCGGCGTTGATCGGGCTGTCGATGCTCGGTGACCTGCCCTGGTGGGTGACGGTGGTGATCCTGTCCCGCGAGGTTGGCATCACCGTGTTGCGTTTTGTGGTGCTGCACCGCGGCGTCATCCCCGCCAGCCGCGGCGGCAAACTCAAAACCCTCGTGCAGGCCGTTGCGATCGGACTCTTCATCCTGCCGCTGTCGGGATCGTGGTCGGTGGCCGCGTCGGTTGTGATGGCGGCCGCGATCGTGCTGACCCTGGTCACCGGCGTGGACTATGTCGCTTCCGCCGTGCGGGATGTCCGTACGCGACCCGCTGCTGACTGACGACGCCCGAGCACTGGTAGCGGATCTGACCGTCCGCAAGCTGTCGCCACCACGGAGTCGCTGACCGCGGGGCTGCTCGCGGCCACCCTCGCCGGAGTGGCCGGCGCCAGCGAGGTTCTGCGCGCGGGAACCAATGGGCGCGCGGCGGTCGTTGATCTGATGAACCATCTCGGCTGAGCGGACTTAAGGAGAGCGCGATGGCGTCATTGCTGCGCGAGGTTCTCGGCGACGTGCTGCGTCGCGCCCGAACCAAACAAGGCCGGACCTTGCGTGAAGTGTCGGACGCTGCGCGGGTCAGCTTGGGCTACCTGTCCGAGGTCGAGCGAGGTCGCAAAGAGGCGTCCAGCGAGCTGCTGAGCGCGATCTGCACTGCCCTGGATGTCCCGTTGGCACAGCTGCTCGTCGAGGCCGGTGAACAATTGGCACGCCGCGAGGCCCCGGTCGCTCCGGCCAGCGCGGCGAATATCGATGTCAGCACGAAGGTCGTCATCCCGCCGGCTGTCGCTTTGGCCCTATCGGCCCGCGCCTAGCCGCACCGCAAGGGTGTGGCAATCGGCGTGGAACCGATAAATTGAGCTTCAGCACGAGTGCAGACACCTACACACGAAGGCGGAGCTAATCCATGGCCAATCCGTTCGTCAAAGCGTGGAAGTACGTCATGGCGCTGTTCAACGCGAAGATCGACGAGCACGCCGACCCCAAAGTTCAGATCCAGCAGGCCATCGAGGAAGCGCAGCGTCAGCACCAGGCGCTGACCCAGCAAGCCGCCCAGGTGATCGGCAATCAGCGCCAACTCGAGATGCGGCTCAACCGGCAGCTGGCCGATATCGAGAAGCTGCAGGTCAACGTCCGGCAAGCGGTGACGCTCGCCGACCAGGCCACCGCCGCGGGAGACACCGCCAAAGCCACCGAATACAACAACGCCGCTGAGGCCTTCGCGGCCCAGCTGGTGACCGCCGAGCAGAGCGTGGAAGACCTCAAGGCATTGCACGACCAGGCGCTTGGCGCCGCCGCGCAAGCCAAGAAGGCCGTCGAACGAAACGCGATGGTGCTGCAGCAGAAGATCGCCGAGCGCACCAAGCTGCTCAGCCAGCTCGAGCAGGCCAAGATGCAGGAGGAGGTCAGCAAGTCGTTGCGGTCGATGAGCGAGATCGCCGCACCCGGCACCACTCCTAGCCTCGACGAGGTACGCGACAAGATCGAGCGCCGCTACGCCAACGCGATGGGTGAGGCCGAGTTGGCGCAGAACTCGGTGCAGGGCCGCATGCTCGAGGTCGAGCAGGCCGGCGTGGAGATGGCCGGCCACTCGCGGTTGGAGCAGATCCGCGCATCGATGCGCGGCGAGGCGTTACCGGCTGGAGGGGCGGTCGGCGACCGCGCGGCAACCCCGGGCACTACGTCTACCTCGGCCACACCGGCGGCGGCCCCTCAAGCCGGCAACGCCGAGAAGCCCATCGGCCAGCAGTAAACGAGCGGAGCGAAATGGCGGTGGAGTTCGGTCGCAGCGCCCCGTGGCGGGCATTGCTGCTGCGCGGTCTCGACACGGCCGACGCACTCTCCGAGTTGGTGGCGCAGAAGATCAGCGCCGCCACCGATCCGCGGGAAAAGCTGCTGCGCCGACGCCGCCGTGCACTGCGGTGGGGCCTGATATTCGCCGCCGGGTGCGTGTTCTGGGGTGTGGTGACGGCGGTCCTGGCGGCGTGGGGCTGGTTCGCGTTGCTGCTCGAGATCACCGGTGGGATCGCGGTCGGGCAGGCGATGATCGCGACGCTGCTGCTGATTCGCTACCGGTGGCTGCGAGCCGAGCCACTGCCCACGCAGCGGCCGGCCGGTGGCCGACGCCTGCCACCGCCTAGTTCGGCGGCACGATCGGCGATGTCGGCGCTGGGAGCCTCCGAACGGGGATTCTTCTCGTTACTCGGGGTTATCCAACGAGGAAACATGCTGCCCGCCAACGAGATTCGTGAGCTGACCGCAGCCGCTGACAAGAGCTCGGCCGCCATGGCGGCTACCGCCGCCGAGGTGGTGTCGATGGAGCGGGCGGCCAACGGCACCCCGCAGTCGCGGTCCTACCTGGCCCCCACCATCAACGCGTTTACCGCGCAGTTGAGCGCCGGCGTGCGTCAGTACAACGAAATGGTCACCGCCGCAGCGCAGTTGGTCTCGTCGGCGAACGCAGATCGCGGCGTCGCGTTGGTGGCCTCACGGCAGCGCTATCGCGACGAGCTGGCCGGCGCGACCGATCGTCTGATCGGCTGGTCGCAGGCTTTCGACGAACTCGGCGGGTTGCCGCGCGTCCGCTAGCTGTTGTGGCTGTCTGGGGTCGACTCGGGCCTGGGGCCGTAGCGTTCGATGTAGGCCTGATGGATGTGCGCGTCGCGCTGGCGACGTCGTTCGTCGACGAGATCCGGGTCGAGGTTGTGCACCTGCAGCATGTGGCGGCGCCACACCTTGTTGAGCGCGTGCGAGAAATACACGAACGGGATGAGGATCGGCAGCGTCATGCTCAGGTGGACGTCCAGCGTCGTGGGAATCAGCCAGAACGGGGCAAGCACCAACACCGCCGGAATGGCGACACGGATCATCATCCGCGCGGCGGCGCCCTTGCCGGCCAGGTCGTTGCGCACCCAGTCCCGCATCGAGTCGGGTAGCCGCCGCCCGCAGCAGTACCGGACATACTGGAGCGCGTTCGGCCGTGTGCTGTCGCTCACTGGACTGTCCTCTCGGCTCGGGGGCTCAGAACGACGCCCTGAGCGACGGCACCACCAACCCGACCAGGCCCCGTGCCGTCGCCTTGAGCAGTCTGCTCGGTCATGATCACCAGCCTAACGGCGATTCGAGCCGCCGAGCGCTGTGGCAGGGTAGGGCGATGCGCGTTGCCGTGGTCGCTGGACCAGACCCCGGGCACTCGTTTCCGGCCATCGCGCTGTGCCGGCATTTTTCGGCAGCCGGCGACGCGCCGACCCTGCTCACCGGCACCGAATGGCTCGAAACCGCCCGCGCCGCCGGCGTCGACGCCATCGAACTGGCCGGGCTCGACCCCACCGCAGACGACGACGACCGGGACGCCGGCGCCAAGATCCACCAGCGCGCGGCGCGGATGGCGGTGCTGAATCTTCCGCAGCTCCGGGAGCTGGCGCCGGCCCTCGTGGTGTCGGATGTCATCACCGCCTGCGGCGGGATGTCCGCCGAGCTGCTGGGGATTCCGTGGATCGAACTGAACCCGCATCCGCTGTACCTGCCGTCGAAGGGGCTGCCGCCGCTGGGTAGCGGGCTTGCGCCGGGCACCGGTATCAAGGGCCGACTGCGGGACGCCGCGATGCGGGCGCTGACCGCGCGATCCTGGCGCGCCGGTATACGTCAGCGCGCGGGGGTCCGCGTCGAGATCGGTTTGCCCGCCACCGATCCCGGGCCCCTGCGACGGCTGATCGCCACGCTGCCCGCCCTGGAGGTTCCCCGCCCGGACTGGCCGGCCGAAGCCGTGCTGGTAGGTCCGCTGCACTTCGAGCCGACCGAGCAACTGCTGCCGATCCCGCCGGGCGCCGGCCCGGTGGTGGTGGTCGCGCCGTCGACGGCGTTGACCGGGACGAAGGGGATGGCCCAGACCGCGCTGGACTGCCTGGCGCCCGGGACCGGTTTGCCCGTCGGCGCACGGGTGGTGGTGTCGCGGCTGAACGGTCCTGATCTGACCGTGCCGCCGTGGGCGGTGGCCGGGCTGGGGCGTCAAGACGAACTGCTGGCGCATGCCGACCTGGCGATCTGCGGCGGCGGGCACGGAATGGTGGCCAAGACACTGCTGGCCGGCGTGCCGCTGGTGGTGGTTCCCGGCGGCGCGGATCAGTGGGAGATCGCCAACCGGGTGGCGCGCCAGGGCAGCGGACGGCTGGTTCGGCCGTTGACCGCCGAGGCGTTGGTCAAGGCCGTCGATGAGGTGCTTACGACGCCGAGCTACCGCGAAGCCGCCCAGCGGGCCGCGGCCAGCGTCACCGATGTCGCCGATCCGGTACGGGTGTGCCGCGATGCGCTCGCGCCCGCCGGGCGGCTTGGGCCCAGGTAGCTTGGTCGGCGTGCGCCTGACGGAATTTCACGAGCGGGTCACGTTGCGTTTCGGGGCCACCTACGGCGCCTCGGTGTTGTCCGATCACGTGCTGACCGGCTTCGACGGCCGCACCGGCGCGCAGGCGATCGAGGACGGCGTCGACCCGCGCGACGTGTGGCGGGCGCTCTGCGTCGACTTCGACGTTCCCCGCGAACAGTGGTGAAGTTTGGCGCCGGTTGCTGAACCTTCTCTACGGGTATTTCGTGCACGAAAGGTACTCAATGATGTGCAACATGATGTGCAACCGAATGCGGAGGCTGGCGTGAATACTGCGACTTTTCGTTGGCGAGCGATCCTGGCGGCTGGACTGGCAGTGGTGGGACTCGCCGCGGCGGTGTTCCTCGTCCGATATCCCATGATGCCGCCCGCGAGCGCGTCGAGCGCAATTCCGGCACCGGCGGTCGACGAACCGGCGACCGGACGCCCCAAGGCCGAGACCGCGGTCCTGGCCGGCGGCTGTTTCTGGGGTGTGCAGGGCGTTTACCAGCACGTCAAAGGGGTGAACGCGGCCGAGTCCGGGTACGCGGGAGGAGACGCGGCGACAGCTAATTACGAGGCAGTCAGCACCGAGACCACCGGGCACGCCGAGTCGGTGCGTATCAGCTATGACCCGACCCAGGTTACCTACGGCCAGCTGTTGCAGATCTTTTTCGCCGTCGTGCAAGATCCAACCGAACTCAACCGTCAGGGACCCGACGTGGGCCCTTCGTACCGTTCGGTGATCTTTGCTCAGGACCCGACTCAACGAAACATTGCGGATGCGTACATCGCCCAGCTGAACCAGGCGGGCGCTTTCCCCGCGCCGATCGTCACCAGTGTGTCGTCGGCAGCCCAGTTCTTCCCTGCGGAGGCCTACCACCAGAACTTCTTCGACTTGCATCCGAACAACCCGTACATCGTCCAAAACGACTTGCCCAAGTTGGACGCGCTCAAGTCGACGTTCCCGGGCCTATATCGCGGCTAGCCGGCACTGATGCGCGGGTGGTCCGCGGCTAGGACGCTGGCCAGATGTGTGATGGATACGCGTGGATAAGCGCGCTGCTCAATCTCGGGACGCGGTGGATCAACTCATGTTCGGCGTCGTGAGCAATGCGGTGCGCATCGGCGAGGCTGGTTGCTGAGTCGACATCGAGTTCGGCGTCTGCGTGCAGCCGGTGTCCGATCCAACGCATCCTGATGCTGCGCACCGCTTTGACGCCGGGGTTGGCAACAAGCGAGCTTTCGGCGGCGTCGACGATCTCCGGGTCCACGCCGTCTAACAGGCGGCGGAAGATATCGCGCGCCGCGGTGCGAAGTACCGCCAGGATCGCCACGGTGATCAGCAGGCCAATGATCGGGTCGGCCAGCGGGAAGCCGAGTGCCACCCCGCCGGCGCTTAATAACACGCTGAGCGAGGTGAATCCGTCAGTGCGGGCGTGCAATCCGTCGGCTACCAGAGCGGCCGAGCCGATCCGGCGTCCCACGCTGATGCGGTAGATGGCTACGAGTTCGTTGCCGATGAAACCCATCAGACCCGCGGCGGCGACCCAGCCGAGATGCTCGATCGGCACCGGGTGGATCAGGCGCATGACGGCTTCGTAACCGGCGATGATCGCTGACAAAGTGATCATCGCGATCACGAACAGGCCCGCGAGGTCTTCGACGCGGCCGAATCCGTACGTGTAGCGGCGGCTGGGCGCGCGGTTGCTCAGGGCGAATGCGATCCACAGCGGGATCGCCGTCAGGGCGTCCGAGAAGTTGTGGATGGTATCGGCGGCCAGGGCGACCGACCCGGAGATGATGACGATCGCCACCTGCGCCAATGCGGTGATGCCCAGGGCGACCAGGCTGATCTTGACCGCTCGGATACCGCTGGCGCTGGACTCCAGGGCGCTGTCGTAGCTGTCTGACGCGTCGTGGCTGTGGGGGACGAAGATCTGTTTGACCGCAGCCCTCAATCCGCGTGGATGGTCGTGGTCGTGGTCATGGTCATGGTCATGGTCATGGGTGTGGGAATGGGAATGGTCGTGTCCATGGGTGTGGCCGTGATCGGAGCCATCGTCGCTGGGCAGGCCAGGCAACGATCTCTTATCTGCGTCCATGCGTAGATAATAGATCAACAAGGCATGAGTGGTTGGCCTTCGCGGATTCCGCCGTAGACACGCCGCGGCGCGCCTGCTTGCTTTCGAACACCTGTTCGCTAATGTGGTGAGCGTTCGACAGCGCCGACTTGTCGGTGGGCTGCTTTAACGTCGCGGCCAACTGACCGATACCGGTCAACCGAACAACGACTACACCGAGAGGTAGCACCATGACGCAAGCCCCCGACCGCGAGAAGGCCCTCGAACTGGCGATGGCCCAGATCGAGAAGAGTTACGGCAAAGGTTCGGTGATGCGCCTCGGCGACGAGGTGCGCCAGCCGATCTCGGTCATCCCGACCGGGTCGATCGCACTGGACGTTGCCCTGGGCATCGGTGGCCTGCCCCGTGGCCGCGTCGTGGAGATCTACGGTCCGGAGTCCTCGGGTAAGACCACCGTCGCACTGCACGCGGTGGCCAACGCCCAGGCCGCCGGCGGCATCGCGGCGTTCATCGACGCGGAGCACGCGCTGGACCCCGACTACGCCAACAAGCTTGGCGTGGACACCGATTCGCTGCTGGTCAGCCAGCCCGACACCGGCGAGCAGGCGCTCGAGATCGCTGACATGCTGATCCGCTCCGGCGCGCTGGACATTCTGGTCATCGACTCGGTGGCCGCGCTGGTGCCGCGGGCTGAGATCGAAGGCGAGATGGGCGACAGCCATGTCGGACTGCAGGCCCGGCTGATGAGTCAGGCGCTGCGGAAAATGACCGGCGCACTGAACAATTCGGGTACCACGGCGATCTTCATCAACCAGCTGCGTGAGAAGATCGGAGTGATGTTTGGCTCGCCTGAAACAACAACGGGCGGAAAGGCTTTGAAATTTTACGCCTCCATTCGACTGGACGTGCGGCGGATCGAGACGCTCAAGGACGGCACCGATGCGGTGGGTAACCGCACGCGGGTCAAGGTCGTCAAGAACAAGGTGTCGCCGCCGTTCAAGCAGGCCGAGTTCGACATCCTCTACGGCAAGGGCATCAGCAGGGAAGGCTCGCTGATCGACATGGGCGTGGACCAGGGCTTCATCCGCAAGTCCGGGTCCTGGTTCACCTACGAGGGTGAGCAGCTGGGTCAGGGCAAGGAGAACGCCCGCAACTTCTTGATGGAGAACGCCGAGGTGGCCAACGAGATCGAGAAGAAGATCAAGGAAAAGCTCGGCATTGGCGCGGTGGTGACCGATGGTTTGACCGATGACAGCGTCTTGCCCGCCCCCGTCGATTTCTGAGCCGTCTCGCGAGGAGCTGGCGCGGGCGTTGTGCCTGCGCCTGCTCACCGCGCGGGCACGCACCCGCGCCGAGTTGGCCGGTCAGCTGGCCAAGCGCGGTTATCCGGACGATGTCAGCGCTCGGGTGCTAGACCGGCTGACGGACGTTGGGTTGGTGGACGACGCCGGCTTCGCCCAACAGTGGGTGCATTCGCGTCGGGCCAACACCGGAAAAGGCAAGCGCGCGTTGGCCGCTGAGCTACACACCAAAGGGGTCGACAACGACGTCATCACCTCGGTGCTCGGCGGCATCAACCCGGCTGCCGAGCGCGGCCGCGCCGAGCAGCTGGTGCGGGCCAGGCTGCGTCGGGAGAGCCTCGGCGACGCCGATGACGCTCGGGTGAGCCGTCGGCTGGTGGCAATGCTGGCCCGCCGCGGGTTCGGTCAGACGATGGCCTACGAGGTAGTCAGCGCCGAGGTGGCCGCCGAACGGGAGCGCAGGCGCGTCTAGGCGCGCATCACCGAAACGCGGCCGCGTTCTGTCGTGCCCAACGGTCGAATGAAATCGGTTCACGGCCAAGGGTTGACGCGACGTTGTTGGTCACGGTGGCAAGCCGACCCTCCCGCATTGCCCGGAAGATCGACAGGCGGGCGTCGATTAGGGGTTCCGGACTGCCCCAGGCGGCCTGCCGTCGACGCTCATCATCGTCAGACACCGGCTGGAAGCGCAGTTCCCGCCCGATGGCGGCACCGACTTTTGCGGTCATGTCGGCAAAGCTCAGCGCTTCGGGGCCGGTGATCGGCACCGATAGCCCCTCGTACTGGGGGTTCGTCATCGCCGCGATCGCCACGTCGGCGATGTCGTCGGAGTGAATGAACGGAATAGTGCCGTCGCCGGCGGCGCAGCGGACCACACCATCGGTTTTGATCGCGTCGGCCCAATTCAGGAAGTTGTCCATGAACCCGGATGGCCGCACGAAAACGAACCCGATCCCGCTGTTTCGGACGGCGGCTTCGCCCTCCCGGTGCCATACGCCGGTCCCGACGCCTTGTTCGACGTCGTCGGTCGACAGTTTCACCAGCAACCTGACACCTGCCAGTTTCGCGACGCTGGCCGCGAGCTTGTCCTTCTCCGCGAGATCGACGCCCGTGGTAACCAGAAAGACCACGTCGACGCCGTCGACGGCGCGCGCCAGCGCGGTCGGGTCGGCGAGATCGCCAACTCTCACGTCAACCCGGTCGCCGTAACGGCTGGTCGCCTTGTCGCCATTACGCACGAAAACGCGCGTTTGCTCGTCGCGCGCAAGAAGACGCTCGACGACCCGGCTACCGATATTTCCGGTCGCCCCGGTGACCAGATACGTAGTGCCGCCGGTTGATTCGTGCATCGGAGTTCCTTCCGCCGTGACTGTCTGTTGACGCCAGACTGGATCGGCGACCTGGAAAGCGCTATGCACCGGCGAGAATCCGACGGAAACTAGCGCAATAATGAGCGATATGACGGAAATAGTCAGAACAACCGTTCCGCTATTTCCCCTCGACGCGGTTGACCGCCGGTTGCTGCACGCTCTGGGAGTCGACGGCCGGGCATCATTTCGGCTGATCGCCTCGGTGATCGGGGTGTCCGAGCAGACCGCGGCGCGGCGTTACCGTCGTCTGCGAGATGCGGGTGTGGTTCGGGTGCTGATGTTGCCGGCCCCGGACCCCGCTGATCGTGGGCAGTTGGTGCGTCTCGAGGTACAACCCCAGGCCGTGCGCGCGGTGGCCGACGCGCTGGCCAGGCGGCCGGACGTGTCGTGGCTGCGGCTGATAAATGCGGGTGCCGAGCTTCTGTTCGGTGTCCGTGCCCGCACACCAGCCGAGCGGGATTCCTTGCTGCTTGATCAGCTTCCACGCACCGGCAGGGTATTACGCACGACCGTCTATTCCGTGCTGCACCATTTCCGCACCCCGGGAGAGGCGGATTGGGCGGGGTTTCCGGATCAGCTCGATGCGGAGCAGCGGTCGCAACTGCGGGTCGACGTACCCGACCGGCCATCGATGCGCCCGGAAAGCGCCGATCAGCCAATGGTCGACGAGCTCGCCGCCGACGGGCGGGCCACTTACGCACGGTTGGCCGACGTCGGCGGCATGTCGGAATCCGCCGCGGCACGACGCGTCGAGCTGCTGGTGGGCTCGGGCGCCCTGTACAGCGACGTGGACATCGCACCAGAAATGTTGGGCTATCCAGCCGGGGCGACTTTGTATCTGGAGGTGACCCCGTCGAGAGTGCCGGCGGTCGGCGCGCTGCTTGCCGCCCACCAGCCGACCGCGTTCGTCGCCGCGGTGGGAGGTTCGGCCAACATGGTCGCCGCGATACGGTGCCGGGACGTGGCCGAGATCTACGAGTACGTCACCGCCACGCTCGGACGAGTCAACGGTGTGGAACACGTCGAGGTTTCGACCGTCTCGCGGACCATCAAGCATGCCCGGTCGGTCACCGACGAGAATCGACTCACCACTTCGGTCGGTCGAGGCTGATCGCCTGCGGTTCGAGGCTGTGCCCGATCGCCGTACCATGGCCCCGTGACTTCGACGGTGGCATCGGACGCGGCGGCTGAGCGCTCGCCGGTGGCGTCGCGGCGCACCTATCAGGTGCGCACCTACGGATGTCAGATGAACGTCCATGATTCGGAGCGGCTGGCAGGCCTGTTGGAGGCGGCGGGCTACCGGCGCGCGCCCGACGGCGCCGACGCGGATGTGGTGGTCTTCAACACCTGTGCGGTGCGCGAGAACGCTGACAACAAGCTCTACGGCAACCTCAGCCACCTGGCTCCGCGTAAGCGCAGCGACCCGGACATGCAGATCGCGGTCGGCGGCTGTCTGGCTCAGAAGGACAAAGACGCGGTGCTGCGCAAGGCGCCGTGGGTCGACGTCGTTTTCGGCACCCACAACATCGGATCGTTGCCCGCGCTGCTTGACCGGGCCCGCCACAACAAGGTTGCCCAGGTAGAAATCGCCGAGGCATTACAGGAGTTTCCATCGGCGCTGCCTGCCGCGCGCGAATCTGCTTACGCTGCTTGGGTTTCCATTTCGGTCGGCTGCAATAACAGCTGCACCTTCTGCATCGTGCCGTCGTTGCGCGGCAAGGAGGTCGACCGCAGTCCGGCTGACATCCTGGCCGAGGTGCGGTCGCTGGTGCAGGCCGGCGTGCTGGAGGTCACCCTCCTGGGTCAGAACGTCAACGCGTACGGGGTCTCGTTCGCCGATTCGCGGTTACCGCGCAATCGTGGCGCCTTCGCCGAACTACTGACCGAATGCGGACGCATCGATGGGTTGGAGCGGGTGCGGTTCACCTCACCGCATCCGGCCGAATTCACCGACGACGTCATCGACGCGATGGCGCAGACGCCCAACGTCTGCCCGGCCTTGCACATGCCGCTGCAATCGGGGTCGAACCGGATGTTGCGGGCGATGCGGCGGTCTTACCGGGCCGAGCGTTTTCTCGGCATCATCGACCGGGTTCGGGCGGCCATGCCGCACGCGGCCATCACCACCGACCTGATCGTCGGCTTCCCCGGTGAGACCGAGGAGGACTTCGCCGCGACGCTGGACGTCGTGCGGCGGGCCCGGTTCTCCGGCGCGTTCACCTTCCAGTACTCCAAGCGCCCCGGTACTCCCGCGGCGGAACTGGACGGTCAGTTGCCGAAAGCCGTCGTCCAGGAACGTTACGAGCGACTGGTCGGGCTCCAAGAGCAGATCGCGCTGGAAGAGAACCGCGACCAGATCGGACGCAGCGTTGAGTTGCTGGTGGCCACCGGGGAAGGCCGCAAGGACAGCCGCACCGCCCGGATGAGCGGGCGCGCGCGAGACGGCCGCCTGGTGCATTTCGCGCCCGGCGGGGAGCAGGTACGTCCGGGCGACATCGTCACAACGATCATCACCGATGCCGCGCCGCATCATCTCATCGCCGACGGCGATGTCATCACCCATCGCCGCACCCGCGCCGGTGATGCTTACGACGGCGGGCAACGTCCCAGCGGTGTCGGGCTGGGCATGCCGGGCGTCGGACAACCGGCGACGGCGGTGGAACCCGCGGGATGCTCTCGATGAGCGAAAACGAGCCCAAGGACGGCGAGTTCGACGCTTTCCGGCCCGATATCGAGGCGGCAGAGCAACGGATTGCCCGCGAAATCGAACCGGGCGCAAGGGCTTTGGTCGTTGCCATCCTGGTATTCGTGCTGATTGCGTCGTTCATCCTGCCGCATACCGGCCACGTCCGCGGATGGGATGTGCTGTTTTCCACTAATGGTTCCGCGGCGGCGGCGGTGGCGCTGCCGTCAAGGGTATTCGCCTGGCTGGCCCTGGTTTTCGGCGTCGGCTTCTCGATGTTGGCGTTGTTGACCCGGCGCTGGGCGTTGGCCTGGGTGGCTTTGGCGGGTTCGGCGGTGGCCAGTGCTGC
>NZ_DATMLH010000295.1:0-58032 GCF_035570115.1 Mycobacterium sp.
TCACCCGGCCGGGTTCTGGCCGGCAGGCCAATTCGAAAGCGGCCTGAACCTGGTCGATGCCGAAAGTGTGGGTCAGATAGGTTGCCAGCAGCCCGGGATGCTCGGCGGCGAATTTACTGGCAGCATCGAGCATCCGTCGACGATCAAGCGTCACACCGGATTTCAGCGTCAAGTTATTGCGCAGCATGGTGCGCATGCTGATCGGATAGCTGTCGTCATCGGCGACACCGAAGTAGAAGACGGTGCCGCCATGACCGGCGGCTTCGATCGCGTGGTTGAGGGTGGCGACCTGATGGCCGACGGCTTCGATCACGATGTCCGGCCGGTCATCGCGAGCCAGCTGACTGACCCACCGGTCGCTGGTGGCCCGAACCATGGTGTCGACGCCGAACTTTTCGGCGATGCCGGCGCGGTCGACCGGGTCGATACCCGTGACGTGCCGCGCGCCTGCCGCTTTGGCCGCACACGAGAACAGCAGCCCGATGGATCCTTGGCCGATGATGCCGACATGCCGACCGTCGAGGGCGGGCAACTGCTCGACGGCGTAGAGCACACAGGCCAACGGTTGCAGGCCGATGGCCTGCGCGGGGGTGAGCGCCGGATCGTACGGCGCCACCTGGTCGCCGTCGGTCACCACACGCTCCATCAACCCGTCGAACGCGGATGCCCAACCCACCACCCGATCACCGGGCCGGTGCTCGGGGTGGCGGCTGGCGATGACCTCCCCGACAACCTCATGGATCGGGAAGCCATCTTTTTCGGGGCCGCTGCGTCCGTCGTCACCCGGAAGTGGGCCGCGCACACCGCGAAATGCCGGCATGTCGCTGCCGCAGACCCCGGCGGCCACGAACCGCAACAGCACCTGGCGATCGCCGAGGCACTCGGGTGTCTTCTCGGGGATCGACGTCTTCTCGAATTGATACGGCGCGACGATCCGGTAGGACCACACGTCAGACCTCCACCGGCAGGCTGCTCCAGCCCCATTGAAAGCTCGACGGCGGCCGGAATGCGGACTCTTCGATGATCCGGTAGTCCCGTACGCGCCGCAGCCATTCTTCGATCATGATGGCTATTTCGAGACGAGCGACGTGGTAACCCAGACAGAAGTGCTGGCCCCGGCCGAAGGCGAGCGAGCGTTGGATGGGCCGGTTCCAGATGAATTCGTCTGGTTGCGGGTACTCGCGCTCATCGCGGTTGGCCGACGCGAGCAGGGAGATGACCCGCTGGCCCGGCTCGATGGTGGTGTCGTGGATGGTGAACGGCTTGCGCGCGGTTCGGGCGAACCACTGGGCGGGCGCGCAGTAGCGAATCATCTCCTCGCGGGCGACCGGCACGTTGGCTTTGGCGTCTGCTCGCACCGCGGCGAGTTGGTCGGGATGACGCAGCAGCTCCCACAACCCGTGGGCCACGATCTTGGGCACGGTTTCGGTCCCGCCGATGAACACGCACAACATCTGGGTGGCAACTTCGGCGTCGTCGAGCGCGCGGTCGTCGGGTAGCCGGTAGCCCATCAGCCCGTCCACCACTGGTAACGGGTCGTCCGACGTGTTGGTGCGTCGCTTCTTCACCGACGGGATCAGGTAGTCCAGGTAGTTTGGCCGCGACTGCGCGGTGTCGACGCCGCTACCGGGTTCGGCGAGGCTGCCCGCGTTGACCGAGGCGAGCACCTCCGATGCTAAATCAACTGGTATACCTAGGAATTCACACACCACGGATGCCGCGACGATTCCGCCGTACTCCTGGGTGAGGTCGAACTTCCGGCGGGGTAACAGCTGGTCGAGGCGCGCGTTGACCAGTTCGCGAATCCGGGTTTCCAGTTGCGCGGCCGCTCTCGGCCGGAACGGCTTGCTGTGAGCTTGGCGGACGCCGTCGTAGATCGGCGCATCGAAGACCGCGTGAAAAGGCAGTGGATTCAACGGCGGGTCGGCGACCGGCCCGTCGTTGTGGTGGGCCAGAGTCGAGGCGGGTGGCAGGGTGCCCTCCGAGGCGACGAACGTTCCGTCGACGACCGCCAGCACATCCCAGATATCGTCGAACCGCGACAACGCGAAGGTATCCCACTTGTCCAGGTAGTAGACCGGGTGGTGCTCGCGCAATATCCGGTAGTACGGCAGCGGGTCCGCCATCACCGCCGGGTCGAACGGATCGTACGAGAAATCTTGCAGTGCAGTCGCTTTCATTGCAACGGGGAAGGCGGTAGAGCTTGCAGTATCGAATCTTCCCAGCCGTCGCGAAGTGCCGGGGCGACGCTCATCCAGGTGACGATCTCGGCCGGCGGGTTGTCCTTCCACGACGGATAGTGCTCGGCGAAGCATTCCCAACCACCGTCGAGCGCCCAGTAGTGGATGACCTCGTTGTAGCGAAAGGTGGTGGTGAAAGAACCCAGCCAGCGTTTGCCGGTGCGTTCCGACCACGGCACGTAGAGCCGCTCCAGCTCGCGGATGTAGTCGTCTTGCCGACCCGGTTTGGTCTGCATGATTTCTTGAATCACCACCGACGCACTGAAATTGGCCTCGCGCAATTGGGCGAGCGTCTTGTTGCTCGGTCCCGGGTACACGATTCGCCCCTCCCCCGAGGCGCCGATGTCGGCGAGGAATGCCGACCATTTCCCGGCAGCCGCCTCGTGGCTGCCGCCGCGTGCCTGCGCCGCCCCGATGCGGGCATAGTCGGCGAACGCGTCGATCTCCCAGATGATGGTGACCTGCGGCCAGTGTCCGTTGTACGGGGTGGTTTCCCACAGGCAGAACAATCGGGCGCCCAGTTCTTCCATCATCGGCTGGTAGGTGTCGACGAATACCGCGGTGAAGCGGTCGCTTGTTCCAGAGCCCAGCGCGATCGTCTCGTGCAGGTAGAGCAGCGTATGGCTGTGGTACTTCCGCATCAGCCGACCGGGATCAGTTCGGAATCGACCGGTAGACAGGCCTTCATGTCGCTACGCAGCGTCTCGGTGGGGCCGACCGTAGCCGAAACGCCGGCCGCGGTCAGGGCGTGACGTTTGAATGCGCGCGCAGCGGCGCTCAGCACATGCTGCACGGTAATCGTCCGGTGCCCGACGGCTAACGGCCAACCGTCGTGCCAGAGCGTCACTTCCGTCAGCCAGCGGTCCAGCGCGGTGAGCACCTCCTGGCGAATTCGTGTATCCGAAGCGAACATCTCCGCGCTGACGGCTAGGCCGCGTGCCGCACATCCGGTACTGGCGGGTGGGATCTGCGAATCGAGTTCGGCGGCTTGCATTCCCAGGATCTGCAATGGTCGGGTATCGCACTGCTGCGGTAAGAGCACGCTGACCTCCCAACCGGCCCGCACCCGGTCGTACAGCCATCCCCCGACGGAGCACACCACATCGGCGGGATTGGAAGCGACAACGTCGAGGCGATATTTGAAGGTCCTCATCGCATCCGTTGCGAGTGAGTGATCTCTAGTGGTCACGCGACTCGCCCCCCTTCTGGGGGTTGTTCCGCAGCTGGGTGGCTGCGTCCCTTCCGCGCTTCGCGGCCACCTGCCCGGCCAGGCCGGGTCTCACGGTCGGCTCCACGCTTGACGGCGGCCCTGACTGGGCCGACGGCGCTATCACCCGTGGCGGGCACTTCGTAGCGCGCGAGGTTGATCGCGGCGTTGTCGTCGCGTTGATGGGTGGCCCCGCAGCCCCCGTCAACGGGGTCACAGGTCCAGTGTTGGGCCCAGCCGATGTTCTGCACACGCCCGCAGGTGTGGCAGGTTTTCGAGGACGGATACCAGCGGTCGGCAACGGTGAGATGTGATCCGTACCAACGGGTTTTGTAGCCCAATTGGCGGCGGGGCTCACCCAGTGCCGAGTCTGAGAGGCCACGGCGGCGGGCGCGTGCACCAGTCGGGCCTTTTTGCCGAAGCATCCCGGCCGCATCCAGACCTTCGACCACGATCTCGCCGTGGGTCTTGGCGAGACGAGTGGTCAAGCAATGGATGTGATAACCGCGTATGTCGGCGACCCGGCGATAAAGCCGGGAAATCTGTTGTGCCGTTTCGATATAACGGCGAGAACCGCGGCTGCGACGGGACTTTCGCCGTGACAGGTGACGCAGTTCTTTCAATGCCGTCTCCAACGGCCTCGGGTTCAGGACCCGCTCGACGACCTCACCGGTGTTGTCGGCGATGGTGGCGAGCACCCGGACCCCGACATCGACCCCGACACGTGAATCAGGGATGGCGACACGGGGCTGTGGGCGTTGCACCAGAACGCGGAACGCCGCGACCAGCCGGGCTCCCTTGCGCGATACGGTGACCGCCAGAATCCGGGCCTTGCCCTTGGCCAGCAGACGTTGCAGACGGCGGGTGTTCTCATGCACTCGCACGCACCCAATCCTGGGCAGGGTGACATGTCGCCGGTCAGATTCGATGCGGATGGCGCCGGTTGTGAAGGTGACCCGGTCACGATCGCGGCCCTTCCTCGCGAATCTGGGGAAGCCCACCCGCTTCCCAGCACGCTTCCCCGACCTGGACTGTTGCCAATTCCAGTAGGCTTCCACGGCCGCCCGGATGCCATCAGCGAACGCTTCTTTGGAGATCGCCGGCCACCACACCTCGCCAGCCTCGGCGTCAATGCACTCGTTGTCCTTCACCCGGTTCCAGCGGGCCCGCATCCCGATAAACGACGGCTTGTCGGTTTCCACACCGGTGGCCCGGTAGGCGCCGATGTCGGATTTGAGGGTGCGCACCGCCCAGTTGCGGGCGTACCGCCGGCCCCCGAACTGCCGCCGCAGACACGCGGCCTGCTCGGGTGTGCAGTCCAAGGCAAACTGGAACGCCTGCACCGTCCAGCCCGCAGAGACCTCGAACTTCGCCATCAGGTGAGCCGACCTACCTTCCGCGCCGGGACCGCCAACAGCCCAGCGCGGAACCAGCCATACGCGGTCACTCGAGCAACACCGTCGCGCTCCGCCCACGTCGACAAATTCATACACCCGTTCCTACAAAACACCACCGACAACGACCGACCACTCAACCCGCAACAGTTAGCATCCCTTAAGCAGATCGAACGTCCCACCGGTTCCGGGGCTCATCCGTCCCGACCGACCCAGCGTGACACTTCTACGTCAATCTGTAAAGCCTCGATCGGGTCACAAGGGGCGCCGTGCCGCCAGTTCGGCAAGAACTTCGTCGGTGTGCGCACCAAGCTGCGGCGCGGTGGACCGCGGCGCCCACGGCGTGCCGTGGAAATCCGCCGGTGTCGCAACCATCGGCACAACCGCGCGCGTGTCCCCTCCGGCGGGCACGTCGACCACGCCGCCGGCGGCGTGGAATTGCTCGTCGGCGACGACATCCTCGATCGTGTTGACCGGCGACCAGAAGAAATCCGGTTCGCCCGCGAAGATCTCCGCCCATTGGTCAAGGGGCTTGGTGGCAAAGATCTGGTCCAGCTCGGCAATCAGCTCGACACCGTTGACGGCGCGTGACCGCGCGGACGAGAAGCGCGGATCGGTCAACCAGTCGGCGCGGCCGACGGCTCGGCACAACGGCGGCCAGTGCCGCTCGGCCTCCAGCCCCACAATCCAGAACCGCCGGCCATCCCCTGCGGCGTAGTTGTTCATGCACGGGTTGCCCATCGTCTCCCGTTGGCCGACGGCGATGGGCTGACCCGCCATCAGGTAGGTGTTCAGGTCGAAGCTCACCGTGTAGGCACCCTGCCGATACAGCGAGGTCGTCACCAGCTGCCCTGAACCGGTTCGGTCCCGGGCCACCAACGCGGCGCAGATTGCCGCCGCCAGCGTCATGCCGGCGCTGTGATCGCCCATGCCGCCGCGCTGAAACGGCGGCGTGTCACCGGGCCGGGTGAGCAGATGGGCCACCCCGGCGCGCGACCAGAACGCCGCGATGTCGTAGGCCGCCCGGTCGGCGTCGGGCCCGGTTTCGCCGTAGCCGGTGATCAGCCCGTAGACAAGCCGCGGGTTGTCCGGAGCCACCGACACGAAGTCAATCCCAAGCCGTTGCAACGCGCCGGGGCGGACGTTGGTCACGAACACGTCGGCGCCGCTGATCAATTCGAGAGCGGTGGCACGGCCACTGTCGGTGGTGAGGTCGAGGACGACGCTGCGCTTCGAGCGGTTGTCCATCTCGAATGGCGGGCTGATGTCGATATCGAGGCCCAACATCCTGCCGAACATCCGCCCGGGGTCGCCGGTCGGCGGCTCGATTTTGACCACGTCCGCACCCCAATCGGCGAGGATGCCACCCGCCGCGGGGCCAGCCACCCAGACGCCGAGCTCCACGATTTTGATGCCTTCCATCGGTCCGGCCATGCCCGGCATCCTCTCACCGATGCCGTGCCCCGCGATGCCAGTTGATGCCGCTATACGCTGACCACCAGGATGAGCACGACGGACCGGGAGGCTTTGTGAGTCTGGTCGCCGGGCGCGGGCCGTTCAGCAACGAGCCCGCCGGGTGGTTTTCACCCGAGTTGCCCTCCGATGTCGTCTATGTCGAACCCCATCCCCGGCGCGTTCAGGCTGTCCGCGGCGGGAGCATGGTGATCGACACCGAGCGAGCGCTGTTGGTGCACCGGCGAAATCACCCGCTCAGCTATGCATTTCGCGCTGACGAGGTGCATGGTCTGCCCGGTGAGCCGGTTCCAGAGGCGCCCGGATTCGTCCGCGTGCCGTGGGACGCGGTGGACACCTGGATCGAAGAGGGACGCACGCTGGTGCACTACCCGCCGAACCCGTACCACCGCGTCGACTGCCGCCCCGCCACGCGTCGGCTGCGCGTCACGATCGCCGGGACCACGCTGGTGGACACCGACGACACCGTGATCGTGTTCGAGACGGCGCTGGAACCTCGCCTGTACGTCGATCCGTCGCACGTGCACACCGACCTGCTGCGGCAAACGGACACTTCGACGTATTGCAATTACAAAGGCGTCGCGACCTATTGGTCCGCCCTGGTCGGCGACGCGAAAGTCGAGGACGTGGCGTGGAGCTACCACGACCCGCCACCGGAAAGCCTGCCCATCAAAGGATTTCTCAGCTTCGACGCCACCCGCGCTGAAGTTCTTGCCGAACTTCCTGACTCGGTGGCGCCTCAAGACCTCGGCGGCGAATAGTTGGGGCGGCCGAGCCCCAGCGCGTGCTCGGCGATCATGTTGCGGAACACCTCCAGGGTGCCGCCGTAGATACCGGTCGGCGAGGCCAGCCGGAAAATGTATTCGGCGCCACCGTCGTCGGCGGCTCCGTTGGTGTCGACCGGCAACGCCGACGCGGCACCCAGCACGTCCATCAGCTCCGGCGCGACGTCGCGCATGGTCTGTGCGTTCGCCACCCGCCCGAACATTCCCGGGGTGCTCAGCGCCGCCTCCGTGCGAGCGATACTGCGGCCCAGCCGATACGCGACCGACGTGTCGTCGAGCAGCCGACGCCCGTCGGCGCCCGGTTGGGCGACCAACGCGGCGATCCTGTCGATCGCCTCGGCCATCAGGGTCACGTGTTCGCTCATCACTGCGATTCTCTGCAGGCCGTCGTCACCGCCGTCAACGGTGCCGTGCTCGACGTCGAGCGCCGCCCGCAGCACCGCCCACCCGCCGTTGACGTCACCGATCCGGTATTTGTCGTCGACCCGCACGTCGCTGTAGTAGACGACGTTGGTCCGGTCGCCGTCGATGGTGCGGATGGGCTGGATCTCGACGCCCGGCGAGTCCAGCGGCACCAGGAACATGGTCAGGTTCTTGTGCTTCGGCGCGTCCGGATCGGTGTTGGTGAGCAGGAAGACGTATTTGGCGTTGTGGGCATTGGAGGTAAACATCTTGGAGCCGTTGACAACCCAGCATCCGCCGTCGCGAACCGCGCGGGTCTTGCACGTCGCCACATCGGAGCCGCCCTCCGGCTCGGTGTAACCCAGGCACAGCCGGATATGGCCGGAGAGCACCCCGGGCAGCACCTCATCGGCGAGCTCGGCGGATCCGAATTGCTGCACCTTCCGGGCCACCATGGCGGTGGTACCCCAGTGGAACCACGGGGTGTGCGCGCGGCCGATCTCCAAATCCCAGATCCGCCGGCGCAGCGAGCCGAAGCCGCCTTCCGATGCGTCCTTCCAGTCGGCGGCCAAATAGCCCTCGGCACCGAACGCCAGATGCACACCCGCGTCGAAATTCTCCCCGGTTTCCCGGTCGCGTCGGCGCACCTCGTCGGTGACGTGGACGCCGAGGAACGCCCGCAACCGATCACGGAATTCCTGGTCTTCCGTGGAGAGTTCGACGACGGAAAAGTCCATGACGGCTACAGCCGCGCCTCGGTTTTGATGGCGTTGTCGGTGGTGCGCAACGGGCGAATCATCGCCTCCTGCGCGAACGAGGCGATCAGCTCACCCTCTTGCGTGTGCACGGCGCCGCGGACATAGGACATGCCCGCGCCGACCTGGGTGCTCTCGTGCGTGTACAACAGCCAGCCCGACCATGACACCGGCTCGTGGAAGCTCACCGTCACCGTCAGCGGCGCGGTGGACACGGTCAAATGCGACTGGCTGGTGCCGATGCCTTCGTGGGCACGCATCGTGGTCGAGATGCCCAGATGCCCAGTGAAATACGCGATCAGCGCCTTCGCCAAATCGTCGCGGGTCGGGATCGGGTCGTAGCGCAGCCAGGCGTACAGCTCCGGCGGCCCGACTTCGTCGGGGCTGTTGATATCGACCACGTCGACCAGCCGGAGCTCCCGCCCGACCATCGGCATCGGCGAGAAGTTCGCATCCGCGGGCGCCACCACATCGGGACGGGGCAGCTGGTGGCGGATGACATCGGCCGACGGCACATCGGCGAAGGCGATGACGGTGATGCAGCGTCGGCCGTTCTGTTGCACGCCGACGACCGCGGTGGCGGTGGAGCGGCCCTCGTGGACGACGTCGATGTCGAATTCAACGGGCTGCCCGACCATGACAGCGCGCGAGAACACCGCGTGCACCGACCGAACCGACTTGTCCGCAAACCTTTTGGCCGCCGCGACGATCGCTTGGGCCAACACCTGCGTGCCTTCCACCACCTGCCGTTCGTCGTCGCCGGCGATCCCGGTGTCGCCGCTGAACTGGTCAGGCGCTTTCGCGCGCACATCGAACAAGTCGAGCAAGCCGGTAACCGACCAATGCGTCTGCTCAGATTCCGTGGTCACTCAGCGAGCGTGACATTTCCACCGAATCTTGTAAAGGCTTACCCGCCGCACACTCGATCTCAGCCGGCATCGATCACCAGAGTCTGGAATCGCTCGATCGTGTCGATGACGTGCGCCAGGCTGTCGCCCGGCAACCCCACCTGCAGCCAGGTGACGCCGAGCGCGGCCAGCTTCTCCATGCCCGTCAGGTAGGCGTCCGCGTTGAAGTCGTCGCGTGCCGGGCTGCCACCGTCGAAATTGGTGAAGACCACGTCGAACTTCGACCAGTCCCGGCCGGCTTCGTCAACACGGCGACGCAGGTCGGCGATGCCGTCGGCGAGCACTTCGAGCGAGTCGATGCTCGCGGTGCGAGCAGTCTGGGCCAGGGCGGGAGGCGCGGGGAACGGACACCACCCGTCGCCCTTGTGCGCGACGCGCCGCCGCGCGGCCCCGGTGTTTCCACCGACCCAGATCGGCGGATGGGGCTCGCTCACCGGTCGGGGGTGGGCGGTGATCCCGGTGGCGGTGAAGTGCTTCCCCTCGTACGAGACGTCATCGGTGGTCCAGATGGCCCGGATCACGTCCAGGGCTTCATCGAACAGCTCGGCCCGTTGCTCGTAGTCAACGCCCAGGGCGGCGAACTCCCGCTTGAGATAGCCGACTCCGACCGCGAGGGTGAATCGGCCGCCGGACAGCAAATCCAGCGACGCACCAGACTTGGCTACTAGGAACGGATTTCGATAAGGCAACACCACAATGTTCGGAATCAGCCGCAACGTGGTGGTCCGAGCCGCGGCGAACCCCAGAGTCACAAACGGGTCCAGTGCGTCGTGTCCGCCGGCCTCGAGCCAGCGCTGCGTCGGAGCGGGGTGGTCGGTCAAACCGAAGCCACCGAAGCCGGCTGATTCCGCTGCCACCGCTACCGCGGCGATGCCGTCACCGCTGACCAGTTCCGGGTTGTACGGGTGGCTATGCATGGGGTGGGTGATGGTGAAATGCATCTGCCGCTTTCTTTAGCCGAGCGCCGAGAAGTATCCCTGCGAAATTACTGCGTGACACTTATACGATAATCTGTAAAGTTAGCCGGGCGGTCGCCCGGTCGGATCGAGCGCCACAGGGAGGTGACGCAGTTGGGCGTTGTGACCACGAGTTCGGAAACCGCCTTCGCTCGATCGCCCGAGACCATCTACGACTTCGTCGCGAACCCGGTGAATTGGACCAAGACCTCCTACAAACACGCGGCGATCGCACGAGAATTGGATGCGGTCGATGACGGCAACCACTGATAGCACTGAGGGGCTGACGCCACTGGCCACCGGCTTCTGTTTCGGTGAAGGCCCGCGCTGGTTCGAGGGGCTGCTGTGGTTCTCCGACATGCTCGGCGAGGCCGTGCACACCGTCGACCCGGGTGGCTCGCTGACCACCTTGCCATTGCCTGGGCATTCGCCCTCGGGCCTGGGATTCCGGCCGGACGGCTCACTGCTGATCGTGTCGACCGAGAACCGGCAGCTGTTGCGCTACGACGGTGAGAGTGTCATCACGATCGCCGATCTGAGCGACGTCGCACCGGCCGACCTCGGCGACATGGTCGTCGACCACCTCGGACGCGCCTACATCGGGTCGCAGGCCTTCCAGGGCGGCGTCATCGTGTGCGTCGATCCGGACAACAGCGTGCGGGTGGTCGCGCAAGATCTCGACTTCCCGAACGGTATGGCGATCACGGCCGACCATCAGACCCTGATCGTCGCGGAGTCGATCGGCCGGCGACTGAGCGCGTTCCGCATCGGCGGCGACGGCGGGCTGTCGGATCGACGGGTGTTCGCCGATGGTCTCGACGGCCCGCCCGACGGCATCAGTCTCGACGCCGATGGCGGCGTGTGGACGGCGATGACGCTGGCGCACCAGTTCGAGCGCATCGTCGAGGGCGGCCCCAGCGGACAAGTCACTCATCGCATCGACATCGGCGACCGCGCCGCGATCGCCTGCATGCTCGGCGGCTCCGCGCGGCGCACGTTGTTCATGTTGTCGAGCACCGACGCCTTTCCCAAGCGGTTGATCGGTACCCGGCTGTCTCGGCTCGACACGGTGATCGTGGATACTCCCGGCGCCGGCCTGCCCTGAAAGGTGAACGATGACCGATTCCTACTACGAGGTGATCGATCACGCCGACCCGTCCGGCGAAAAGTTCCGTGCCACAGACCTGGTGAGAAGCACGTGGTCGGCGGCGCTACAACATGCCGCGCCGGTGTCGGCGCTGTTGGTCCGGGCGCTCGAGCGCTGCGCTGCACGCGACGACACCCGGCTGAGCCGGGTCGTGATCGACTTGCTGGGTCCGGTTCCGGCCGAAGGTGATTTGTGGGTTCGCTCGCAAGTCGAGCGGCCCGGCAAGCAGATCGAGCTGATCAGCGCCGAGATGCTGGCGCTGGGTCCCGACGGTCGGCCCCGGCCGACAGCCCGGGCCAGCGGATGGCGGCTGCAGCAGCTCGATACCGCCGAGTTGATCCATGCGGCCGAACCGCTGCCGCGTCCGGTTAGCGAGGGCCGCAGCCGCAATCTCGAAAAGGATTGGGACCGTAACTATGTGCACAGCCTGGACTGGCGCTGGCTGACCGAACCCCTGAACGATGGTCCGGGAGAATCCTGGATCAAGCCGACGGTAAACCTGGTCAACGGCGAGGTGATGACGCCGTTGGAGCGGCTGTTCGCGGTGGCCGACTGCGCCAATGGCATCGGTTCCAAACTCGACATCCGCAAGTGGACGTTCCTGAACAACGACCTCGTCGTCCACGTGCACCGCATTCCCGACGGCGACTGGATCGGCATCCGTGCGGAAACCAATTACGGGCCAGACGGTATCGGTACGACGGTGGGCACCCTGTTCGACGAGACCGGAGCTGTGGGCAGCATCCAGCAGTCGGTGTTGGTGCGCCGACGGCCGCGGTCTTAGACCAGCGCCGAGATCGACACTAGCGCAGTTTTTTTCGTGGTTTTTCACGCTAACGTCGATCTCGACGCTAGTTGGGTCTAGGCTCCTTCGCCGATGTCGATGCGGGAATCGGCGGGATGACGTCGACGACGCGCAGATGCGTCCGGGGCGAGGCGAGCACCGTCGCGATCAGACATCCAATGTCGCCGGGTTTTATCCCGCTGCCGGTCGATCGGATGATCGAGGCTCGCACGCCGGTTCCGACGAATTCGGCGTCCAGGCCGGCCACCCAGGCTTCGAGCATCCGATCCGCCGTCGCCGGCGACGGCCCGACCAGACTGGGACTGATCAGCACGACGTCACCGCATTGGTTGTCGATCATCTGCGGGACGACTCGTGCCGCAAGGTGCTGCGCGCCAACCCAGGAACCGTTGGTGAGGCCCGCAGCGCTGACCAACACGTCGACCGACCCGATCAAGTAGTCGGCGGACTCGACGAACCGATCGATGGAGGGCGGATCGGCCAGGTCCAGGTAGGCGGCGAAGGCCGCCACGCCGTCGGCGCGGAGACGGGCCGCGAATCGCTCACAGATGGCGGTCCGACGGGTTCCCATCAACACCAGATCCCCGCCGGCCGCCAACCGCGCCGCGGTCGCAAGCGCGACGGACGACGAGGCTTCGGTGATGACAATTGCTCTGGAGGCCCTGCATTGACTCACGATGGACGCCGATCGGCGGCGATGCGACGGGCCCCGGCTAAGATTCGGTGGTCAGCTACCTGGCGTGGGGGCGATGAGGCCCTGGCGAGGGACCTAGACAGTGACACCAAAACAGCGTGACACTTAGGCCAAATTTTGTAAAGTTTGGGGTATGGAGCAGACGCCGACCATCGAAGGCGACACCTCGACGCAGCAGCGGATCCTTGCCGCCACCGCTGAGGTCCTCGGCCGCAACGGCAAACGCAAACTCAGCCTGTCCGACGTTGCTATCCAGGCGGGGGTGTCGAGGCCGACGCTCTACAGGTGGTTCGCCTCGAAAGAGGAACTGCTCTCGGCGTTCTCCCGCTACGAGCGACAGAGCTTCGAAAGCGGCATGAGCCGGGCGACAGCCGGCCTCAGAGGTCCCGACAAGCTCGACGCGGCGCTGCGGTTCATCGTCGAGTACCAGCATTCCTACACGGGCGTGCGGATGGTCGATATCGAACCCGAGCACGTCATCACCCAGTTCTCAAACGTCATCCCGCAGATGCGGGACGGTCTGCAGCGGCTGATACCCGGTCCCAACGCCGCGGTGAAGGCGGCAACCGCGATCCGGGTGGCGTTTTCGCACTACATGATCCGCAGTGACGACGCCGATCAGTTCTTGGCCCAACTGCGCCACGCGGTGGGCATCAAGGCCCCCGATTGATCAGTCGAACAGCACCGCGGCATTGAGGTAGCCGGTCGGGTCGAAGGCCGCCTTGAGCGTTCGCATCGCCGCGATATCGGCGGCCTCGCGGGACATGCCGACGTACCTGCGTTTGCGGCTGCCGATCCCGTGTTCGGAGCTGACATTGCCCCCGCATGCTGCGATCAGGTCCATCATCGCCGCGTACAGATCGCGTTCCTGCTTCTCGCCACAACGCAGCACGTTGAGATGCAGGTTGCCCTCCCCGATGTGCCCGAACAGCACGCCGACGGCGTCGGGTGCGTGGCGCCGCAGTAACGCGTCCGCGTCGTGGGCGAACGTCGCGACCGCCGACAGCGGCAGCGAGACGTCGAACTTCAGCGGCGGCCCGTAGACACCAAGGACCTCGGCCAACGATTCCCGCACCCGCCAAAGCCGTTGTTGCGCGGCCACATCAACGCCGACCGCCGGCTCGCCACAGGTGCCCACCCCCTCCAGAGCGTCGGCGAGCCGCTCAGTCTGGTCGTGATCGGATGCCAGTTCCACCAACAGCAACCAGTCACCGCGCACCGGCGCGGCCAGGCCCAGATGCTCCTCCGTCAGCGCGCTGGCCCGGCCGTCGATCAATTCCAGGGCGGCGATGCCGTCCAGGTCGCGAAACAGGCGGGCCGCCTCGACCAGCGCGTCGAGGTCATCGAAGCCACACACCGCCGTCACTCGATGCGGCGGATCCGGGTGTAGCCGCAGATCGAGCGCGGTGATCACGCCCAGCGTCCCCTCGGCACCGACGAACAGCGCCGGCAGGTCATAGCCGGTGTTGTCCGCCCGCACCCGGGAATGCCGGCGTACCACCGACCCGTCGGGCAAAGCGACGTCCAGACCAATCACCTGCTCGCCCATGTTGCCGTACCGCACGGTGCGCAACCCGCCGGCGTTGGTCGAGGCCATCCCCCCGACGGTGGCGCTGTCGCGCGCCGCCAGGTCAACCCCGAACACCAAGCCGGCCGCGGCCGCCGCGTGCTGCACCGCGGCCAATGTGGCCCCTGCCCCGGCCTCGACGCGGCGTTCGATCGTGTCGACATCACTTATGGCGCAAAGCCGCTCGGTCGACAACAGCAGATCGTCGTGCTCGGGAACGGTGCCGGCCACCAACGAGGTACGACCGCCCTGGACGGTCACGTAGGTCCCAGCGTCTCGGCAGACCCGCAGCACCTCGGCGACTTCGTTCGCCGAGCCCGGACGAACCAGGGCGCTGGCCCGCCCGCGGTAACGGCCGGTGTGGTCGACGCTGCGGCCGGCCAGCACATCGGGGTCGGTGCTGACATGCCTCGGTCCCACCACCGATGACACGGTTTGCAGCACACTCGAGGCCATGGCGACGGTGTATCACACGCCCGGCGACGATGCAGATC
This sequence comes from Mycobacterium sp., assembly GCF_035570115.1. Lineage (GTDB taxonomy): Bacteria > Actinomycetota > Actinomycetes > Mycobacteriales > Mycobacteriaceae > Mycobacterium. The sequence continues at coordinate 14,828 of NZ_DATMLH010000295.1, forward strand.
CCGCCCGGGGGGCGCCGCGAGTGATGCAGGATAAGTAGCCGTGAGCATGCAACGTGAGGATGTCTGGTTCAACTCGGGCAGCGACCGGATCAACGCTTGGCTGTATCGGCCGACGGGCAACGGCGACGCGCCGCTGCTGGTGATGGCGCACGGACTGGGCGCGGTGCGCACGATGCGGCTGGACGCCTACGCCGAGCGCTTCAGCGCCGTCGGCTACGCCTGCCTGGTGTTCGACTATCGCAACTTCGGCGACAGCGAGGGCGAGCCGCGTCAATTACTCGATATCAGCATGCAATTGCAGGACTGGACCGTTGCCGTGGCGTATGCCAAGACGCTGGCGGGAATCGATCACAACCGAATCGGTTTGTGGGGCACGTCCTTTGGCGGCGGACACGTGATTGCTACGGCAGCGCGGCTGCCCGGGATCGCGGCGGTCGTCTCGCAATGCCCGTACACCGACAGCATCGCCTCGGTGGGCGCGATGAACCCGTTGATCAGCGCGCGCATTACGGCGTTGGCGGTACGCGACCTGATCGGGGCCCGGCTCGGCAGGCCGCCGGTGATGGTCCCAACCGCCGGTAGGCCGGGCGAGGTGGCGCTGATGCACGCCCCCGACTCTTACTCCGGTTATCTGCGGTTGGTGCCTGAGGGCACGACGTTGCGAAACGAGGTCGCCGCGCGGATCGGTGTGAAGTTCCTGCCCTACCGTCCGGGGCGGCTCGCATCGAAGATCACCTGCCCAATCCTGTTCTGCGTCTGCGAAACCGACTCGATCGCACCGTCGGGACCGACCCGTCGCTACGCGGCGACGGCGCCGCGCGGTGAGGTCAAGCTCTACCCGGAAGGCCATTTCGAGATCTATGTCGACGACGCGTTCGAGCGCGTGATCGCCGACCAGATCGAGTTCCTGGACAAGAACTTGAAGCGCTAGCGGCGACGATGCGCGCGGCGTAGCGGCGCGCGGGGAGCCGCGGATTCGAACTCAGCGGATGACGCTGATGCCGCCGTCCACCGGGATCACCGCGCCGGTGATGTAGGTGCTGGCGCGGCTGGCAAGAAAGACGGCGATGCCCGCGATGTCGTCGGGTTGACCGATGCGGCCGAGCGGCAAGTGGGCGCCAACCGCGTCCGGGCCCGCGCGCAGCAGCTCCTTGCTCATCCGCGATTGGAACAGTCCGGGAGCGATCGCGTTGACCAGAATCCGGGGGGCCAGCTCGCCGGCGAGGTGTTGGGTCAGCATGTGTACAGCGGCCTTGCTCGCGCTGTAGGAGAAGTTGTCCCTGCCACGTCCCGGCGGGACGATTCCGTCGACGCTGCCGGTGTTGATCACCCGTGCGGGGTCGTCGTCGGTTGCGGCCGCCGTCAGCATCGGCACCAAGGCGCGGGTCAGCAGGAAGACGCCTTTGACGTTGACGTCGAGAACTTTGTCGAAGCCGGATTCGGGAAACTCGCCGAACGGCGCCCCCCAAGCCACGCCGGCGTTGTTGAACAACGCATGCACGGCGTCCTCCCGGTCGGCGAGGTCGGCGGTCAGTGCCTGAACTCCGTCGATGGTGCCGAGATCGGCGGGGATCGCCTCCACCGGTCCGTGGACTGACAACTCGGCGACGGCGGCGTCGAGCTCGGCTTTTTTGCGACTGGACAGGTACACCGTCGCTCCGGCCTGCAGCAGTCCGCGCGCCATCATCACGCCGATGCCGCGGCCGCCGCCGGTGACCACGGCGACCTTCCCGTCAAGGCGAAACATGTCGGTCATGGCCATCAGTCTGGATGTTGGCCGAGCAACGGCGCTCAGCGGGATCTCAACCGACTGTTCAACGCCATCCCGGTCATCGCGAATTACGACCGGCTGTACCGATTTCGGTTCCGACCCCGAGCGGTGACTCGGTGCGGACCGCCTCGTCGCGGATCAGACCGCGCAGCAGTGCGGTGCTGAACTCGGCGGCGATCTCCTTGGCGCTGCGCCGTCCGCTTGGCCGCAGCCAGCGGTAGGCGCCGAGCGTCATACCGATGTATCCGAGCGCCAGGACATGCGAGTCGCATTCATAGAATTCGTCGCTGGCGATGCCCCGGTCGATCAGTCCGTGCACGTGCTCGTAGACCTGGGTTTCCTTCTCCCGGACCGCGTCGACCTGCTCCTCGGTGAACCACTCGGTGATGTAGGGCTGCTCCTGGAAGTACACCGCCGCGCCTTCCGGGTTGGAGGCGATCCCGTTCAGCAGCCGCACGGTGTACTGATACAGCGCTTCGCGCGCCGACATCGTCGGGTCGTCGTGCACGGCGGCCAGCGTGCGTTCGGCGGCCTGCTGGTAGATGTCGTAGAGAATCAACGACTTGCTGGCGTAGTAGTGGTACACGGTGGCCTTGTTCAGCCCGACCACGTCGGCGACATCGTCCATCCGGGTGCCGTGGTAACCGCGTGCGGCGAACAGCTTGGTGGCAACAGCCAGCAACTCCTCGCGGCGGGAAAGCCCGTTCTCGGACGGCATGTCTACTCGCTATCGGCAGGCCGGGTGATGCCCGGTTGTCAATCAACTAGTTGGATAGTTTAGTCAGGGCGGTCATTCGCTGTTGTGCATCGCCCCGGTCGGACTAGACTGCTCCGTGAGTCGAGTCGCGAGTCGGTCCAATCGAGAAGGTGGTCAGATGAACCCAGATCCGGATCCGAGCTACGACTTTTCCGACGAACTCGAGTTCTACTTCAAGTATTCACTGTGGGGCTTGCGCGGCGTCGTCGACGGTAACGGCTACCCACCACCGTCATATCCGCCCGTCTAAACACTAAACAGCGGTTCTACAGCGCTTTGAGTTCCTCGGTGACTGCGGACACCGATTTCTTGGCATCGCCGAACAGCATCGTGGTGCCCTCGTCGTAGAACAGCGGGTTGTCGATACCCGCAAACCCCGAGTTCATCGACCGCTTCAGCACAATCACCGACCTGGCCTTGTCCACGTTGAGGATCGGCATGCCGTAGATCGGGCTGGAGGCATCGTTGCGCGCCGCCGGGTTGGTGACGTCGTTGGCACCGATGACGATCGCGACATCGGTGCGGCCGAACTCGTCGTTGATGTCGTCCATGTCCTTCATCGCGTCGTAGTCCACTTCGGCCTCGGCCAGCAGCACGTTCATGTGCCCGGGCATCCGGCCGGCGACCGGGTGGATCGCGTACTTCACCGCGACACCCTTGTCCTCCAGCAGCGTCGCCATGTCCTTGACGGCGTGCTGGGCCTGCGCGACCGCCAGCCCGTAGCCCGGCACCACGATCACCTGGTTGGCGTAGGCCATCTGGATCGCGGCATCGGCGGCCGAGGTGGCCCTTACGTGTTTGTCGCCGCCGGCGTCGCCGCTGGGAGCCACGCCGCCGCCGCCGAACCCGCCGGCGACGATCGCGGGAATGGAGCGGTTCATCGCCTTGGCCATCAGGTTGGTCAGGATCGAACCCGAGGCGCCGACGATCATGCCGGCGACGATCATCGCGGTGTTGTTCAACGCCAGCCCCGCGGCCGCGGCCGACACCCCGGTCATGGCGTTCAACAGTGAGATCACCACGGGCATGTCGGCGCCGCCGATGGGCAACACCACCATCAGGCCCAGCGCACCCGCAGCAGCGAGCAGACCGATCATCCACCACAGCGACACCCCACCGGTGCTGGGATGGGCGCCCAGGCCGATGACGACCGCGGCCGCGACGGCCGCGGTCAGCAGCAGCAGGTTGATCGGTTGTTGAGCCTTGCCGAATCCGATCGGTGATCCGGAGATGATCTCCTGCAGCTTGCCGAACGCGATGATCGAGCCCCAGAATGAGATCGATCCGATGATCGCGGCGAACAACGACGCCACCACGATGTGCACGGTCGGCGACTCGTGGTGCTGGAAGGCCGAAAAGCCATCGGTCTCAATGAATTCCGCGAGAGCGATGAGCGCGACCGTGCCACCGCCGACGCCGTTGAAAAATGCCACCAGCTGCGGCATCGCGGTCATCTTGGTGTAGCGGGCCGGCGGGACACCGAGCACCACACCCACCACCAGACCGGCGATGATCCACACCCACTGGTCGGTGTGCCGGATCTTGATCAGCGTGGCCGTCACGGCCAGCGCCATTCCCACCGCGGCGATCAAGTTGCCCCGCACCGCGGTCTTGGGCCCGGTCAGGCCCATCAGGCCGTAGATGAAAAGCGCGAACGAGATGACGTAGAGGCCGATCACCAAGTAGTTCATTTGGCTGCCGACTCCTCGGTCGCGGCGGGCAGCGCCTTTTTCTTGCCCTTGAACATGCCCAGCATCCGGTCGGTGACGATGAAGCCGCCGACGACGTTCAGCGTGCCGAACACGACCGCGACGAACAGGATGATCTGCACGGCGACCGACGGGTGCTCGACTTCACCGAACACCACCAGCGCACCGAGCAGCACGATGCCGTGGATGGCGTTGGTCCCCGACATCAGCGGGGTGTGCAGCGTGTTGGGCACTTTGGAGATCACCGCGAACCCGACGAACCCGGACAACACCAGGATCGCCAGGTTCGATAGAAGTTCGTCATACATCCCGTGCATTTAGGAGTCCTTACCTGTCTCGCGGGTCACACACGATTCCGCGATGACTTCGTCGTCGAAGTCCGGGGCCAGCGCGCCGTCCTTGATCAGCAGGTCCAGCAGCGCGGTGATGTTCTTGCTGTAGAGCTCGCTGGCGTGCTCGGGCATCGTCGCGGGCAGGTTCAACGGCGAGGCGACGGTGACGTCGTGCTTGACGACGGTCCGCCCGGGTTCGGTCAGCTCGCAGTTGCCACCGGTTTCCCCGGCCAGGTCAACCACCACGCTGCCGGGCTTCATCGACTCCACCGCCGCGGCGGTCACCAGACGCGGCGCAGGCCGTCCCGGGACCAATGCGGTGGTGACCACCACGTCGAAGCCGCTGATCGCCTCTTCCAACGCCTTCTGCTGCTGCGCCTTTTCGTCTTCGGTCAGCTCGCGCGCATAGCCGCCCTCACCGGCGGCGTCGATACCCAGATCGAGCCACTGCGCGCCGACCGAGCGCACCTGGTCGGCCACCTCGGGCCGCACGTCGTAACCGGTGGTACGTGCGCCCAGCCGCTTGGCCGTCGCCAGCGCCTGCAGGCCGGCCACGCCGACACCCAACACCAGCACCGTGGCGGGCTTCACCGTGCCCGCCGCCGTCGTCAGCATCGGGAAGAACCGTGTCGACTCCGAGGCCGCCAACAGCACAGCCTTATATCCGGCGACATTGGCCTGCGACGACAACGCATCCATCACCTGCGCCCGCGAAATCCGCGGGATGGCCTCCAGCGCGAACGCCTGCACGCCGGCCTGCTTCAGCGCGCCGATCGAATTGTCGGCGTCGCGGGGCGCGAGGAAGCCGATCAACGTCTGCCCGCTGCGCAGCCGGGAAACCTCCTCGGCGGTCGGCGGCGCGACCTTGACGACGATGTCGGCCGCCCAGGCATCACCGATCGTGGCGCCGGCCTCTGTGTAGAGCTCGTCGGGAAGCAGCGCCCCCTCGCCCGCCCCCGACTCCACCACAACCGCGACACCGCTTTTCACCAGCGGCCCGACCGCCTTGGGCACCAGCGCGACCCGTCGCTCGTCGGTCCCGGACTCGGCGACCACCCCGACCGTCGTCTGCGTATCTGTCATGACTCCCTACCCCGCTAGATCGGCACCAACCCTAGCCGCAGTCACCACAGCGGAAAGTCTTGGCCATACTCCGGCTCCGGACGCGGCCCAAAGTAGCGGCGCTGCGATTCGTCGATCGGCACGTCGTTGATGCTGGCTTCGCGGCGGGCGGTCAGGCCGGCGTCGGAGAACTCCCACAACTCATTGCCGTAGCTGCGCCACCACTGTCCGGCGGCGTCACGGCATTCGTATTGGAACCGGACGGCGATGCGATTGTCGTGGAAACTCCACAGGCCCTTGCGCAGCACATAGTCGTGCTCGCGCTGCCATTTCCGGGTCAGGAAAGCCACGATCGCGTCCCGGCCGACGACGTGTTCGTCACGGTTACGCCACTCCGAGTCGACGGTGTAGCCCAGGCTGACACGCTCGGGATCGCGGGTGTTCCACAGATCCTCGGCGCCCTGCACTTTCTGGATCGCCGTCTCGAGGGTGAACGGCGGGAGGGGAGGACGTGTCTCGGTCATGGATCTATCGTCCTCCGCTGCCTCCCGCATCGTCGGGCCAGCCGCGGTGTCCTATCGTTTCGATCATGGACTTCGCGATGTCGGCCAAAGCCAGCGACTACCACAAACGACTGTCCGAGTTCATCACCGACTACGTCTTTCCGGCCGAGGCCGAATACGACCGCTATCGGCACGAGGCCGGCCCGAACGATCACACCGTTCCGCCGATCATCGAGGAGCTGAAGACCAAGGCCAAAGCCGCCGGCCTGTGGAACCTGTTTCTGCCGGCCGAGTCGGGCCTGTCCAACCTGGACTACGCCTCGCTGGCCGAACTGACCGGATGGAGTCTGGAGATCGCACCCGAGGCGATCAACTGCGCGGCACCGGACACCGGCAACATGGAAACCCTGCACCTGTTCGCCACCGAGGAGCAGCGTAAGCAGTGGCTAGAGCCGTTGCTGAACGGCGAGATCCGCAGCGGCTTTTCGATGACCGAGCCGGCGGTCGCCAGCAGCGACGCCCGCAACATCGAAACCTCGATCGTGCGCGACGGCGGCGACTACGTGATCAACGGCCGCAAATGGTGGACTTCGGGCGCGGCGGATCCCCGCTGCAAGATCCTGATCGTGATGGGCCGCACCAACCCCGAGGCCGCGAGCCACCAGCAGCAGTCGATGGTCCTGGTGCCGATAGATACACCGGGTGTGACGGTGGTCCGCTCAACATCGGTCTTCGGTTACCAAGACCAACCCGGGCACTGCGAAATCGTCTACGACAACGTCCGGGTACCGGTCACCAACCTGCTCGGCGAAGAAGGCGCCGGCTTCGCGATCGCCCAGGCCCGGCTCGGGCCGGGCCGTATCCACCACTGCATGCGCGCACTCGGCGGAGCCGAACGTGCGCTGGCCCTGCTGGTACACCGGGCCAATACCCGGGTGGCGTTCGGCCGTCCACTCGCCGATCAAGGTCTTGTACAGCAGGCAATTGCCAAGTCACGCAATGAGATAGATCAAGCCAGGCTCCTTTGCGAGAAGGCGGCCTGGACCATCGACCAATACGGCAACAGGGCCGCGCATCTACTGGTATCGCAGATCAAGGCGGTGGCTCCGCAGGTCGCCTGCGACGTCATCGACCGCGCCATCCAGGTGCACGGGGCCGCCGGCGTCAGCGAGGATACGGCGCTGGCCCGGCTTTACGCCTGGCATCGCGCGATGCGCATCTTCGATGGGCCCGACGAGGTGCATATGCGCTCCATCGCGCGCGCCGAGATCGGCCGGGAGCAAAGCGCGTTCGCTGTGGCGGTCACCTAAGATGGCGAAAGGTGTGCGGGATCTACAGGGGGCCTGGAACTTTCGCGATGTTGCGGATAGCACCGGTGTGCTTCGGCCGGGGCGGCTATTTCGTTCCGGTGAGCTGAGCGATCTCGGCGACGACGGCCGCGACGAGTTGCGCCGATTGCGCATCACCGATGTCGCCGACTTGCGCTCGCGCCGTGAGGTGGAGCGCCACGGGCCGGGCCGGGTGCCGGACGGCGTGCGGATTCATCAACTGCCCATCCCCGATCTCGGCCCGGACGAACTCAACCCGGACGGGGACGCGCCGCACGAGCATGCGTTCAGGCGGCTGCTGGAAGATAAGGCCGACGACGAACCGGTCGGCGAGGCGTCCCGTCGCTTCATGATCGACGAGTACAGCAGGTTTCCCACGTACAACGGAGCCCAGCAGGCACTGCACCGCATGGTCAGCTTGCTGGCCGACGGACGCACGGTGCTCACCCACTGTTTTGCCGGCAAGGACCGCACCGGGTTCACAGTGGCGCTGGTGCTGGAAGCCGCGGGCGTCGGCCGCGACGCGATCGTGGCGGATTTCCTGGGTAGCAACCAGGCCGTTCCTCAGCTGCGGGGCCGGATTCTGGACGCGGTCCGGGAGCGATCCGACGTCGAAGTGACCCCGGAGCTGATGGCGTTCACCGCGGCGCGGCTGTCCGATGAAGTCCTCGGTGTCCGCGAGGAATACCTCGACACCGCACGGCGGACGATAGACGACCAGTTCGGCTCGCTCGACGGTTACCTGCGCAGCGCCGGGGTTTCCGGGACTGACGTCCGCCGGCTGCGCGGAGCCCTGCTCGGCTGAGCCGCGTTCGGGTCGAATCCCGGCGGGAAAATTCTCAGAAAATCCTGAGTGTTTCCTAGACGCACGGTAAGGACAAGGTGCATGATGCACATGTGTCTTATACCGCTGCGCTGCCGTGAGTAGCGCTTCCGCCAAGCCCACAGAGGGATCTGCCCAGCGTCGGGAGGTCACAATGTCAGGACGTAAGCTTCGTTGGCTCGCCGCCGGAATGTTCGCCACTGCCGGCGCCGGAATGCTGTCCATGACCGCGATCATGAACTCCGCGTTCGCCTTCGGCGACACGCCCCTCCCCCCCGATCCGACGGACATTGGCTTGGTCCTGGGGGCCAGCGGCCTTCCGATACCCACCGCGCCTTACGTAGACGCCGCTGACACGCTCTACATCAACGGTGCGGCTCCTATCCAGTTCCCCGCCACCTATCCCGGCGTCTTGGCGAACGGCGTATTCACTCCGGAGGGGTTGTATCCGGTCACCAGCGCCGGCGTCCACCAATTGCTCCTCAACTACCCCTCCGGTTCATTCGACGGCGAGACGGTCAATGGCACGCCAATCACAATCCCCGACCTGCCGGACCAAAGCTCGTCGGTGGGCCAAGGTCTCACCATTCTGAACGACAACATTCTGGCCAACGTCGCCAACGGCGACGTGTCGACCGTCTTCGGCTACTCCCAAAGCGCCGCGATAGACAGCCTGGAGATGGGCATCCTCAAAGCCGAAGACGTACCGACCAACGATGTGAACTTCGTATTGGTCGGTAACGTCAGCGCCCCCAACGGCGGTCTGCTCGAGCGTTTCAACGGTTTCGAAACGACGTCGGGTCAGACCACCGTCGACCCCTTGCAGCTCCCGAGCCTGGGTTTTAATTTCGACGGCGCGACGCCCGACGACGGCTACACAACCGCCGTCTACTCCCTGGAATACGACGGATTCACCGACTTTCCGCGTTATCCGATCGATTTCCTGGCCGACCTGAACGCCTTCCTCGGTATCGGAGAGCTCCACGGCACATATCTGAACAACGCAGCGGGCCTGCCTGGCGGCCCCACGCCCGAAGATATCGCGACCGCGACTCCGTTAGCGACGGATCCGGCTTACGGCACCGACAACAGTTACTTCATGATTGACACGCTTGACGGGACTCCTATCACGGCTCCGCTAGTGTCGGCGCTCGGCGATCTTCCCGTCATCGGCAAACCACTAGAAGACCTGCTGGGGCCCGACTTGACGGTTCTGATTAACCTGGGTTACGGCGGGGACAACCTCGGCTATTCGGACGCGCCGGCGAATGTGCCCACTCCGTTCGGGCTGTTCCCCGACGTCAACCCGACCACCCTCGCCAACGAACTGATCGCAGGCACAGAGTCGGGCTTCCAGGCGTTCGAGTCCGAGCTGTCGAACCCCGCAGCGCTGCTCTCGTCGCTGGCAGGTTCCCCGACGGCATTAACCACGTTCTTCTCCGACCCCTTTACCGGGTTGGAGACCGAACTCAGCTCCCCGGAGACTGTCGGCACTACGCCTACCGACCTCGTTAATGCGATCTCGAGTGCGACTTCGACGGCCTATAGCACGCTGCTACCGACAGCAGACATCGTGAACGCCCTAGTCACCAGCCTTCCGTCATACGACGTCTCGCTCATCACCGACAACTTGAGCACCGGTGACCTCCTCGACGCTTTCGGTTTGCCGGTCGCGGCTGACACAGCGCTGGGCACGCTGGCGGCCGGTTTCGAGGTAGAGGTCATCTCGAATGCCGCGTCACAGATTGCTGCCGACTTCGGGGGTCTGTTCTAGTAACGAGGAGCCATAACGGTGGGCCGCGGACTCGTCGCCCACCGACATCGTCAACGTCCTCACCGACCTGTTTTCCACCGACGCGGCGGCCTTACTCCCGGCGTTCGACACCCTTCTCGCGCTGGGGGTTTCGCTGCCGAACTACGACATCAGCTTGTTTGAGCAAGGGCTCGAGTCCGGCAACCTACTGGCCGCCATCGGTGATCCGCTCGCGGCGGACATCGGGATCCTGCCGCTGCCGATCGGCCTGGACGCCGCAGTCCTCGGCGAGGCACTCGGACGACCGCTTACGACCTCATCGACGGCTTCATCCCATAGCGCTCGGCGTCAGCCGGGCGGTCGAATCGCTACGGTTCCAGCACGACCTTGCCGAACACCCCTCCCTCGGCAAGGGCCTGCAAGGCCGCGGGCGCCTCCGAGAGCGGATAACGCTGCGGCGGTGGAGGTTTCAAGCCCAACGACACTAGCTGGCTCGCACCCCAGGCAAACAGCGCCGCGGAACCGGGCACTTGATTCAGGTACTCGCCCCAGGCGACACCGAGCACGCCGACATTGCGCAGCAGCAGCCGGTTCACCTTGACCGTCGGAATCGCGCCCGCGGCAAACCCGATGACCAGCAGCTTGCCGTCGATCGCCAACACCCGGATGGCATCGTCGAAGGCCGGCCCGCCGATGGGGTCGACCACGATGTCAACGCCGCGACCGTCGGTATGCTCGCGCACCGCTTGAGCCCAGCCGTCGGCCAATGGCAACACCACGTCTGCGCCCAGCGACTCGACGAATTCCATTGCGCCCGTGCGATGCACCATCGCGATGACCTTGCTCGCACCCATCGCCCGGGCCACCTGGATCGCCGCGGTGCCCACACCACCGGCCGACCCGAGCACCAGCACGCTGTCACCCGGACGCATTGCGGCGCGCCGAGCCAGCGCGAAGTACATGGTGTTGTAGTTCACCAGCAGCGACACCGCCTCGGCGTCATCCAGTTCCGCCGGACTGTGGATCACGTTGGCTAACGGCGCGATCACCTTTTCGGCGTAGCCGCCGAACACACCAAACGCCGAAACCCGGTCACCCACTTTGAATTCCGACTCTTCCGGCGCCCAGTGCACCACACCGGCGGCTTCCACGCCGGGGATGAATGGCGGCGGCAGCTTGAGTTGGTACTCACCCTTGGTCAGCAGCAGGTCCGGAAAGCACACGCCGGCGGCGCGGACGTCGACGATGATCGTGTCGTCGCTGCCGCTGACATCGTCGACGTCCGTGTAAACCACGCCGGACGGCCCAGAAAGCTCCTGTACTACACAGGCTTTCATCCGCGATTACCGGATCGAGAAGTTGGCCTGTTTCGGGGCGGACAGGTCGTCGATCTCGGCCCAATGCGCGGCGATCTCGTCAACGGACGGCGGTGCCTTGAACGTGACGCCTTCGTTCTGGAACAGCGCGGTGCGCTGCACCTTGCCGCCGCCGACAATGAAGATCGAATCGGTGTCGGGCACCTCTTCGGAACACAGGTAGGCCACCACCGGCGCAACGAAGTCCGGGGTGAGGTTTTTGAGCACCTCGGGCGGCAGGATGTCTTCGGTCATCCGGGTGGCCGCGATCGGTGCGACCGCGTTGGCCTTGATGTTGTACTTGGCGCCTTCTTGGGCCAACGTGTTGATCAGGCCGACCAGGCCCAGCTTGGCCGCGCCATAGTTGGCCTGGCCGAAGTTGCCGAACAGTCCGCTGGTGGAGGTGGCGACGACCACCCGCCCGAAGCTCTGCTCACGGAAATGCGGCCAGGCGGCGCGGAGCACGTTGTAACCGCCGTAGAGGTGCACCTTGAGCACCGAATCCCAGTTCTCGAACGTCATCTTGTGGAAGGTGCCGTCGCGCAGGATTCCGGCGTTGCTCACCACGCCGTCGACCTTGCCGAACTCGTCAATAGCGGTCCTGATGATGTTCTCCGCGCCTTCGGGATCGGCGACGCTGTCGTAATTGGCGGCAGCGCGACCTCCGGCGGCCTTGATCTCGTCGACGACCTGGTCGGCCATGTTGTGTCCGGCGCCGGTTCCGTCGCGGGAGCCGCCGAGGTCGTTGACGATGACACTGGCGCCCTCCTTGGCGAGAGTCAGGGCGTATTCGCGGCCCAGGCCCCCACCGGCTCCGGTGACGACAACGACGCGATCCTGCACTCCGGGCATGGGCTTCCTCTCTTTCTCGGGCTTCATCGCCCGACTCTTCTCAAAGGCCGGTTCGGTTGGGTCGTGGCGACGCTAGAACAGCCGGCGCGCCAACTTCCACGCCCTATCTGTATACGGCGGGTAGACGAAGCTGGATAAGTCGGGTCGGGTCGGCTTGGTCAACACCGACTTGCGGTGGCTGAACTCGTCGAAACCCCATCGACCGTGGTAGGCGCCCATCCCGGATGCGCCGACGCCGCCAAACGGCAGCTTGGCCGTCGACACCTGGAAGGCCAGATGGTTGACCAGCATGCCGCCCGCAGGCACCTCCTTGATCACCCGCTCACGCACCGCACGCGTCTTGGTGAACAGGTATGCCGACAGCGGCTTGGGCCGCGAGTTGACGAAACGTATTGCCTCATCGAGGGATTGGACGGTGATCACCGGCAGGATGGGGCCGAAGATCTCGTTGCTCATCAGCGGCTCGTCGGGATCGGGGTCGACGACCACGGTCGGTTCCAGGCGCAGGCCCGACGCGTCGGAGTTGCCCCCCAACGCGATCTTGCCCTTCGTCTCGGCCAGGTATCCGGTCAGCCGATCGAACTGGCGCTGGTTGACGATCCGCAACCCGCTCTTGTCCTGAGACCGAAATGTCGTGATGGCCTGTTCAATCTTTTGGACGAGCTCGTCACGGATCGTCACGTCGGCCAGCACGTAGTCGGGCGCCACACACGTCTGACCGGCGTTGAGCAGTTTGATCCAGGCGATCCGCTTGGCCGCCACGTCGACGTCGGCGTCCGCCGCCACGATGACCGGGCTCTTGCCGCCGAGTTCGAGGGTGACCGGCGTCAGGTGCGGTGCGGCGCCTTCGTAAACCTTGCGGCCGATCTCGGTGCCGCCGGTGAAAAACACCCTGTCGAATCCCTGCGCGATCAGCTCTTGGCTCACCGCGCCGTCGCCTTCGACCACCGCGACCGCGTCGCTGTCCAGGTAACGCGGCACCAACTCGGCCATCAGCGCTGCCGACGCCGGCGCGATCTCGGACGGCTTGAGCAACACCGTGTTTCCCGCGGCAATCGCTCCCACCGCCGGGCCCAGCGTCAAGTAGAACGGGTAGTTCCACGCGCCGATGATCAGCACCGTGCCATAGGGCTCGTACTCCACCCAGCCGCGGCCCGGCAGCTGCGCCAGCTCGAGCAGACGGTATTTGCGGCGCATCCACTTCTTGACGTGCTTGGCCGCATACCGGGCTTCGCCCGCGGTGGTTGCGGCGTCGGCCAGCCAGGCCTCGAACGGGCTGCGGTCCAGGTCCTTGGCGAGCGCGTCGGCGATCGCCGGCTCGTTCTCGGCGATCATCTTCTCCAGCGCGCGCAGCTGGGCTTGTCGCCACTCCACGCTGCGGGTCTTGCCGGTGGCGAACGTCTGCCGCAGGCCGGCGACGATTTTCGGGATTTCGGAGTGGGTCGCGGGGGCACCAACGGTGGCGTTTGCGGTGACTTCGGTGGCTTCGGTGGTCATGGGTATTCCTTCCTCGACCGGCGAAAGCCCAATCCTAATCAACCACCCGGTTGGGCAACAGGTGCCCTCAGGTGTCGCAGGCGCGCGCTGTTACGGCTTCTCGGCGGAGACGAAAACAGCCCTGAACGTCGCGGCCACGTTGGGTTCCTCCGGCAGCGGACGACCGACCTGGGTCAGGTAGTCGCGGCCTGCCAACGCTTCGACGCGCCAAGAGTGCGTGTCGAACCAGGCTGCCGGATCACAGCGATCGTCCTCGGTGTACCACAGGTCGCCGGGGTCGAAGACGTTCTCATCGCCGAGCCGCCGGCGAAGTTCGTCGGTCTTGGCGCGGCGCTTCTCGTATGCCTCGCGGGCCGCGTCGTCGTAGGTGAAATCCTCGATGCAGACTCGGCTACCCGACGCGCTCAGCGCGTCGATGTCGGTGAACAACCTGTCCTCGGCCTCACCCGGTAGGAACATCAACAAGCCTTCGGCCAGCCACGCGGTCCGGTGTGCAGGGTCGAAGCCCTTGCCGCGCAGCGTTTTCGGCCAGTCAAACCGGAGGTCGGCCGGCACTTCCTGACGGTCGACCACCGGCTGAACGCCATGAGCCGCCAAGGTTGCGGCCTTGTACTCCAGCACCTTCGGCTGGTCGACTTCGTACACGCTGGTCCCGGCCGGCCAGTCCAGCCGATAGGCCCGAGAGTCCAGCCCGGCGGCCAGGATGACGTGCTGACGGATGCCGGCTGCGGCCGCCGCCCGGAAGTAGGCGTCAAAGAAGTGGGTGCGCGCCGCCTGGTAGTTGACCATGTGCGCACGGACCGCCTCCAACTCGGGATCGGCCGTATACGTCGTCGACATCTTGGCGACCAAGGCGGCGAGTTCCGGCCCGTCGATCAGCATTTGCGCGAACTCGTCGCGGATCAGCGGCCGCTCGCTGGCCGTCTCGGCCGCGCGGGCGGAGGCCACCATCACCGCGGTCGCGCCGACGCTGGTCGCGATGTCCCAGGTGTCGCCGTGGCTACGGCCGGGCGCACTCACCGGAGTTCCGCAGTCACGAATTGCGCGAAGGCGTCCTTGTCGTCGGCCAGCGGAACGCCGTCCACCCAGCGGTCCAGGCGGCGCATCTCGTCACCGGAGTTCTGCGCAGTGGCCCGCCAGCCGTGGTCGTTGAGCCAGTCGACGACTTCCGCGCGGTCCTCGTCGTGGTAGATCAAATCCTGGATGTCGACGGCCTGTTCGATGCCGAGCTTTTCCGTCAGCCCCTGGAATCGATCCCGCATCTCCTGCCGCCGCTCGTCGGCGTGACGGGCCGCGGTTTCCACCGCGATCCGGCTGCCTGGCGCGCTCAGCTCGGTGATCTGGGTGAACAGCCGGTCCTGGGCTTCGGCGGGCAGATACATCAGCAGGCCTTCGGCCAGCCAGGCCGTCGGCGCCTTCGGGTCGAAGCCCGCACCGACGAGCGCTGCCGGCCAGTCCTGACGCAAGTCGATCGGCACCTCGTGACGGTCGGCCGACGGGGTCGCGCCATTTGCCGCCAGCGTTGCCGATTTGTAGGCCAGCACCTTGGGCTGATCGATTTCGTACACCGTGGTGCCGGCCGGCCAGTCCAGTCGGTAGGCCCGCGAGTCCAGCCCGGACGCCAAGATCACCACCTGGCGGATGCCGGCGGCCGCCGCCCCGGCGAAGTGGGCGTCGAAGAAATGCGTGCGCACGGCTTGGTAGCTGCGCATGTGTTGGAGCACCGCGGCCCCTTCCGGGTCGATCGACTCCACCTTGGCGAGCAGAGAGTCGTCGAGCATGCTTTCCCACACGCCGGTGCCGGCCTCGCTGACCAGCAGCCTCGCGTAGGGGTCGCGGATCACTGCATCGGGGCGATCGGTTTCGACGGCTCGGGCGGCAGCCACCATGACCGCCGTGCTGCCGACGCTGGTGGCGATGTCCCAAGTGTCGTCGTGGGTGCGCAAGGTGCGCGGTGTGCTCATGGGTTCACGCCTCCTACAAAATGCGTCTGGTGATCAATCAGCTGCGCCGAGCTCCGCGCGCAGCAGCCTGGTGGTGAAGGCCTCTTCGGCCAGGTCCGTGGGTATCGGCCGGCCCAGTCGGGCCATTTCGTCGGCGTTGCTCACCGCGCGCACCCGCCACCCGTGCGCGGTCAGCCATTCGGCGGCATCCGCACGGTCGTTTTCCTGGTAGGTCAGGGTCTCGACGTTGATCTCGAGGCCGAGGCGTTCACGCATCCGCTCGAATCGGATACGTCGCGCCGCGCGGCGCCGCGCGGGGTCGCCCGAACCGAGGCTGAACGCCTCGACGGCCACCTGACTGCCGGGCGCGCTCAGCTCGGTGAGCATCTCGAACAGCCGGTCCTGAGCTTCGGCCGGCAGGTAGGGCAGCAGGCCCTCGGCGAGCCACCCGGTGGGCTGGGTCCGATCGAAGCCCGCGGCGGACAGCGCCGCCGGCCAGTCGTCGCGCAGGTCCACCGGAACGGTCTTGCGAGTGGCCTTGGGGGCGGCACCGGCCGCGTTCAACGTGGCGGTCTTGTATTCGACCACCTGAGGCTGGTCGATCTCGTAGACCGTCGTCCCGGCCGGCCAGTCCAGCCGGTAGGCCCGCGAATCCAGGCCCGCGGCCAAGATCACCACCTGACGGATTCCGCCCGCGACAGCCTCGGCGAAGTAGCTGTCGAAGAAGTGCGTGCGCACTGCCTGGTAGTCGCAGCCCAGCCGGTGGGACCGTCGTCCGTGCTCGTCGTTGCCGATCCACTCGAGGCCGGGGCTGGTCAGCCGCTCCCAGGGCTTGCCCGCCGACGACACCAACAAATAAGCGAACTCGTCTCGGATCAGCGGGTCGGCTGTTGCCGTCTCCACCGCCCGCGCCGCGGCGACGCTCAATGCGGTCGCGCCGACGCTTTCGGTGATGTCCCAGCTGTCCCCTTCGGTACGCACCGAGTTCGCGTCGTGAAGATCAGTCATAGCGCGGCCTACGTTACCAAATAAGTTAGGTAACCTATATGTTCTGTGCGCTACATCACTGACCTTTATGCGGGGTGCCGGGTGAGGCCGCCGGCCAACAACTCGTGCAGTTGACGGGTGACCTGATCGAGTTGGTGCCGGCCAGCGACAAACCCCGCATGGAACCCCACCCCCAGCAGGACCGCGATCAGCGTCTCGGTGAGCGCCGAGGCGTCGGTATCCGACGCCAGCTCACCTCCTTTTATCGCGTCATCGATGGCCCACGACAGAAATTCCCGGGTAATGCGAATCGAGTCGGCTTCCTCATGGCTCAGATCGGGGTGCCGCTTCGACTCCAGCGCGACCGTGATCAAAAAGGCCGCCGCCGTTCGATTTTCGATGTCGGCTTGAGTTGTGCCATCGATGAACGCGGACACCCGGTCTATCAGTGTCGTCTCGCGCTGTGCCCGCTGGACACTGGCGGTGACAACCACCTCGTTGGTCTCCTTCACCACTTCTCGATAGAGCACGCGCTTGTTGGAGAAGTAGTGATTGATCGCGGGCCGGGTCAGGTCGGCCCGGATCGCGATCGCCTGGAAGGTGGCCGCGTCGTAACCGCGTTCGCTGAACACCTCACGAGCCGCACGCAAAATGCGCTTCCGCGTCTCGGCCGCCTTCGCTGCAGGCGGGCGACCCGGTCCCCGGCTCGCGGGTTGCACCACGGTTGAATTGTGCCATAGATCACACTTTTGCCCGCCGCGCAAGCCAAAGCTAATTGTTAGCTGACCGGTGGCCGCGCGGAGCTATGGGGCATCAACCCGTTGGGCGGAATGCTGCCGAACTTTCCGACCTGGAAATCTTCGAACGCTTGGATCACGTCAGCCTTGGTGTTCATCACGAACGGGCCATGGTGGAATACCGGCTCCCGGATCGGCTGGCCGCCCAGGATCAGCACCTCCAACGCGGGTCGGCGCGACTCCTGCGATGGCGCGGCGGCAACGGTAACCCGGTCTCCCGGACCGAGGACCGCCAACTGACCCTGCTGGATCGGGTGTCCGATCGGGCCGACCGATCCGCGCCCGGAAAGGATGTAGACCAGCGCGTTGTAGTCGCGGTTCCATGGAATGTTCAGCCGTGCGCCAGGTTCGACGGTGGCATGCGCCATCGTGATCGGCGTGTGCGTGACGCCGGGGCCGCGGTGACCGTCGATATCCCCTGCGATGACGCGCACCAGTGCGCCGCCGTCGTCCGAGGAGAGCAACGTGACGTCGGTGCCCTCGATGGCCTGATAGCGAGGTGCGGCGAACTTGTCCTTCTTCGGCAGGTTCACCCAGAGCTGGATGCCGTGAAACATGCCACCGCTTTCGACGAGGTCGACCGGCGGTGTTTCGATGTGCAGGATGCCGGCGCCTGCGGTCATCCATTGGGTGGCGCCGTCGGTGATCAGGCCGCCTCCGCCGTGGGAGTCCTGGTGCGCGAACCGCCCGTCGATCATGTAGGTGACCGTTTCGAACCCGCGGTGCGGATGCCAGTCGGTCCCCCTGGGCTCGCCGGGCTGGTATTCCACCTCGCCCATCTGGTCCATGTGCACGAACGGGTCCAGCGCCGCCGTGCTGATCCCGGCGAACGCCCGGACCACCGGAAAGCCTTCACCCTCGTAGCCGTGCGGACCAGTGGTGATCGAGCGGACGGGACGTTCGGTGTCGGCCGGACGCGCGGCGGACACCCGGGCCAATGTCAAA
Source organism: Mycobacterium sp. (assembly GCF_035570115.1). Taxonomy (GTDB): domain Bacteria; phylum Actinomycetota; class Actinomycetes; order Mycobacteriales; family Mycobacteriaceae; genus Mycobacterium. Next base: position 33,242 of record NZ_DATMLH010000295.1, read on the forward strand.
GTGTCTGCGGTTACCGCGGGCATCTGTACCTCCTAAAAACTTGAATACACGATATAACCGGACCGCGGTCCGATTATTCCCCCCGAAGGCCTCTTCAAAAGTCGCTGCTAACGTCACTGGCGATGCTGGAGGCAACGGACACCGATCCTGAGCATGGCGGTCGCTTGGGCCGCTTTATCAGAAATCTCGAATACCTCTACAAATGGCTGTTGCTCGGCGTCATCGTCGGTGTGGTAGCCGGCCTCGGTGCCGTCGTTTTCTACCTGGCGCTGCGCTACACCTCTCATTTTTTGCTGGGCTATGTGGCCGGCTACCACTTGCCCAGCCCGCTGGTCGAGGGCGGGAGTGCCGGTTCTCCCCATTACCAGCGGCCGTGGGCGCTGCCGCTGGTGACGACTGCGGGTGCGCTGGTGTCCGCGTTGATCGTGGCCAAGTTTGCTCCCGAAGCCAGCGGGCACGGCACCGACAGTGCGATCGAGGCGATCCACACCGATCCGCGACACATCCGGGGCCGGGTCGTGTTGGTGAAGATGGTTTCCAGCGCGCTGACCATCGGCTCGGGCGGTTCAGCCGGCCGTGAGGGCCCGACCGCGCAGATCTCCGCCGGCTTCGCGTCGATGCTGGCACGCCGCCTGCACCTGTCCGATGCGGACGGCCGAATCCTGGTGTCGCTGGGGGTGGGTGCCGGGATCGGCGCCATCTTCGGCGCGCCACTCGGCGGCGCAGTCCTGGCGGCGTCGATCATCTACCGCGAAGACCTCGAATACCGCGTGCTCTACCCCGGTTTTGTCACCTCGGCGACGGCTTTTGCCGTGTTCGGCTCGTTTTTGGGCTTCGACCCGATGTTCGGCTATATCGACGCCGAGTACCGCTTCGAGAGCGCCTGGCCGCTGCTGTGGTTTGTCGTTCTGGGCGTCGTCGCGGCGGCGGTGGGTTATCTGTATGCACGCATCTTCTATGCCACCGAAGCGCTGACGGCTCGACTTTCGATTCCCGGCAGCGCAGTCCTCATGCCCACCATCGGCGGCCTGCTGGTCGGCCTGATGGGGTTGGCGCTCCCCCAGATCCTGAGCAGCGGATACGGCTGGGTGCAGCTGGCGACGACCAAGACGGGATTGCTGGCGATTCCGTTGTGGATCGTGCTGGTCCTGCCGATCGCGAAAATCGTCGCGACGTCGTTGTCCATCGGCACCGGCGGCTCGGGCGGAATCTTCGGGCCCGGGATCGTCATCGGGGCGTTCGTGGGCGCGGCGGTCTGGCGGCTGGGCGACATGTTCCATCTTGCCGGTGTGCCCGGCAGCCCGGGCATCTTCGTGGTGGTCGGGATGATGGCGTGTTTCGGCAGCGTCGCGCACGCGCCGCTGGCCATCTTGATCATGGTCGCCGAGATGACCGGGTCGTTCTCGGTGGTGCCCGGCGCGATCATCGCGGTCGGGATCGCCGCATTGCTGATGCATCACACCAAGGTGTCGATCTACCGCTCGCAGCGCCTCAACCGCGAAACCGCCGAAGCCGAGCGCCTACACGCCGCGGCCATCGCGCCCTGATCAGCTTTTACGCTTGGCGGTTTTCGCCGCGGCGCGTTCGGTGGAGGAGCCCTCGTGGACTAACTTGCCGCCCGCATTTTCCAGGTGAGCCCGCACGAACCACTGGAACTTCTCCAGTTCGGCCGCCTGGTCGATCAGGATGTCTTGGGTGACCGGATCAGCCGCTTCGGTTTCGTCGATGGCCTTGCGGGTGTCTTCGATAACACCGTTGTAGACCAGGTCAAGTGCGGCCAGATGGGCCTGCACGGTGTCCCGGCCGACGGAGTAGTCGTCCCAGGTGCGATCTTTGAGGATTGCGCCCGGGGTACCGTGCGGCGACCCACCAAGGGTCGCGATGCGCTCGGCCACCTCGTCTGCGTAGCCACGCACCAACTCCACCTGCGGGTCGATCATCTCGTGAACCCCGATGAAGTTGGGGCCGACCACGTTCCAGTGGATGTGCTTGAGCGTCAGGTGGAGATCGTTGTATGTGCTCAGCTGCTTCTGCAGCAGCCCAGCGACTTTGATTGCCTGCTTTTCGGTCATGCCTGGGACGGTGAACTGCGTCATGGCGGGTCGAATACCCGATGACCGCGAGCCGTAACCGCGAGACCTGTCACAGTGCGCGGATGTCCTGAACCGGCAGTCGAGCGCCCCGGCGCGGCTCGTAGGCCAGTCCGCTGGCCTCCAACAACCGGACCACCCGGTAGCGGTGCGGCCGCATCGGCTCGAGCAGCTCGACCATCTCGGCGTCGTCGATCGGACGTCCCAAGAGCGTCCACCCGATCATCTTGGATATGTGGTAATCGCCCACTGACAAAGCATCGGGATCGCCGAACGCACGTTGCGCCGTCTCGGCCGCCGTCCACACTCCGACTCCAGGGAGCGACGTCAGCGCTTCCCGGGCCTGTCCGGCCGGCCACGACGCCAGCCGTTCCAACGATGGCGCCCGCTGCGCGCAGCTGACGACGGTCCGGGCCCGCCCGGGATCGACGTTGGCACGGTGAAATTCCCACGACGGGATGTGCCGCCACACGTCCGCCGACGGCGGCACCCGCATCCGCGCGGGCGCAGGTCCCGGCGGCGGCGTGCCGAATTTGGTCACCAGTAGGCGCCAGGACCTGAACGCATCGGCGCCAGGTACCCGCTGCTCGATGACCGCCGGGATGAGGGCTTCCAGGACCTGACCGGTGCACCCAAGCCGCAGGTGCGGCACTCGCCGATGCGCGGCGGCGACCGTCGTGTCGGCCGGGACGAAATCCGACGAATCGTCTTGCGCACCCAGCATCGTCGGGAGAGCGTCGAGGAACTCCTCAGCGCCGCTCCCCCATGCCGTGCATTCGACGGCATCGGGCGCGGCCCGGTTGATTCGCGCCGTCACGGACCCGCTGCGCAACAGGCTGGTTCGCCAGATGGCGCCGTCATCAGCGACCTGATAGCAGGGATCTCGAGGACCTCGGCGCAGCGGGGAAAGAGTGAGCCAGGGGCTGACCACGCCCGCGAACTTCACCGTGCGAGCGCTATCCACCACCTGCTCCCGCCCGGACGCCGCAATTGCTGATGCCGATGATCATAGGTTCGGGTCGGAGCCGCGCATGTTTGACCGGTGACTGTTTTCGGGGTCAGGATGACGGAGTGACCACCCCGTTCGACGATCCGCAGGCCGAACTGGCGTGGATGTTCTTGCAGTGTCTGTCCGATGACGGAGACGTTGACGAATGCTTCGGGCTGTTGAGCGACGACTTCACCTACTGGAGCATCCAGAGCCCCGAATCGGTCGACAAGGCGGCGCTGCGTCGAGAAGTCGAGCGGCGCAAGCGCCGGGTCGAGGTGAGCCTCGACTTCATCCGATGCTTCAACGACGGCGAAAGCGTGGTGATCGAGGCACAGGCCGACGGCGAAACCGCCGACGGAGTGCGCTACGACAGCCCCGCCGTCTTCATCTTCGAGACCCGCGACGGCCTCATCACCTCGTTGCGCGAATACAGCGACACGCAGCTGGCCGCGCAGGTGTTCGGCCCGGCTGATTCCTAAGCCTGCTCGATGGTGATCTCTGCCTTGTCGGGGTAGAACGCGACGTGACCGGCGATCGCTGCAACGGCGGGGTAGGCCTGCTCGTATCTCCAGATCGCGTCGTCGACGGTGTCACCGGCGGTGGTGGTCACACTGTAATAACCGGCTTCGCCCTTATACGGGCAGTACGTGCTGGTGTCGGTACGGGTGAGCAGCTCTTGTACGACGTCCTCGAACGGAATGTATTGCACTGCAGGGTAAGTGGACTCCTGCAGCTGAAGTGCGTTGTGCGTGTCCGCGACGACCTCGCCGTTGACACGAACGACAACCCGAGCCTGGGTCGGGTTAATCGTGATCGGATGCTCGGTGGTGGGCTCCAGAACAGGCCGACTGGTCATGGTCATATCTCCTCACGTGCGAATAGATGGTGCAACACTGTGCGGCGCGCAAGATTCCCGTCGCAGGGCGAAGTCAGGTCGTTCCAAACGCGTACCGGTGGTACTGGGACATATCTGCCACGGAGGAAACCAGCGCCATCGCCTTGCCCATCAGCTTGGCGGAGCGCGGCAGCTTCGCGAACGTGTCGGACTCGAACCACCGCTGCCAGGCCACCAGCCGCACCCCGGGCACTGCCGCGACGATGTCGTCGGGCCCATCGATCGCCCAGCGCAAGGTAGATCCCGAGCGGCGCACCACCGTGTTGAGAAGCTGCGCCTTGATCCCGAGCCAATTGAATGCGTCGAACTGCAGCTCACCCGAGCCGAAACGCCCTACCACCCTGCGCAGCAGCGCCGTGCCGTCATGTTCGGTCAGATACATGGTCAGCCCTTCGCCGAGCATCAGCGCAGGCCGGTCGGCGGGAATGTCGGCCAGCCAACCCGGATCCGTGACCGAGGCGGCGACGACGTGATAGTGCTCGGCAACCGGGTAGAGCTGGTTGCGAAGCGCGGCGACCTCGGGGTAGTCGACGTCGTACCACTCAACATCCGGACCCGGCTGCAGCCGAAAGAACCGACTGTCCAAGCCGCAGCCAACATGCAACACGACGGCGTGCGGATGGGCGGCCAAGAATTGGTTGGCCCAGGCGTCGAAGTGTGCGGTCCGGGTGGTTACCGACGGCGCCCGGCGCGGGGTGACGGTGGTCGTCTTCCAGTCGTAGTCGATGCGCTCGACGATCTGTTTGGCGAACCGATCACCCAGAATCGGTTCCTTGAAGTCGGCGTCCAGCGCCTTCGCGTACAGCGTCGCCAGCATCGTCTGCGGCGCTCCGCTCAGGTCGACGTGCACCCGTTCGGTTGTCACTCGCCCGAGGCTAATCCGCCGCGCTGGGCGTCAGCCGGCGGGCGCCAGCATGTCTTTCCACCCGTCATCGCCGAGATGGTGTGATTCTTCGAGGCTGTATTTCCTGCCATCGGCGCCCAGTACTTCGCCACTGGTCGGAAGGTAGACCGCCGTCGAGTTCGCCGGCGTGTAGATACATGGGTTGGGCTGTTGCCCATTGCACTGCACGGTGCCCGATCCGGGCCGCTGCAGCGGATCATTGACCGGCGGGGGTGGCGCCGGCAACTGATCAGCCGGCAGTGGGTTGAGGCCGTTGTTGATCGAGGGCGCCGGTATCACCTTGCCTGGGTCGACGGGTTGATCGCAGCGAGCGCCGGGGGCCGGGCAGTTTCGCAGTTGATTGGGATCGCCGTACCACGGGTTGGTGCCCAAGGGAACGTATGGCTTGTTGTCCCGGCACTCCCGTGGCGTCGCCGCACGCTTGCCAGGGACGTCGACACACGGATAGTTGCGGGCACCGCGCACCACGTTCGCGGGCGTATCTTTCGGGATCTTGCAGTACGTTCCGGTTGGCAACGGGGCCATGCTGGTGTCGGCGGGCGACCGCCACTGCGACGGCGGCAAAAATCCGGTCAGACATGGCGGTGGATTGTTCAGCGACAAGTTGAGATTCATCAACACCGCCCCCGGAGCGGACGCGAGCAATGTCTGCCCAACCGCGGAGATCTCCGGCAAGAACACCAGCAGCTGCTCGAGACCTTTGTTGTAGCGCTTGAGCATGTCGGCAAGGATCTCGAGGTTCGCCAGCGTTTGTGGCAGGGATTCGCGCACGTCACTGAACACCTCATTGACTTGATCGGCGGTCGGCGCCGCTTTCGACAGGATGCTCTGCACATGTTGGTCGTTTTGCGCAATCTGCGTGGTAAGCACGTCGAGGTTGTGCGACCACCGCTCGATCGAATCTCCCGAGTCGACTTGGCTATTCAAGATCGGAGCGGCGTTCTGGATGATGTCGTCGACGTCGGAGATGTTGGCCTGGAAGTCGCCGACGATCGACTGCGTCGAGTCGACGAGTCGTGACAACGCCGGTCCCAATCCGCCGACAGCCTCCGCCGTCTCGTCCAGCAGCGAGGCGATCTTGCGCTTGGGTAGCACCGACAGGCCACGGTTGGCGGCGTCCAGCGCAGGGCCGATCTCGCTAGGCACCGTGCTCTTGGTGATCGTCTGTCCGGGCGCGAAGAACTCTCCCGGGTTCCCGGTCGACACCAGGTCCAGGTACTGCTCGCCGATCGCCGACACCGAATGCACATTGGCCGACGCATCGATCGGAACCTTGTAGCGGCTATCGATGCTGAGCGTCGCCCGGGCACCATGTTTCGTCGGCTCGACCTTGGTGACCCTGCCGATCTGGATCCCTCGGTAGGTCACATTCGACGTGCGATACAAACCGCCCGACGCCGGCAGCTCCGCGACCAACCGATACTGACCGACCCCGAGCTGGCTGGGAATCTGCAGGTAGTACCAGCCCAATGCAACCAGTGCCGTCACCGTCAGCGCAGCGAACACCATCAGCTGCGCGCGGATGAAGCGAGTCAACATCGCTTACTCACCCCGCTCCACGGGGGCATCGGCCGGGTTCGGCGTGAACCGGATGTCGGGAATCATCGTTGCGGGGTCGCGGCCCCACGACTGTTCGAGTGCGCGCAAGGCTCCGGAAAACCCTGTGCCGGTGAAAATTGCATTGTCGACGGCGCTTAGTGTCAGGTCCAATGCGCCGGAGACATTGATGTAGTCACCGCGGACGATTTTGGGCACGCTGTCGATGGTGAACGGCGGTGACAATAGGAATCTCAAGGCCTCAACCACGTACGGCGCGGCACGGCCGAGTTGGGTGAGCGGCCGCTGAAGCTGACTCAAATCCTGATGCAGATCGCCCTTCGCGGCCGACAACGTCTGATCCACGACATTACTGATCCGCCCCACCGTGTCGACGGTGTTGGCGAATAGGTCGCGCTGCTTGGCGAAATGCTCGACCAACGGGGGGAATTCGGTCAGGACCTGGTCCAGTGTGTCCGTGCGCTTACTCACATAGGACAGCAGCCGATCGGTGGAGTCGATGGTGTGGCCGATGTCGTCGCGCTGCAAGTTCAGCTCGCGGGCGAAGGTGTCCAGCTTGGCGAGAAAATCCCGAATCTGCTGGGCACGCCCGGCCAGAATCTTATAGACCTCGTTTTGGATCACCTCGAGATTCGCGACGCCGCCGCCGCGCAGCACCATGGCCAGGCTGGCCAGCGTCTGCTCGGTGGAGGGGTACGCCGACGAATTTGTCAGCGAGATGGTGTCACCGTTTTTCAGCGGCTGTGGTGACGGGTTCAGTGGTGCCGCCAGCTCCACGTGCTGAGAACCCAATAGGCTGGTCTGTCCGATCTTGGCGGTGGCATTCTTCGGGAGCTTGACACCCTTGTCCAGGCCGATGGTCAGGGTGGCGACCCAGTTCTTCAGGTTGATCGCGCGGACGGTGCCGACGAATACGTCGGCCACCAGCACCCGGCTATTACCGTTGAGCGCCAGCGAATTGGGCATCTGAACGTAGATGGTGTAGGAGCCTTTGCCACTGCCAGGGCCACCGGGCAAGGGCACATTGGCAACACCCCGCCAGTGCCCGCACGATGTCAGCACCACCGTGGCCGACAGCAACGCCAATGCCTGCCAAGCCTTGTGGCGAACCAGCTGCATCGCGCCGATCAGAGGTTGTCGGTTCGGCTTGCCCGTCGCGCGTACCGCGCTCCTCGTGCGCCTCACAGGCTGTCGGTTCGGCTTACTCCTCGCGCGTACCGCGCTCGTCGTGCGCCTCACTGCCCCGGCCCTGTCGGTCCAGGCGCCGGCGGAGGCGCCGTCGGCGAGGGCAGCGGTTGCGGATACCACGGCGGCGGTAGCGGGTTGTTTTCGTCGTAGGCATTCGGCGGTCCGGTCATGTTCTGAGCTGGGGGTGGCGGTGCGATGTTTGGGCCGCCCATCAACTCGGCCAAGGATGCCGGCGTCAGCAGGTTCGCCGTGGCCGGCTGGACCTTGACCCCTTGCATGCCCGGCGCAACAATCCATCCCGGCTCTGAGTTGCGATGGGACCACGGGGTATCCGGTGAGAAAATCCCGGGAACGGTGGTGTCCTTGTAGCCGGGCGGCGGCTGCAGGCGCGGCTCCGAGTAGGCGACATTCTTCGGCAATGTGTCCGCGGAGCTGAAAAAGTTCACACCGGAGGGGAAATAGTTGAACTTGAACGCATCCATGATCGGTGCCAGGTACTGCGCGCAAAGCTCGGCCGAATCTTGATAGCCGAGTCGACTGCCGGCCTGAATCGCGCTGCAAATGAACTGCAATGGGTTGGCGAAGTTGGTCAGCGCAGCCACGCCGGTCAAGCTGCCATGGGCCGGCTCATAGATCCCGAGCACGTTGGCGGCCATGTTGGGCAGGATGTGCAGCCCGGTCTCCAAACCCTCGCGTGGTTCCGGCTGCACGATTGCGGTGGTGGTCTCGCCGAGGTTGTTGAAGTCGTGTGCTAGTACCTCTCGGTTCTCGGTCAAGAATGTGCTCGCGGTGGACAGCAGGCTGTCGGTTTGTTGGATGGCGTTGGCCGCTGCGTGATCGGAACTGGTAAGCCTGTCGGTGATTTGGGACAGGTCTTTGTTCAGCGCGACGAACTGCTGATCGTCTCTGTGCAGCGCATTGACGAACAGCGCGAGGCTGTGCAGCACCGAGAAGAAATCCCCGCGGCCTTCGTCCAGGGTGGTCAGTGCGGCCGACAAGCTGTCCAGCGTGTTGTTGATCTGCTTGCCCTTGCCCGCCAGCCCGTCGGCGAAGGATTCGATAACGTCGCCGAATGGCCCTTTCTTCTGATCTTTGGTCGGGCCGAGACTGTTGATGATGTGAGTGATGTTGTTGCGCAGGTCATCCCACTCGACCGGCACCTGAGTGCGGTCTTCGGGGATCACCGCATTATCGGCCAGCACCGGTCCACCCTTGTACGGTGGCTCCAACTGAATGCTCCGTGAAGCCACCAGTGTGGGGTTGAGGATCACCGCTTGCGCGCTGGCGGGCACCTTGTATTTGTTGGAATAGTGGAAAGTGACCTTCATCTTGTCGCCGACGGGTTGGATATTGTCAATCGCACCGACGCGGATGCCCATGATGACGACCTTGTCCCCGGCGTAAAGCGCGTTGGTTTCCGGAAAATAGGCCACGGCAGTGTTGTTGGTCAGCTTCTTGTAGAGCTGCCCACCCACCAGAGCAGCGACGAGACCGCCTGCCAGTAGTAGTGATCCGACGATCACCGCCATGCGCGATACGCGCGGCAGTTGGAGTTTGTGGATATCGAAGATCGTGCTCATCGACTGTTACCCCCCATCTCCGCCGGGTGTGATGAACGGGGCCGGTAGCTGTGGGCCGGGGCCCGGCGGTGCCGCGGGTCCGGGCGGCAGTCCGGGCGCGAAGGTCGACGGCGGCGGCGTCGGAGCGGCCGGCTGCAACCCTTCCCGGCGCGCCCCGGGTGGCGCGTTGGGCGGGAGCGGCACGGGTGTGCCCGGAACGTCCGGAGGCGCAATTCCCGGCCGCCCGGCGTCCGGGATCCCCGGCGTCGGGGGCAGGCCATTGGGATTCGGCGGTGAGGAGAGCACGTCGGGCAACGCCGGATACGGCCCGTTGGGCCCGAAGGGACCCTGACCTTGATCGACGCCCGCACAGGGCATCGGGTTGCCCGGCCGCGGTGACATCTCCGGCGGCGGCGCATACGAACACGGCGATCCGGGCGCCACGGCCGGCCCCGGGTGATCCGGGGTGCCTTCCAGCACCGGTGGCGCCGGCGGCGGCGCACCGTTGGGGAGGCGTCTGCCGTTGGGGTCGGGCCACTGGAATGCGGGCAATCCCGCGCTCCGCCAGAAGTTTTCCGGGTCGAGCCCGCGCTTCTTGAACGCCGCGTCCACCCATGGCTGCAGCATCCAGTACGGCAGCAAGTTGCCGACCATCACCTTGAAGTAGGGTCCGGAGCCGACTGCCTCGCTCAACGCCGCGGTGTAGTTGCGCAGCGTGGTCAGCACGTCGGCAAGGTCTTTCTTGTGCGCAACCAGCATGTCGGTGAGAGATCGCAGTTGTTCAAGTAGGTGATGCAGGTTGGGGTTGTCCTTGATGAGACCCTGCACCTGGACGGAAAAGGCCGACACGTTGGCCAATAGTGCGTCAATGGCTCGTCCACGCTCGTTGAATGCGGCCAGCAACTCCTGGGTGTTCCGCAGCAGCGCGTTGATCTGTTTACTGCGGTCACCGAGGACCCCCGCCACCTTCCTGGCCTCCGCGAGCAGATGTTTCAATTGCTCGTCGCGCTTGCCGAGGGTGTCGGAGAACTTGGCCACCCCATCGAGGGCCGCGCTCAGGTGCGGGTAAGTTTGGTTGATGGTCTGCGACAACACATTCAGCGATTTCTTGACGGTGTCGATGTTCCAGCCCGAGGCGGCTTTGGTGACGTCGAAGAACGCGTCGTAGATCTGATAGGGAGTGGTGCTCTGACCCAACGCCAATACCGCGCCCGGTCGCAGTGGCCGGCTACCTCGTGGCTCGATCTCGAGCACCTTCTTGCCCAGCAGTGTGTCGGTGCGGATCGCCAGCCTGCTGTCGGTACCGATGGTGCGCGTGCCGGTCGAAAACTTCATCGTGACGTGGTCCCCGTCGATCTTGAGGTCTTGCACCGTGCCGACGTCCATGCCGAGGATGCGTACCTTGTCGCCTTTGCTCAATCCGCCGGAGTCGCTGAACTGGGCGTAGTAGCTCGCGGTGGCGAACAACATCGGCAGGCTGCTAAAGCTCTGTCCCACACCGACAACAAGCACCACCACAGCGATGGCCAAGGCTCCGACACGCACCCGGTTGGCAGGTTGCAGCGTTCTCATTGCAGCGTGCACCTACCTGACGGCTGCGCCCACAGCTTGACCGAACGAACCGGCCCGCCCGGCTGAAGCCCGTTGACCTTGAGGGCAAGGTCGCAGAGATAGAAGTTGAAAAAGTCGCCGTAGATGCCGCTGGCGCGTCCGACGATGTTGAACGCGGCGGGCAGCTGTCCCAACATGTCGCCGAGCCTGTCGCGTTGCTCGACCAGCGGCCCGGTGACTGTCTCCAAGCGACCGACCGTGTCGTGCAGCAGGGCCCGGTTGTCGGCCAGCAGGTCGGCCACTGTTCCCGCCGCATCGCTGATATGCGCGGTCCCTGCCGCGAGGGGAGCGGCTCGGTCTTTCAACCCGGTGATGAGTACCTCGAATTTATCGATCGTCTCGTCGAACTGTTTTCGATGCCGAACCGTGGTGTCCAGCACGGTGTTCAGGTTGGTAATAACCTCACCGATCGCCTGGTCGCTTTCGGCCAAGCGGTCGGTGAGCTGCGCGGTCTGGTCCAGGATGTCGCTGATGGTGCCGCCCTCCCCCTGGAAGACGGTGATGATCGATGAGGCGATTGAGTTGACTTTCTGCGGATCCAGGGCGCGAAACAGCGGCTTGAAGCCACCGATGAGCGCGTCGAGGTCCAGGGCTGGCTCGGTGCGGGAGAGGGGAATGAATCCGCCTGGAGGTAAAGCACTTTCGGCGCCCTTCCCGGTTCCTCGGCCGAGTTCCAGATACCGGTTACCGATGAGATCCTGATAGCGGATCTCCGCGGTCGTCGACTGATACAGCTGTACCGCGCGGTCGACGGAGAAATCGACACGTATTCGCTTGTCGCCCTCGGCCAGGTCTACCTTTTTGACCTTGCCGACTTCCACACCTGACGCACGGACGAACTGACCGGCACGTAAGCCGCTGGCGTTGGTGAACTCCGCGGAATAGGTGTTGGTCCGGTCGAAGCGCACCTGACCGAAAACCACGACGATGATTGCGGTGAATAACAACTGCACGGATGCGACAGCTGCGAGCCGGATGACCGTACCGGTGATTCTCATGGGTTGATCGTGTTCTCCCCGTACTGGCGCCCCCACACGTATTCGCTGGCGAGGGGCTGGCTGAGCTCGAAATGGTTGTACGGCGCAATGCTGTTGCCGGAGTCCATCACCAGATACGGCGCCGGCCACAGATCACGGGTGATCGGCTGCCAGCAACCTGGCGCGCCGCCGGGTCCGCCCCGTCCGTTCACCCGCGGCAAATTGTCCGGGTACACGTACGGGTTCTCCGTTCCGGCAATCGCGACGCCGAGCTGGGCCGCGTAATGGTTGCCGCTCTCCAGAAACGCGACTCTGGGGGCAAGTTCGGCCAAGTTTCGGAAGGTGCAGAACACTTCCGGGCTGTAGGTGTCGAGTAGGTGTGTGGTCGGCGATAGGTCGGCGAGAAGGCGGATCAAATACGGCTTGCTGCGGGTGAAAATGTCTTCCCCGGTGTTGGCGAAGCCGGACGCGGCCAACAACGCAGCATCCAGTTCGGCCTGATGCCTGTTGAGCGTGCGTGCTGTGGTCACCGCATTCTTAAGCGCGTCAAAGAGATCCGGTGCGGCGTTGGCATAGACATCGCCGAGGGCCGCAAGCTGCTGGATGTCATGGCGGATCGTCGGCATTTGTGGATTCAGGTCGTCGAGGATCCTGTTGCCGTTGACGATCGACTGACCGAACTTTTCACCCAACCCGCTTAACGCCTGCGCCGCCGCGCTCAGCGTGAGGTTCACCTTGACCGGGTCGATGCTCTGCGAAAGCTCTATGAGTGTCTGGAACACCGTATTGAACTCCGTTGTGATCGATGTCGCGTCAATCACTGTTGCGGGTGTGATCGGCTGCGACGAAGGGTCTTTCGGAGAGGTGAACGACACATACTTGTTGCCGAACACCGTGGTCGCCTGGATTTTCGCGACCACGTTGGCCGGAATGAAGTCGACGTACTTTGGATCGACATCGAGCGCGAACTTGGCCGCCGGCTTGCCATGATGCTCGACCTCGGAAATACCGGCTACCCGACCGATGCTCACGCCGTTGTAGGTGACCTTCGAACCCCGATCCATCACCAGACCGGCACGGGATGCCAGCATCGTCAACCGAGTCTTGGCGGTGAAGTCGCCGCGAAACTGTCCGTATATCAACGCAAGCACCAGCGCGCAAGCCAGAAACAGCCCCACCGCCGCCAAGGTATCCGGCCAGGTTCGGGGCTTGCGGTCCTTCTTCTTTTTCACTGGGATCGTCATCGCCGGCTTACACCGTGAGGTTGAAGTTCGGGTCGACGCCGTAGAGCGCGAGCGACGTCAGCAAGACGACGATCACCGTTGACACCAACGAGAAGCGCATCGATCGGCCGACGGCCTCCCCCACACCGACCGGGCCACCGCTGGCGTTATATCCGTAATAGCAGTGGGTGATCATCACGATCACCGCCATGACGATGACCTCCGCTCCCGACCAGAACACGTCCTCGGTGCGCAGGAACGTTTGAAAGTAGTGCTCGTAGGTGCCGACCGACTGGCCGTAAAAGAGTGTGGTGACAACCTGTCCCGACACGAAGGACATCACGAGCGCCATCGCGTACAGCGGAACGACGACGACCAGTCCCGCCATCAGCCGGGTTGACACCAGGAACGCGACCGACTTGATGCCCATCACCTCGAGCGCATCGATCTCCTCGCTGATCCGCATGGCCCCCAACTCGGCCGTCGCGCCGGCACCGACGGTGGCCGCCAGCGCAACGCCGGTCACCACGGCGGTAACCACCCGGACGTTGGCCAACGCGGCGAAGAATCCGGTGAACGCCTCGACGCCGATGTTGCCCAGCGATGCGAAGCCCTGGATGGCGATCAGTGAGCCGCCGGACAGCGTCACGAAACCGACGATCGCGGCGGTGCCGCCGACGACGGCCATCGCACCGGTGCCCATGCCGATCTGGGCGATCAGGCGCAGCGTCTCCCTGCGGTAGTGCCGCAGCGCCCACCCGATCGACCAGCCGCCCACGACGGCGAACCTGGTGAGGTGCCCGGCCTTGTTGAACGCCCGGATGGAGCCGCCGGCGTAATGGTTGAAGTTCGCGACGGCGCGTGGAAAGCGCGCGCGCACGACGGCAGCGGTCGACATGTCAGCGGCCCGTCCCGAACCGCACGCCGATGGTGGTCAGCACCACGTTGACCGCGAACAGGGCGAGCACGCACAACACCAACGTCTCGTTGACGGCGACGCCCACTCCTTTGGGACCGCCCTTTGTCGTCAGTCCGCGGTAGCAGCCCACTAGGCCGGCGATCGTTCCAAATATCGCGGCCTTGATCGTCGCAATGATCACCTCCGGCAGACCGGTCACCAGGGTCAGCGTCGCGAGATACGCGCCACCCGATACGTTCTGCAGACCGACGCCGAAGATGAAGCCACCGACCAAACCGATGGTGATGACGGTGCCGTTGAGCAGCGTGGCGACGACGGTCGCCGCCACCACCCGCGGCACCACCAGTCGGTGGATGGGGTCGATGCCGAGCACCTCCATCGCGTCGATTTCTTCGCGGATGGTGCGCGCACCCAAGTCGGCACAAATGGCGGTCGACCCGGCGCCGGCCACCACCAGCACGGTGGTCAGCGGCCCCAGTTGGGTGACCGCGCCCAGCGCCGCGCCCGCGCCCGAGATGTCGGCGGCGCCGAACGCGGCCAGCAGGGTGTTGAGCGTGAACACAATGAGGACGGTCAGCGGTATCGAGACGGCGATGGTGGGCAGCATTGCGACTCTAGTGATGAACCAGGCCTGGACGATGCACTCGCGCCAGTGAAACGGTTTGCGAAACAACGCTTTTCCGGCCAGTACGCACATATGGGCGAAGCCGCCGATCGTCGCCAGCGGAGGCTGCAGTTGGTCACGCACGTAGTCGGTGAGCCGGGCCGGCGCCGTCGTTGTCACCGCCACCTCACCGCGGAACACGATCGCATGAGGTAACCCACAGTCACCATGCGTCACACTATGTAGCAAAAATCACTTCAGCTACATAAGACACGCGGGGATTCTGGTGTAGTTAAGTTAAGCCCGATTCCGGCTCACTCGGATGGCGCCGTCTTACTGTTTTGCCTGGCGTTCTTCAGGCCAGCCCAGAACCGCGCGGCCTCCCGGATGGACTCCTCGACCGGTCTTGGCTCCCAACCCAGTTCGCGTCCGGCCTTGCTGTGGTCGACGTGGGCTTCGGCCCGCATCATCCGCACCGACGCCAGGCTCAGTTCGGCATCTTTACCGGTCAACCGGGCCCTGAGGCTGCCCAGCGCCCCCAGCCCGTAGAGCGCCGGCACCGAGATGGACCGCCGTGGCGGCGGCACACCGGCTTCGTCGGCCGCGATCTTGACGACCTCCTTCAGCGGAATCATCCGTTCGGAAATGAGGTACCGCTCACCGATGCGCCCATGCTCGGCGGCCAGCAGCAAAGCCCTCGCCGCGTCGTCGACACCGACGACCTCCAACTGGATGCCGTTCATCAGAAAGGGCAGCTTGCCGAAGACCGCGCCGGCGATGAAGGCACCGTGCGGTGTGCGGCCCCAGTCACCGCTGCCGTAGGTCGTCGAGACGCACATCGCGACGGCGGGCAAACCGTTTTCCGATGCGTATCGCAGTACCATGTCCTCGGCCTGCACCCTCGACTCGACATAGGCGGTGAGCCCGCGGCGGTCGATCTGGTCGTCTTCGGTTGCCACGTGGCCGTGCCGACGGCCCACCGTCGCATAGCTACTCGTGAACACGAACCGCTGCAGCTTTGCGGCGATTGGTTTTTCGACGGCGACGTCGAGAACGTTGCGCAGTCCCTCGACGTTAGTGCGAAACAGCGGTGCGGGGTCTTGCAGCCACGCCCGGGTGTCGACCACGCAGTAGTACACCTCGTCGCAACCGTCCATCGCTTGCCGCACGGTGGCGGTATCGAAGACGTCGCCGTGGAATCGGGTGACCTCGAGATCGTCGATGCTGCGGGTATTGGCGCCTCCGCGCACCATGGCACGCACGTCGGCGCCCGCGGCGACGAGTTGGCGGGTGACATGCGAGCCCAAGAATCCGTTGGCGCCGATGACCAGCTTGGGTGCGCTCACGCTGAACCTCCGTATTGACGCAGCCACCGCGCGGCATCCTCGTCGAGCGTGCCCAACGCCTCCGCTTTCTTGCACCACTTGATAGCCGCCCGCAAAAAGCGCAGCGGGTTGTAGATGTCTTCTTGCCGGCACCACTGGCCGTCGCCCGCGTAGGTGATGATCGAGATGTTCGTTGCGCTGATGATGGTGCCGTCACCGGGGTCGCGCATCGGGTTGTCCAGCTCGCAGATGACGCGACCGGTGCGCTCGTCGATGACCGACCACAGCGACGGGAAGGCCGTCATATGGCTGCCGGGAAAGGTCGACATCGTCTCGCGTATCCAGGTGAGTACCTGATCGCGGCCCTTCATGGTGCCCGCGGCGTGCTCGATGTAGTCGACGTCCGGGGTGTACTGCTGCACCCAGGCATCCCAACTCCTGGTCTCGGCGGCGCGGGCCACTGTCTGCTCGAAACTCTCGAATGCGGCGGCCAGCTCGTCGCGGGTAAAAACCTGCTCCACGCAAGAAACTAGAACACGTTCTATCGCTGTTTGTCGAGCAAATGTCCGAACCTACGACCGGCGCTTCTGGCAGCCCGTGCCGCGGGACGGGATAATGCGAAGAATGACGGACTACAGCAAGGCAATACTGGCCGGCGGCTGCTTTTGGGGCATGCAGGACCTGATCCGCAAGCAGCCCGGCGTGGTTTCGACCAGGGTCGGCTATGCCGGCGGTGACGTTCCCCATGCGACCTACCGAAACCACGGAACGCACGCGGAGGCCATCGAGATCACCTATGACCCGGCACGCACCGACTTCCGTACGCTGCTGGAATTCTTTTTCCAGATCCACGATCCGACCACCAAGAACCGACAGGGCAACGACGTCGGGACCAGCTACCGCTCCGCGATCTTCTACGTCGACGAGGAGCAGAAGCGCATTGCGTTGGACACCATCGCCGACGTCGAGGCGTCCGGCCTGTGGCCCGGCAAGGTAGTGACCGAAGTCAGCCCCGCCGGCGACTTCTGGGAGGCCGAGCCCGAGCATCAGGACTATCTGGAGCGCTACCCCAGCGGGTATACGTGCCATTACCTCCGGCCCGGCTGGAAGCTGCCGCGTCGCGCCGCGGCCGACCGTTAGCCGCCGAGCGCGCGTAACTGATACAGGCCGCGGGTGGTGGCGACCGTCTTGCCGTCGGCATCGGTCACCACCGCCTCCAGGGTGAAGTCGGCCTTACCTCGTTGGGCCGCTTCGGCTTCGATCCGCGCGATCGTCTCGTCATCGAGGCTGGCTTGCGCACGGACGTCGGACTTGGCCATCGAGACGAATTGGATGTCAAGGTTCTTGACCAACGGAAAGTACTTGGTGGTGTCGAAGGTGATCAGCGGAATGATCCCGCCGAGGATTTCGGCCACGGTGAACAGCACGCCGGCATAGATGACCCCGAAATGGTTCCCGTTGCCTTCGGCCGGGACGGTCGTGGCGGCAAAACCGGGCCGAGCCTCGACGACCTTCAGGCCCATCTTGTGTGCAATCGGAATCGTCGTTGCTATGGCGCCGTTCATGGTGTCCACGAGCTGGTTGGCCCCACGATCGCTGACAGTCATGACCGCCGATCTTAACGCCGATGGACCACAATCTTCCCGCCGTCCTTGGGGGTAAAGGCAACGCCCCGGGAATGCCATCTCTCGCCTGGGGCAGTCGTGGTCTCGATAGTGAAGTGGCGCAACACCGTTCGTAGCACCACATCCATCTCCATGTTCGCGAACACGGCACCTACGCAGCGCCGGGAGCCACCGCCGAACGGGATCCAGGCGAAGCTGGGCGGCTTGGAGCCGACGAAGCGCTGCGGATCGAAGCGGTCCGGCTCCGCAAAAATGTCGGGGTTGGCGTGCAGGCGTTCAATGCCCACCAGGATCGACGACCCACGGGGAATGGCCCACTCGCCCAGTTCGTACACGGGTGAATAGACGTGGCGGCCGGCCAAATCGATCACCGTTCTGCTGCGCTGCACCTCGAGGATCGTCGCCTGTCGCAGTTCGCTGCCTTGCGCGTCGGCCTCGGCCACCAGCGCGGCGAGCACATCAGGGTGGCGACTGATCCGCTCGAAGGCCCAGCCGAGGGTGGCAGCTGTCGTTTCATGTCCGGCGGCCAACAGCGTTAGGAGCTCATCGCCGATGTCGTTGCGCGACATGGCCGAACCGTCTTCGTAGGTGCTGCGCAGCATCAGCGCCAGTACATCGGTCCGCTCTTCGAAATTCGGATCGGCGCGCTCCGCGTCGATGAGCTTGTCGAGGATGACGTCGTATTGGCGCCGCCACCCGGCCATTCGGCCCCACGGGGTATAGCGGCCGTAGGTTCGTTGCGGCTTGGGCAGCAGGGCCATCTTTGAGCCCAGGGTGACCCACGGCGGCAGGATCCGGCGCAGTTGATCGAGCTCGGCGCCTTCGGCCCCGAAGACCGCGCGCAGGATGGCATTGAGCGTGATCCGCATCGTCGAGGGCAGCGTGGCGAATAACGCGCCTTCGGGCCAGCCAGCGATCTCGCGCAGCGTCTCTTCCTCGATGATCCGCTCGTAGTTCTTGATGCTCTTGCCATGAAAGGGCGGGGCCAGCAGGCGGCGTCGCTGTCGGTGTTCGTCGCCGTCGAGCGCGAACACCGAACCCGACCCGAATAACCGGCTCAGGTTGGGCCGGATATTGCCGAGCAGGTCTGGGCTGGTGGTGAAAATCTGCTTGGCCAGTTGCGGATTCGCCACCACCACGACCCGGCCATAGACCGGGACGGTGAGCATGAACACCTCGCCGTGACGGCGGGCCATCTGCTGGACGGTCCATCGCCGCGAGATCGCGAATGCCGCGCCCTGAAAGACTTTTGGGATGCGCGGGGCTGGGGGCAGCCGGACTGCCGGCGGCGCCGGGGCCGCCGGTGTGTCGATGGTGCTCATCGCTGCTCCCAACATATCGAGATGGTACTGCGCCGTACCACGGCCTATTCGGGTACGGTACCCTGTGGTACCAAGCGCTGGCAAGAGCTATTCGGCGTTTCCGTCAGAAGGAGGCGACGTGGCGACAACCGTCGCTGACGACGCAGCTTCGGTCGAACCGACCGACGTCGACCCGTTTCGACGCCGCCTGCTCGACGGTCTCGCGGCCTCCATAACCGAGCGCGGATACCGCGCCTCCACCGTCGCCGACATCGTCCGTCACGCCCGCACGTCCAAGCGGACGTTCTATGACCAGTTCGAGAGTAAAGAGCAGTGCTTTCTCGAGCTGTTGCATGTCGATGTCGACAACCTGGCGAACGAGATTCGCGACGCCGTCGATCCCGACGCGGACTGGCAGGCTCAGATTCGCCAGGCCGTGGAAGCCTACGTCGGCCACATCGAAGCCCGACCGGCTATCACCTTGAGTTGGATCCGCGAAATGCCGTCTCTGGACGCGGCGGCCCGACCGTTCCAGCGTCGCGGCCTGCAGCTGTTGACCAGTCTGTTGGTCAACCTCAGCGGCAGCACGGGGTTTCAACAGGCCGGACTGCCGCCATTGACGCGACCCTCGGCGGTGATTCTGGTGGGCGGCCTGCGGGAACTGACCGCACTCGCCGTCGAGGACGGGCACAGCATGCGCGAAATCGTCGAGCCCGCCGTGCATGCCTCCGTTGCACTGCTTGGGTATCGGCGCTAGAACCAGCTCAAATCTTCAGGAAGGCGCGCAGCCGGTCCAGCACCAGATCGGGGCGCTGCTCGACGATCCAATGCCCGACACCGTCGACCAGCTCGACCTCGAAATCGCTTATGTGCTCGGCATATCCGCCCAGGAGATCCGGTATGAGCACCGGATCTTGGGTGCCACTCAGCCAGCGGACCGGGACCTCGACGGGAACGTCGTCGAATTCGCCCCGCAGCCAGCGCAGCATCTCCGTGCTCTGAAAGGTGCGATACCACCGCGATCCGGCCACCGCGTGGCCGGGCTGGCGCATGCACTCGACGTACATACGGACGTCGTCCTCGGGCACGATGAATCCGCCGCCGACCCACGACGCCAGCATCTTGAAGTAGCGGGCCTTGGGATCTGCGATCAGGCGCGGCCCGATCACCGGCAGCAACATCGGGATCTGATACCAGAACCGCCAGATGTTGCGGACCGATGAGAGATCGCGCTGCACGTAGGGCGCCGCGGTATTGAGTCCGAAGAACCCGGTCACCTTCGCCGGATGCCGCAGCATCATGATGAACGCGACCGGCCCACCCCAGTCGTGGGCCACCAGCTTCACCGGCCCGACGTCCAGCCGATCCAGCACGGCCGCCAGGTCGTCGGCCATCTCGTTCTTCAGATAGCGCGAGCGCGGCGCCGAACTCCACCCCGCGCCGCGCAGGTCGGGGCACAGTACCCGGTAGCCGTCGGCGGCCAGCGGGCCGATCAGCTCGTGCCACTCCCACCAGTTTTCCGGAAAGCCGTGCACCAGCATTACCGGCGGCCCGTCGGCGGGTCCGGCGTCGGCGACGTGAATCGTGACGCCTCCGCCCACATCGATGAATTTATGCTCGACGCCATCGAGTGAGGGGAGGGTAACCATGGCGTGACAATTTAGCAACGGATGCGAAACTGGTCGGGGATATACACAAAGAGTGGTCATTCACCGCAAAATCGGAATGGTTGCGGGGGGGTGCGCGATAGTCGGCGCGGCAGCGATGGGCTTGGCAGGAAGCGCGCAGGCCAACCCCTACTCCGAGCAGTTCCAGTCGCCGTCGGGAGATATCTCCTGCAACCTGGTCAACTACCCTCCAACAGACAAACTCGGGTTCGGTAAGAATTTCGTGCAGTGCGACATCGTTAACCAGAGCTGGGTGCCACCGCGGCCGCCCCCAGGGGGTCGGGCCGACGCCACCAGCACCGTCGTTCTCATGCGGGGCCAGTTGCCGATTGTGGGCTACAGTCCAGGCACCTTGGCGGCCTCCGATCCGGTGAATTACGACCAACCGGTTTCAGCGGGTGTGATCGCCTGCAAGAGCGAGCAGGCCGCCGTGAAATGCACCGACGTCAGCACCGGGCACTTCTTCCGAGTGTCGAAGGAGTCCTACGAGCTGGGGTGATGATCTCCCCAGCTCATAGCCACTCGGTGCATTCAGGCGGCGACCCGCTGATCAGCGCGCTTCGACTCGATGCCGCGACCCTTCGGCGGGAGCGCCAGTTTCACGATCTTGCGCACGACGGTGGCGAACTGTTCCGGCAGCGAGCCCGAGTTGTACGGAATGCCGTAGCGCCGGCAGATCTCCTGCACCTCCGGGGCGATCTCCGCGTAGCGGCGGGCCGGCATGTCCGGGAAGAGGTGGTGTTCGATCTGGTGCGACAAGTTACCGGACAGCAAGTGGAACAGCTTGCCGCCAGTCAAGTTCGCCGAACCGAGAATCTGGCGGAAATACCACATCCCACGTGACTCGTCTTGAGTCTCTTCGACGGTGAATTCCTGTGTGCCATCCGGGAAGTGGCCGCAGAAGATGATCATGTACGACCAGACGTTGCGGATCAGATTGGCCGACAGGTTGCCGGCGAACACGAACGGGGCGAACGGGCCGGCCAGCAGCGGGAAGGCGACGTAGTCCTTCAGCATCTGCCTGCGGGTTTTTCGCCAAATACCTTGCAGGACTTCGCGTTTGTCGACCAACCGGATTTCGCCTGCGCGGATGCGTTCGGTTTCCAGTTCGTGCAGCGCGACCCCATACTGGAAGAGCACCATCAGCAGGAACGCGTAGACCGGGTTGCCAAGGAAGTATGGTTTCCATGGCTGATCCTCACTCATCCGCAGGATGCCGTAGCCGATGTCGCGGTCCATACCCACGATGTTGGTGTAGGTGTGGTGCATGTAGTTGTGCGAGTGCCGCCATTGATCGGCCGGGCACGCGGTGTCCCATTCGAAGTCGCCGCCGCGGATGTTTGGGTCACGCATCCAGTCGTACTGCCCGTGCATGATGTTATGGCCGATCTCCATGTTGTCGAGGATCTTTGCCACTCCGAGCATCGCGGTGCCCGCGAGCCAGGCCGGCGGCAGGATCCCGGCGAACAGCAGGGCGCGGCCACTCACTTCGAGTGCGCGCTGCGTCTTGATGACGCGACGGATGTAGTCGGCGTCGCGCTGGCCGAGATCGGCCATCACGCGTTCCTTGATGGCGTCGAGTTCACGGCCGAACGCATCGGCCTGCTCGGGCGTCAGGGCAATCTTGGGCTGTGACATGAAGTTCTCCAGCTTCTCTAGAGGGCGATGTCGACGTCACCGACGGGAATGGACACACAGATCTGCACGTCCTCGTCGGGTGCGGTCGACACCGCGCCGGTGGTCAGGTTGCGCACGACGCCGCAGGCTTTGCGGCGCGTGCAGGTATGGCAGATGCCCATCCGGCATCCGCTCGCCGGGGTAAGGCCAGCCGATTCGGCTTGCTCGAGCAGTGAGCGCCCGTCGTCAACCACCTCAATGCCGCTGTCCGCGAACGTCACTCGACCGCCCGACGGTTCCGCGGGCAGCGCGGGCGTCGGGGCCACGAAGCTCTCCGCGTACACGTTCTGGCAGTGCTCTCGGACGGTGTCGACTAAAGCCGCAGGGCCGCAGACGAATACGGCATCCGGTGACGGCATCGCCGCCGCCAGGTGTTTGGGCCCGAATCGGCCCTCGAGCTCGCCGCCGGCTGAGCGGGTATAGCCATGCAGCACCCGCACACGCGTCATATCGACGAGCTCGTCGCGGTAGCAGGCCTCGGCCGGGTTGCGCGCGTAATGCACGAACGCGATTTCGCCGGTGTGGCCTTCGTCGAGCAGCGTGCGCAGCATCGCCATGACGGGCGTGATGCCACTACCACCGGAGACGAACAGAATCCGGTGGGGTCGTTGCGGTGGCAAGACGAAGTCGCCGCCGACGCCGGCAAGCCCGACCACCATCCCTCGCCGGGCTCGCTCGTACAGAAATGTCGAGACCAGCCCGCCGTCGTGCTGTCCGATCGTCAGCTCGAGATGCGAGGCGCCCTCGGCATTGGCAGGTGAGTAGCAGCGGGTGTGCCGACGGCCGTCGATCTCGACGGCGAGGTTGACGTACTGTCCCGCACGCAGTGTGCGACCGGTGTCGGCGAACGCGTCGTTGGGCGCCAGCACCAGGGTGACGCTGCGCGGGGTGGTCCGCCGCACATCCACGACTTTCGCGCGGCCCTCGCCGCGCGTCCAGGTGGGGGCCAGCAGTTCGGTGTACCGGTCGACGCCGTGCGGGCCGGTAAGCAGGCCGACCAGGTCGGAACCCAGTACCCGCTTCTTCAAGTCTTGAGTGAACATATGTATACCGTGCACGCACATGGTGCAGCTCGTCAAGGGTTTCCGCAGGTCTGTGATAGCGTTCACACAGTGAACGATCGTCCTCCTAGCACACGCCCGCACCGGTCGGGCCGGGGGCGTAGCCGCGAAGGACCGTCCCGTGAGGAGCGCAAAGAGGCGACCCGCCGGGCCATCGTCGCCGCCGCGCTCAAACTGCTGGACGACCGCAGTTTCAGCGGTCTGAGCCTGCGTGAGGTGACCCGCGAGGCCGGAATCGTGCCGGGCGCGTTCTACCGTCACTTCGAATCGATGGAGGCCCTCGGGCTGGTCCTGATCGACGAGTCGTTTCGAATCTTGCGCGACATGCTGCGCGGCGCCCGCGCCGGCAAGCTCGACCCGAACCGCGTGATCGAGTCGTCCGTCGAGATCGTCGTCGCCAGCGTCACCGAGCGTCGCGAGCATTGGCGCTTCATCGGGCGCGAACGCTCCAGCGGCGTCACCGTGTTGCGCTATGCCATCCGCACCGAGTTCCGACTGCTCACCTCGGAGCTGGCCACCGACCTGGCCCGCTTCCCGGGGCTGAATGCGTGGAGCACCGAAGATCTCAACGTGCTCGCGACCCTGTTCGTCAACTCGATGATCGTCGTCGCCGAGGCGCTCGAGGACGCCCAGGGCGCGGAGGCGCTCGAGGAGATCCGGCGGACCGCGGTCAAGCAGCTGCGGATGATCGTGATCGGCATCAACGGCTGGCGCAGTAGCCCGTAGTCGGCTCGGGCACGGATTACGAGCGCTCCAGGTTCTCAGCGCAATTGGTCAGAGCCTCGGCAACGCTTCGCCGCGCACTGGCCGAAATGCCCTGCAGCATTACCGCTTCGACTCCGAACACGGCGTCATCGGCGGCGTTGAGTTGTCGCGATCCCCGGCGGGTCAGACGCAACGACCGCGCTCTGCCGCGCGGCGGAGCGTCGACGGTCTCGACTAGACCCGCCGTGCGCAATCCGGTCAGCAGGTCCTGCAAGGACTGTCGCGTCACGAAGCACAACCGCGCCAGTTCGGCGGCCGAGGCATCCGGATGTTCGGCGAGCGCACGCAGCGCCGCGTACTGCGCCATCGACAGCCCGGTCGGCTTCAGCGCGGCGTCGCATCGCCGTCGCAGCCCTTGCTGGACCCGCTTGACCAGATAACCGACCGAACGTTCCCTCTCGGACCATTGCATGACAGGAACCTTACATCAGTGCTAGGCTTAAGTAAGGAACCTGACATTGGAGGAGCCATGACCGTCATCACCGAACACGCCGACCACGCGACGCTGATCAACGTCTTCACCGTGGAACCCGAGCGGGCGCGACAACTCACCGACCTGTTGACCGCAGCCACCGAGGAAGTGATGCAGCACATCGACGGGTTCATCTCGGCGAACATTCACCTCAGCACCGACGGCACCCGCGTCGTCAACTACGCGCAATGGCGCAGTGCCGACGCGCTTCAGGCGATGCGGCAGAACAGCACGGCCCTGCAACACATGGCGCTGTGTGCCGAACTGGCGAACGGCTACGACCCCCACCTGTATACCGTCGAGTCAGTGCACACCGCGTCGGCCTAGCCGGGGGGCCATGATGGTGCAATGGGCACCAGAATGCGCGATCTGCTCGGCGG
>NZ_DATMLH010000296.1:0-3306 GCF_035570115.1 Mycobacterium sp.
TCGGATCCGACAGCTAACAAGATGATGACCGCGAAAAGCATGACGGAAAAGTGGAGCCTGATACCGAAGAGGTCCTGCCAGATGAGCACGGAGAGTCCGATGGACGCCGCTATTGAGCTCGCGGCGGTGCCGACGATAACCGACGCGGCGACGAGGCTTCGCGTCAGCACCAGCATGATCGCGAAGATCAGGGTGAGCGAGGCGACCCCGGTGATCATGAGGTCGTAGGTGTTGCCGTCGTGCATGTCCTTGTAGGTCGCGGCGGTGCCGCCGAGATAGATTCTGGCGTCCGCCAAGGAGGACTGTTTCAGGCCCTGCTGCGCCGCGGTTCGCTCCGCGTCAACCCGCCCGATGCCTTCCGGGGTCGCGGGATCGCCCTGATGGGTGATGAAAAACCGCGCCGATTTGCCGTCCGGCGACAAGAACATCTTGAGGCCCCGCTGGAACTCCGCGTTATCGAAAGCCTCGGGGGGCAGATAGAAGAAATCATCGTTTCTCGCGGCATCGAAACTGTGCCCCATGGCAATGCCGGTGTCGCTCATGGCCTCCATCTGGTTGATCATCGCCTGGAAGGTGCTGTGCATGGTCAGTGTCAATCCACGAGTGCGGTTCATGCTGGCCAGCATCGGCGGCAACAGCTCGGCCGTTTCGCGCGTGAGCGAATCCGTACGCTTTATGTCATCCGTCAGACCGTGCAGCTTCTCATCGACCTGATCGACCCCGTCGAGGCCATCAAATATGGACCGAAGTGACCAGCAGACGGGGATGTCGAAGCAGTGCTTGTCCCAGTACAGATAGCTGCGGATCGGCCGCCAGAAATCGTCGAAATCCGCGATATGATTGCGTAATTCATCGGTGATGGCCGTCGCGTCTTCGGTGTCACGGGCGGTGTCGTGCGTCGCGTTGGACAGCTGATTTGTGAGGTCGTACAGCCGTTGCAGGTAGTCGATCGTGACCTGCTGCTCGTCCGCCAACTTCAGCATGTCGGCCATCCGGTCTTTTAAAAACGCCATATTCTGCATCGTCGTCTGGCTTTGCATGCTGCTCAGAAACGGCATCGAGCTATGTTCGATCGGAATCCCCAGGGGGCGGGTGATGTCTTGCACCATCACAATGCCCTCGACGTGGAGCACGTTTTTCGCCACCTTGTCCAGCACCAGCATGTCGGCGGGGTTGCGCATGTCATGGTCGGCCTCGACCATCAGCAAGTCGGGATTCAGTTGCCCTTCCGAAAAATGCCGCTGCGCGGCGGTATACCCGAGATTGCCCGGAGTGCTGTCCGGTAAGTAGTAGCGCTCGCTGTACAGCGTCTTGTATCCGGGCAAGGCGATCATGCCGATCAGAACGGCCACCGCACTCACGGCCAGAATCGGTGCGGGCCAACGCACGACGGCAGTACCGACCCGTCGCCACAGTCGACCCGGACGCGCCCCCTTGGATTCCAAAAGACCGAATCGACTGCTCACAACAAGAACGGCCGGCCCCAGGGTAAGCGCAGCGGCCACGACAACGAGCATGCCTATCGCGACCGGAACCCCCATTGTGGTGAACCAGGGCAGCCGGGTAAAGCTCAGGCAAAACGCCGCCCCGGCGATCGTCAGACCCGAACCCAACACGACGGGAGTGACACCGTGAAAAGTGCTGTAGTAAGCAGTCTCGCGATCCTCACCGGTCGCGCGTGCCTCTCGGTAACGTCCGATGAGGAATATCCCGTAATCGGTTCCAGCCGCGATGGCCAACATCGTCAGCAGAGACGTCGCGAATACCGCGAGCTCAATCAGCCCGTAATTGCCGAGCACCGCGATGACGCCCCGAGACACCGCCAATTCGATCAGGGTCATGAAAAGCTGGATCAGTGTGGTGGCGATCGAGCGGTAGACCAGAAACAACATGATCGCGATCGCACCAAGGGTGAACGCGGTAATTCTATTTATGCTTGCGTTGCCGATCATGTACTCGTCGTAGCTGTGCGCCGTTGAGCCGGTGACGTAGGCCGTCACCCCTGGCGGCGACGGTGTCCGATCCACGACTTCGCGGACCGCTTCGACGGATTCGTTCGCCAACGTCGTGCCTTGCGCACCGGCGAGGTTCAAGAACACATAGGCGCCCTTGGCATCGGCGCTCTGGACTCCCGCCGCCGTTAACCGATCACCCCAGAAGTTCTGAATGTGCTGCACATGCCGGGGATCTTGCTCCAGCTGATGGATAATGGTGTCGTAGTAGCGGTGCGCCGCCTCGCCGAGTTCCCGCTGGCCTTCCAGGATGATCGTGACCGTACTGTTGGAATCGAATTCCTTGAAGTTCTTGCCCATGCGCATCATCGCTTGCATCGACGGCGCATCCATGGGGGCCATCGGTGCGGCATGCCGCTCGCCAACCACTTCCAGCTGGGGCGCGATGACGTTCACCAGCACGGTCAGCGCGACCCAGCTAATAATGATCGGCACCGCAAACCAACGGATCAGGCGGGGCACGATAGGTCGCCTGGCATCCATCGATGTCCCGCTCGTCCCAGACGTCACTATCCAGCCCCGGCGCTCCGGAGTTGTTGGCTTCCAACGCCTTGACGTGCGCACACGAACTGTTGTGGCATCACTCGGAACTGTCTCGGCGAACGCATCGATTTAAGCAAAGTTAAAAACACGGTGGGTGGTTTCTACCACAGGTTTCACCGGCGCGGTCTAGTTTTCGGCCAACCCGCTAGCAAACTCAGAACTAACCAGGGGCTTTCACGGCCGGCTCCAAGATCTCCACCAGGCCGGCATCGCCGTCCACGCGGATGAGCTGGCCGTCGCGAATCCGCCTGCTCCCGACCTCGGTGCCGCACACACACGGGATGCCCAGTTCGCGCGCCACGATCGGCCCGTGACTCAGCATGCCGCCGTAGTCGGTCACAACGGCCCCGGCCACCAGGAACAACGCGACCCAGCTGGGGTCGGTGGTCTCGCAAACCAGGATGTCGCCCTCGTCCAGCTCGGTGGTCACCGGGTCGAGGACCACCCGCGCCCGCCCGGTCACCACCCCAGGACTGGCGGCGACCCCCGTCAGGGCGGTGGCCTCGCAATCCGCGGAAAGATCTTGGACCGAAACGATTTGCGGCCGACCAGCCCACGCTTTGGGCAGCCGACGTAGCTGACGATCCGCGAATTGCTCACGCCGACTGGAGATCTCGCCGAGTTCGCCGCTCACGTAGCCGCTGCGCAGGGCGTCGTAGGTGAGGTGAAAGACGTCATCGCGGTGCGACAGTGATCCCGCCGCCACCAGGTCCGCACCGAGTCGTCGTATGCACGCCCGGGCCACGTCAAA
>NZ_DATMLH010000297.1:0-11257 GCF_035570115.1 Mycobacterium sp.
TCGGGGCTCGAGCGGTTCATGTCCGCGATGTTCGCCTACGACCTGCCGCCATCGCGGCGAACCGGATCTGACGTCAAATCCGCAGTGCCGCTTCGTGTTCCCATGGCGGGGTGCCAGCTGAGCGAGCGCGAGACACGCGACCTAATCGCGCTCAGTCGTGCACAGAAGATTAGCCTGAACGGCTTGCTGTCTGCGGTTCTGCTCCTGGCGGAGTGGCGAGTTCGCGGCAGGACGAATATTCCGGTGCCCTACCTCTATCCGGTCGATTTGCGGTATTTCCTGTCGCCCCCGCTGTCTGCGACCGCGTGCACAAACCCTTTGGGAGTGGCCACCTATCTCGCCGAGATCGACCGCAACACCGATGTGGTGAGTCTCGCCCGGGACATTGTCGAGACTTTTCGGGCGGACCTGTCCGACGGCGTGATCCAGCAGTCGCTGCTTCACTTCAGCCCGCAATACGTCGGGAATCCACCCGGCTTGCCCGATATCGTCATGTTGACTGACAGCGGTCTGGTGCCGCCCGTGCGCACACCGCCGGATGTGGAATTGACCGCCACCCATGACGAGTTGTTCTTCGCCGTCAACGCCGGGATCGACATGTATCTCAGCAAGATCTTCGCCGGACAATTGGTGATCGAGTACCACACGCACGCGACGGCGCCGGAGAAATCGATCGAGGTAATACATTCGCTGCTCCGTACCGTCGCCGAGCAGCATGCCACAACCGGTGTCAGTTAGCGGGTCCGAAGGCGTAACGGTGATATTGCAGCATCTTCCGCGCCGGCGGGACCACGCGAACCAGGCGCCTCGACAGCTGGTACGTAGCCGAGGCCCGGCGAAATGTGCTGGCGTCGAAGAACGTGACGGCGATAAGCAAGCGGACCCCGGGGACTCGGCTCAGGATGTCCTGCGGGCTATTGACCGCCCAATACAGCGTCGACCCGGTTCGCCGCACCAGCGTATGCGACTTCTGCGACTTGATTGCCAGCCAATTGTAGAAGTCGACCTGCAGTTCACCGGATGGGAAGTGGTCGACAACGCGGCGCAGCAGCGCGACGCCCTCGTCTTCTGTCAGATACATGCTGATGCCCTCGGCCAGCAGCAGCACCGGACGGTCTGCGGGAATCTGGTCGAGCCAGGACTGATCGGTCGCGGAAGTGGCGATGAGCTGGTACCGCGGACGGGTTGGAAAGATCTTCTCCCGCAATGCGATTACGGCGGGGTAGTCGACGTCATACCACTGCACGTCCGGACCGGGATCCAGCCGGAACACCCGGCTATCCAAACCGCACCCGAGATGCACGACCGTGCACTGCTGGTGAACGGCCAGGAATTGGCGCGCCCAGATGTCGTACTGGGCGGTGCGCACGGTGATCAAAGGCGCCCACCTGGCGGTGATACCAATCTCGCGGAAGTCGTAATCGAGGCGGCTGACCGCTTCCTTCGCGTACCGGTCGCCCAGGACCGGGCGGTCGAAATCGGCGTCCAGCGCCTTGAGATACAGGGTCGCCAGCATGGTCTGCGCGGCGCCGCTGAGATCGACGGAAACCTTCTCTGTCACGCATCCGAGGCTAGTATCTGGTGGCTGGTGTGGTTCGGAGTTTGTCGGCCGGCGGTCACCCACTTACCACCAAGGTCCACCACGGACGCCGAACGCTGTCGGTTGTCCCACGCGGCAAGGAGCGGCGATGGCCCACATTAGTACCAGGCATTATTTGCTCGACCAGGCGCGTCGCCGATTCACGCCGACCCTCAACAACATTCCGGGCATGGGTGTGCTCGAGAAGCGGGTGCTCGCTCATCCGTGGAAGACCAAGGTGCTGGCCAAGCCACCCGTCGGCAGCGACCTCAAGCCGGTTCTGGGGGATTCGGGCCTGCCGATTCTGGGCCACACCATCGAGTTTTTCCGCGAAGGACCGGACTTCGCGCTGAATATGTATCGGAAGCACGGCCCGCTGTTTTTTTCCGACCCGCCGATAATGCGCTCGGTTGTCGTCTCAGGGCCCGACGCGATCCAGGCGGTGTTCACAAACAAGAACAAGGACTTCTCCCAAGAGTTCTGGAACGACGTGATCGGTCCGTTCTTCAACCGGGGCCTGATGCTGCTGGATTTCGACGAGCACCTGTATCACCGGCGCATCATGAATGAGGCGTTCACCCGCACCCGGTTGGCCGGTTACGTCGAGCACATCGACCGGGTGGTGACGGCCGGCGTAGCCGACTGGCCGACCAACGACGCGCGGTTCCTGTTTTTCCCCGCGGTAAAGCAACTCACTCTCGATGTCGCGGCGACGGTGTTCATGGGCCACGAGCCCGGCGCCGACGATGACCTGGTCACCAAGATCAATCAGGCCTTCACGAGGACAACCCGCGCCGGTGGCGCGTTCATCCGCTACCCCGTCCCGCCGTTCAAGTGGTGGCGCGGCCGGCGCGGCCGCAAATTCCTTGAGGACTGCTTGGCTGAGCGGGTCAAGGAGCGCCGTGACGCCGAGGGCACCGACATGCTGACGGTGCTGTGCCACACCGATGACGAGGACGGCAACCGCTTCACCGACGAGGACATCGTCAACCACATGATCCTTTTGCTGATGGCCGCCCACGACACTTCCACCTCGGCGCTCACCACGATGGCCTACCACCTGGCCGCCCATCCGAAGTGGCAGGAACGCTGCCGCGACGAGTCGGCCCGGCTGGGCGACGAGCCGCTGGACCTCGAGTCGCTGGAGAAGCTGGAGACGCTGGATCTGGTGATGAACGAGTCGCTGCGGATGGTGCCCCCGCTGCCGTTCGTCATGCGCCAGACCGTGCGTGACACCGAGTTGCTGGGCTATTTTCTCCCGGCCGGCACGCCCATGATGGTTTGGCCCGGGATGAACCACCGGCTGCCCGAGCTGTGGACCGAGCCGGAGAATTTCGACCCCGAGCGTTTTGCCGAGCCGCGGTCCGAGCACAAGCGCCACCGCTACGCTTACGCCCCGTTCGGCGGTGGCGCGCACAAGTGCATCGGGATGGTGTTCGGGCAGTTGGAAATCAAGACCGTCGTGCACCGGCTGCTGCGCCGGTACCGGCTGGAGCTGGCCCGGCCGGGCTATCAGGCGCGCTGGGATTACGGGGGGATACCGATCCCGGTAGACGGCATGCCGATCGTCCTGCGCCCGTTGGGTTAGCTGGCAGGTCGCGCTGTAGCAGCTGCGGTCGCGAGGACGGGACGAGCTTCCCCCGGCCGTAAACCATCGAGGACTCGACAAGGAGGTGCAGTAGTGACCGAAGCGGCCAGCGAGCAGCGCAGTGACCGGCGGCCACGGGTCTTGCTGCTCTACTACACCTATACCGGGCAGGCACTCAAAGTCCTCGAGGCCGCGGGAGAAGTGTTTCGCGACCGAGGGTGCGATGTGCAGAAGGCCGAGATCGAGTTCACCGACCGGCGATTCGCCGGACGGTTCTCTCGCTTCCCGATGCGACGTGTGTGGCCCGACATGCTCAGTGTGCTTCCGGCCCAGACGCGCCGTGCCAGCGGGGAGATCCGCACCCCGGATGCGGTGCGAAACGGGGACTACGACCTCATCTGCATCGGCTCCCCGACTTGGTGGCGAACCACGAGCATGCCGCTGCGCTCCTTCCTCAAGTCGGACGAGGCACGAAAACTCCTGGCCGGCAAGCCCTTCGCCGTGTTCGTTGTCTGCCGCCGCTATTGGCGGGAGAACCTCACGGCGGTGCGTAAGCTGGGGGAGAAGCAGGGCGGCCGGTACGTCGACGGAGTCCATTTCTCGTATCCCGGCGACCAGCTTCGCTCAATGCTGTCGCTGACCAGCTACCTTGGGACGGGTGAGTACCGGGACCGGTACCTGGGCTTGCGTATCCCGACGACCAACGTCCAACCGGAGCAGCTGGAGCACACGCGAAAGTTCGCGTCTGCCCTCGCGGATCGGTTATTCGGAGAGAGGCCGGCGAGACCGCGCGACGAAACGCCGCCGCGATGAGCGTCACCTGCAGAAAAGGTTTGCTATGCCGCATTCGTTCGATATCTTGACCGAATCGCCCGCCAGTGTCGAACAGGTTCATGCGGCGTTCAGCCGCGAGGACTACTGGCTGGCCCGCCACGCGGCTTTCGACGCTACGAGCACGCTGGATTCGCTGATCGTCGAGGCCGACGGCACGGTGACGGTGCGCGCCACCCAGCACCTGGGCCACCAACTGCTACCCGGGCTGCTTGCCAAACTTTTTCCCGGTGACCTGAAAATCCTGCACAGCGAGACGTGGCGACCGGTTGGTGACCGCCGGGTACGCGGGCAGGTCAGCATCTCCGCTCCCGCGGCGTTGGGATCAGGCCGTGCGGAAGCGTGGCTGGCACCCGCGGACTACGGCTCGCGGCTGCGGTTCGCCGCGACGGTAGAGGTCAAAATCCCGCTGGTGGGCGGCAAGCTCGAGAACTCCATCGGAGCCGATTTGGCTGAGGACATCCCTGCAATTCAGCGCTTCACCACAACGTGGATCACCGAACATGCCTGATGCCGCCATCTGGGCCGCCGGTATTCGCACTGATAGTCCGAGCATCGATTGTTACAGTGGTAAAGCTCAGGCCGCGCTGCTGCCGGTAGTCAATGGATAGAACAGGGGGGGCTTGTGGTCACGGTTCCGCGTCGCATAGAAGATGAAACCACCAGTGCGCGGCTGCGTCGCTGGGCGGACGAGTGCCGGCAGGTGGTACGCGTGTTGGCATCGCGCTCGGGGAGTCTGAAGACTGGTCAGATCTACGACATCATCGGCACCCAGAACCTGTACGGCGAAGAGTCGCTGTTCATCAACTTCGGGTACTGGAAGAACAACCCCACAACCATGGATGAGGCGAGCCGGGACCTGGCCCGTCTTGTTGCGCGGGGCGCGGACTTCGATGCGTCAGACACTGTGGTGGACTGCGGCACCGGATACGGCGACCAAGACATTCTGTGGGTCAAGGAGTTCGGGGTAAAACACATCACGGGCGTTAATCTTGCCGAAGAGCAAGTCGCGATCTCCACGCGCCGCGTGGAAGAAGCTGGGCTGACCGAACGAATCCAATATGTCAACGCGTCTGCCACCGATCTACCATTTGAAGACGAATCGTGCACCAAGGTTGTCGCACTGGAATCGGCTTTTCACTTTCCGTCGCGCGTCGATTTCTTCTCCGAGGCGCTGCGGGTGCTGAAACCGGGCGGCCGCTTGGTGACGGCCGATATCGTTCCCAAACGGACATTCCTCAATGCGCGGTATCGCAAGCAGGTCGAGCGCGTCGGCTGGCGGGGGGCGTCGCCGAAAGCTGTCCGGAGGTCGGTGAACGTCGCGGCGTATCGAGAGCTGCTGCTGGATATCGGATTTGCCGAAGCCGAAACCCAATCGATCGCGCGCGACGTTTTCCGGCCGCTGGCCAGGTTCCTGTGGAAGCGAGCGTTCGAGCCTGACATGAAGCATGTGAATCCGCTGTTGCGGATAACCGTTAGGCCGGACAACTTTTGGTTACATGAAACGCATATCGACTACATCCTGGCGGTGGCGCGCAAGGCGTAACGAGACATCAATGAATCGTTACGTTGCGGACTAAAACCCGCTACGGAGCAGACTGCACTTCCCGAATGCGTTTGAGCATCGTCATTTTTACCGCTTGCATCGACAACGCTGGGGAAAGTCGCTCCAAGTACCACAATGCCTTCCACCACGCCGGCACCACGATGATTGCGTCGCCACGCAACACAGCACGAAGGGTGCGATCGGCGAATTTTTCGGGTGCCATCGGGTGCGTTGCGTCGCTTAGTTTGAGGAGATCCTCGTCGCGCACGCCTTCGTTGCGTCCATACTTGCCACCGGTGAGGATCGGGGTCCGGATCACGCCCGGACAGAGCACCGAGACCTGCACGCTGTGGCGTTTAGCCTCCAGCCGCAACGTCTTGGAGATCGCCACGATGGCGTGCTTGGTAGCGGCGTAGCTGGCCTGGCTCACAGTAGTGACCAGGCCGGCCATGGAAGCCGTGTTCACGATGTGGCCCGAGTGCTGCCTGATCATGATCGGATAGACCGCTTGGATCCCGTGCACCACGCCGCGCAGGTTGACGTCGAAGACGTCGTTCCAGTCATCGAGACTGTACGCATCGATCTCGCCGCCAACCCCGATGCCGGCATTGTTGAACAGGAAGTCGATCCGCCCGGATTGCTGCACCGCCTCGGCGACCGCGCGGTCGAACGATGGGTAGCTGCGTACATCCAGCTCGATCGCATGTGCCTTTCCTCCAACGCTTGTCAGGCGTTGCGCCAGCTCCTGCGCCGGGCCGACCTGGCGATCGGCGATCCAGACCTCGGCGCCCTTGCCGACCAGCTTGGTCGCCAGCGCGGCGCCGATACCGGATGCCCCGCCGGTGACGAATGCGATCTTCCCAGATGCGTTTGATGCCATGGAGTTAAGATTTACCCGACCCGCTGCCCGCTCGACGATTTCCGAGCCGCGCATTGTCGTGGTCAGCCACCGAAGCCAAGACGCCATTACTCGGCGTGTCGGCCGTCCGTCGGTAGACGATCGCTCGTCCGCCCCGTCCGGGCGCGATCGACACACCGCGGTTGTGACGATGCTCGCCTGGCGCATTGGTCGGCACGAAGCGGAATTCGCGCAGCAGTGTGCGCAGGGCGACGTCCAACTCCATGGTGGCGAACGCGGCGCCGATACAGCGGTTCATGCCGCCGCCAAAGGCTATCCAGGAAAAGGGGTTCGGCGGGCCGCCGAGGAATCGGTCCGGGTTGAACGACGCCGGGTCCGGGAAGCTCTCATCTGACTCATGGGCCAGTTGGACGCTCGTCATCAACGTGCTGTCTTCCGGAATGACCCATTCCCCCAGCCGGATTCGCGTCTGCGTGCGGCGCAACGTCAGGGTGAGAACGGGTCGGGTGCGCTGCACTTCCCAGATCGTCGCCTGCCGCAATTCTGACCCTCCGGCATCGACCTCCTCGGTCAGCCGCGAAAGCAGCTGCGGATGGCGGCGTAGCCGCTCTACCGCCCAGGCCAACGTTGTGGAAGTCGTCTCGTGACCGGCGTCCAGCAAGGTCAGCAACTCGTCGGCGATATACGGATCCGGTAGCGGCTCACCGTTCTGGTCGCGGGCCTGCAACAGGAGCGCGAGCACGTCGGTGCGTTCTTCGAAGGCCGGGTCAGCTCGCGCATCGGCGATGAGCGACTCGATGACAGCGTCGATCCGGCGTCGGTATTCCAGATACCGGCCCCCGGGACTCCATCGACCGAGGTCACGCCGCGCTATCGACGGCAGAAAGACGATGCGGGAGCCAAGCTCGACCGCGGGGGGCATCAAATTCCGAAGTTCTTCCAGCGCGGGTCCCTCAGCGCCGAACACGGCACGCAGGATCGCGTTGAGCGTAATGCGCAACATCGACTCCAGCGTTTCGAATTCGCGGCCCTCCGGCCAGCTCGCGATTTCGCGCAGCACCTCTTCTTCGATCAGCTGCTCGTAGGTTCGCACCCGGTTGCCGTGAAACGGCGGGAGCAGCAATTTGCGGCGCTCCAGGAGTTCGTCGCCCTCCAGGTTGAACATCGATCCGGGGCCGATAAAGTCGCCCAGATTGTACTTCGGCCGTCCAAGCAAATGCCTGCTCGTGCTGAACAGATCCTTGACCAGGGTTGGGTCGCTGATCACCACCGTCTGGCCAAAGATTGGCAAATTGAGGGTGAACGCGTTGCCGTACCGCCGGGCCAGAGCGGCAATCGTTGCGTGCTGGGCAATGAGCAACCCAATGCCTTGAACGGTCTTCGGTCCCCGAGGCCCGGGCGGTAATCGTACCGGCTCGGTTGTGGCCGTTGCCATGTCGCCCCCTCTCCGTGTCGGTACTCGAATGTATCCGAGTCGGCGGATCCCCGACTACTTTTGTTCCATACGCCTGCCGCTCGGCTGGCCGCGCGGGCGCTACGGGCCCACAACGCGCAGACCGGTCGCGGAGGTGACATACCTCGATACGTACGGCAATCGAGTATGGAACGACACCTGATCGCTAGTGTTGCGTGTCGTTGAAACATCTATCGACACTGCCGCAGCCGCGGACTGCCGAAATGGCCGATTGAAGCTCACATAGCGCACGTCGTCGACAGTTGTCGCGGGTCCCGCCGAGGGCTGGCGCGCCTGTGCGCGACAGACGCCGTCTCAATCCTTGGCGAAGCAGTACATCCGGTACGAAAGCCGCCCGCGTTGCAGTTCGCGGTACATCAGCGAGCCCGGCACACCGACAAAAAGGCGGCCGAAGGGGCGTAGGAACGCGGGCAGATGGTGACCGACTAGGTCCAGGTACCGCGGCGCAAGGTTGTCCAGCCCGCGCAGAACCTCCGCATTGATGACCCTCTCCGAGAGCGGCCGCATCGGGGCGTCGGCCATCGCAGCCTCCCACTGGGAGAAGTCCAGGTAGCTGCGGAAATCGACGTACAGGAAACGCCCTCCCGGGCGTAGCACGCGCGCCACTTCGGCGAGGAAACGGGGAAAATCTGGGTAGCCGTGCGAGGCTTCGACATTGATCACCGCGTCGAAGGATTCA
This sequence comes from Mycobacterium sp., assembly GCF_035570115.1. Lineage (GTDB taxonomy): Bacteria > Actinomycetota > Actinomycetes > Mycobacteriales > Mycobacteriaceae > Mycobacterium. The sequence continues at coordinate 8,557 of NZ_DATMLH010000297.1, forward strand.
TCGGCAAAGGGCAGGCTCTGGGCATCGCCGTGCACGAAATCCAGCCCGGGCAGACTGTGCCTTTTCCGACAGAAGGCGATGGCGTCTGCGTTTAAGTCCAGCCCCGTGTAGGACGCCGGGCGCAACGTGCGCACAACGTAGGAGGCTCCACCGCCGTGGCCGCAGCTGACCTCCAGTACCTGTTTGCCGCCGAGATCCGCCTGTGTTGCCGTGCGGTGGTAGAGCTGGATGTTGTACCTGTTGCGCTCATCGGGCGCCGCTAGCGGCACCCCCATCGGGGGATCCTCCTCATAGCCGTAGTTGAGCAGAAGGACGTCCTCCGCATCCCACCGGCGGGTCAAGAAGGGATACCAGTACTTGACCATGATCTTTTGGAACCACGAGGCGGTACCGATGGACTTTGAGGGATGGGGCATGCGAGTTGCGGTCACACCGCGGGAGTATTCCACGCAGGAGATCGCGGCGCTGAGTCTTCGGAAACCGCGGGGCGTCCGGCGGGTATGCGTCGGGCGGAGTGGCATCGCTGAAAGACCCAGCAGCCTCCCAGGTGGCGATCGGCGGCGATATTGGCCAGCAACGCCGCTGTCGTCGTCCTCAGCTTAGCTGGCGTGGTCAGCGACCGATGTAGAGTCAGCGTCGCTCGGCGCCTCCGCCGTCCGCCGGTAAACCACGGCTCGGCCGCCCCGTCGTGGCACGCTCGCCACACCGCGAAAGTGACGCCGTTCGCCCGGCGCATCGGTTGGCGCGAACCGCAATTCGCGCAGCAGTGTGCGCAGGGTGACGTCCATCTCCATGTTGGCGAACGCCGCGCCGATACAGCGGTTCACGCCGCCGCCGAACGGAATCCACGCGAAGGGCTTCGGGGCGCTGGCGCCGACGAATCGGTCCGGGTTGAACGACGCCGCGTCCGGAAAGCTCTCATCTGACACATGCGCCACTCGGATACTCAATACCACCCCGGTGTTTTCCGGAATGACCCACTCCCCTAACCGGATTCGCTTCTTCGTGTGGCGTCTAGTGCCGTCGAGAACCGACCCGGTGCGCAGCACTTCCCAGATTGTCCTCTGCCGCAACTCAGATCCGCCGGCGTCGACTTCCTCAGTCAGCCGCGACAGCAGCGACGGATGACGGCGCAACCGCTCCACCGCCCAGGCCAATGCTGAGCTGGTTGTCTCATGACCGGAGACCACCAAGGTCAGCAACTCGTCGGCGATGTGCCGATCCGGGATCGGCTCACCGTTGTCGTAGCGGGCCTGCACCAGCAGCGAGAGCACGTCGTTGCGCTCTTCGAAGGCCGGGTCGGCCCGCGCATCGGCGATGAGCGAGTCGACGACAGTGTCGAACCGGCGCCGGTACCGCAGAAACCGGCCCCCCAGACTCCATGGACCCAGATCACTCCGCATTATCGGCGGCAGCAGGATGAAGGGGCCGACAAGCGTGGACATGGGCGGCAGCAGGCGGCGAAGTTCGTCCAGCGCGGGTCCCTCGGCGCCGAACACGGCACGCAGTATCGCGTTGAGGGTGATGCGCATCATCGGCTCCAGCGTTTTGAACTCGCGGCCCTCCGGCCAGTTTGCGATCTCGCGCATCACCTCGTCTTCGATGATGTGCTCGTAGCTTGTCACCCGCTTCCCGTGAAACGGCGGGAGCACCAATTTGCGGCGCGCGAGAAGTTCGTCGCCGGCAAGGCTGAACGTCGACCCGGGGCCGAATGCCTCCCCGAGATGTCCCGACCCTGTCGGACGTTCGAGCAGATCGCTGCTCGTGCTGAACACATCCTTAACCAATATCGGGTCGCTGATCACCACCGTCTGGCCGAAGACGGGAAAATTGACGGTAAACGCACTGCCGTACCGTCGGCGCAGAGCAACGAACATTCCGTGCGTTGCAGCCAAGAACGCGATGCCCTGCACGGTCTTCGGTATCCGTGGTCCTGGCGGTAGCCGTACCGCCTCGGTTGTCTCAGTTGCCATGTATTTCCCGCGTTTCTTCCCTCGTCGTGCCGGTACCCAAAAGTATCGGATGCCGCCGCGTCGGGAGGACGTTTGCCACCAACAACACAGGCTCATCAGCAAAATCAAACGTCAATCAACAACACCCGACGCTAGGGTGCTTCACAGCTTCCTGAGTCTACGAAGGATCTTTGCGTATGGCGCATTGGCCGCCAAACTCTTACGCAGGCGCGGATTAAGTGGGCTGCCGTTGATGATGTTTAGGTACCGGAGGCCGTGATCGCGCCATTGGGCTACTTGGTCGATGACTTCGTCGGGTGTCCCATTGAAAGTGAGTTCTTTCATGAGTGAAGCCGGGACTTTCGCGGTGTATGACAAGATCGTCTGCTTGTCGATGGTTTGAGGCACCAGGTCCTGCACGCCGGAAAAGTTGGCTCCCAAAGGATGCTGAGCGCCGTGACGCGCCCAGGCGTCTGCGGGTGCGGCCAGCGCCGAGGATTTCATGATGACGGAGTCCAGCGCTTCATCTACGTCGTCGCGATTTCGGCCGGTGACTAGGGCACGCTGTACGGCAGGGGTGATCGACATCGGGTCACGACCGGCGTCGGATGCCGCAGCGCGTACGGCCTCGAGTGCGTGGGCGTAGTCGGTGGGGCGAGAAAGAACGAAGGGAACCCAGGCATCGGCATAGCGTCCGGTGGCCCGCAGCATCCGCGGCCCATGGGCTGCGATCCAGATTTCGGGCCATG
>NZ_DATMLH010000298.1:0-4804 GCF_035570115.1 Mycobacterium sp.
GCACTCGTCTGGTCTTGGTCCGTGCGGTTCCAGCGGCCCGCCTCTTCCGTGTAGCCGAACGCGCGATTGTTCACCGTCGAGATACCTTCCTCGTACGCCACGGTGTCGAACATGGCGAGCGGTTGGAAGATGCGTTCACGCAGGAACGTCGCGAAGGTCTGCCCCGACGCCCGCTGCACGATCAGTGCCAGCAATGCATAGCCGCTGTTGCTGTACCGATAGTCGGTGCCAGGGCGGAAGTAAGTACGGTCCTGCGTTTCCAGCAGCCGCAGAACATCCGCGTCGTGCAACTGCGCTGCGAAGATTTCCGGGATCACATCTTCGTAGTCGATGAGCCCCGACGTGTGTGTGAGCAGGTGGCGAATCGTCACCGTCTCAGCGGCTTTCGGCAGCGAGGGCAGCCACGTGTGGCCGCGGTCATCAAGCGTGAGGCGGCCGTCCTCCGCCAGCAGCAGGATGCTCGCGGCGGTGAACTGCTTGCTGACCGATGCGAGCCGGTAATTCGTCTCCGGCGTGGCGGGCGTGTGCGTTTCCAGGTCCGCGAGGCCGTAGCTTGCCCGCACGACCGGCCGACCGTCCCGCAGCACGAGCAAGCTCGCGCCCGGCACGTCGCCGGCGTAGTTGCGCATCAAGGCGTCGACTTGCGGCGTCATCGGCCCCGTGCGTGGATTCCGGCCTCGACGACCGACATGAACGTGGTCAGATCCGAGATCAGGTCGTCGAATGTCCGCGGCCGCGGCGGATCATCCTCGTGAAGAAAGTCGGTGACGGTCTCGAACAGCCCGCCAACAGTGGCAACGGCCAACGCGTGATAGTCGACTCCGCCGCTCGGATGGTTGCGACGCCACAGTGACTCGATGAAAGACGCTGCCCAGCGCCGGTTCTCCCGCCGCTGGGCCTCAACTCGCGGCGAAATACCAGCGGCCACACCGAAAGTCACCATCGCGACGCGGGGGTCGTCGACCAGGGTGTGCGCGAACGCGGACAACAGCCGGCGCACAAGTTCTTCTTCGTCGGCATCGGCCGACTCGCGCATTGCCTGTGCCACTTGATCTTCGATGCGTTCGGAGACCCCGCGCAGCAGCGCCAAGTAACAATCCTCTTTGCTGTCGAACAGGTCGTAGAACGCTTTGTTGCCCACGTAGGCGGTCTGGCAGATCTCCTCGATCGACGTGTTGGCGTACCCGTCGCGGGCGAATAGCTCGAACGCCGCGGTGAGGAGTTGATCACGACGCTGCGCGCGGCGCTGCTCGGCGTCCAGGCCGCGGATTGTGCGCGGCCGGGCTTGCGCAGACGTGCGCGGTGCTGTCACGGAGCCGAATTTTAGTCCAATGCCCAATTTCGACAAGAGCTCTTGTTTCTAACTTGTCATCGTGTTGTAATCTGGGTCACAGTCGCTCAAGCAGGGAGACGCCATGCCGGGTCGCGCAGCCATCGCCACCACCTGCGTGGTCGCGGTCGCGTGGACCTGATTCCGGGTCTCTGACTCAGGCAGGGTGGGTGGCAAAGAACTGCCAGATGGTCTGGGTGGCGTTGAGCGCGTGCGACGTCGGGTCCGCTCGCTCGAGGGCGGTGGTACCGCCGGGCCACTGGTGTCGGCCGCCCTCGATGGTGATCAACACGACGCTGCGATTGCCGGCGCATGCGGCGGTCGATGTGGTGATCGGGGCGTTGGTGGTGATATCGGGTGGGCCGCACCGGTCGGCGTTGCGCCAGAACGCGTTGTCGTCAGCGATCGATGGCCCGTTGACGGTGCTCGTGCCCTGCCCGCCGTTGTAGAGGACCAGTCGGTCGGCGGTGCCGTGGATGTGAATCACCGACGTCGGGTGCGGCGCGGCGCATGCGTCGAGCTGGGTGGCCGAGTCCGGACCGATGGCAGCGAAGATGCCGCTGTTGCAGGCCAGCGCGTAGCTCATGATGCCGCCGTTGCTCATCCCGGTGGCATAGACCCGCGACTTGTCGATCGCCACGGCGGCGCTGATCTGACCGACCATCGCGGTGATAAAGCCGACGTCGTCGATGTTGTCACGGGCGGCCCGGCCACAGCAGCCGTGCCCATTCCATGCCCGCTCGACGCCGTCCGGGTAGGCGACGACGAACTTCGCTGAATCGGCCAATGAATCCCAGCCATAAGAGTTTTCAGCTTGCTCGCCGTTGCCGGTCACCCCGTGCAGCATGACCACAAGCGGTGCCGCCGCCGACAGGCCCGCCGGCTTGTGGACCCGGTAGGTGCGGTCCAGCCCCCCGAAGGCCATGGTGTGCACGCCGGTGCCGACCGGGAATCCCGTTTCCACCCGATGCGCGGCACAACATCCTGACAGGACGAGCAACACGCCGAGTAGCGCGGTAAGCCGAGCGAGCATGCCTCAAAGGTACTGGTTGCGCGCGGGTTTGCGGCTCGATCCGCACCCTTCCATGGTGCGCGGCCGGGGCTGCGACGAGACTGACCCTCATGCAGATCCCGTTCGCCGACGCGCTGCTCAGCCGCCTCAGCCGCCGCGGGGCCGGGCTCGAACTCATCGAGGAGATCGAGGACGAGGCGGCCGAATCCGTCGACGCCGCCGATCTGCCGCCGGCCGAACCGGCCCTGCTGTTGCAGAGGATGGAAAACCGGCTCATCCGACATCAGCTGGCCGCCCCGGAGGTGTTGAGCGCCGAGGAGCTGCGCAAGCTGCGCTACATCCTCAACTTCGCCAGGCTCGCCGACTTTGAGCCGGGCGCGGCGGGGCCGGGCGGTACCCGCGGGCGCGGAGACGTCTCGGTCGGCGCCGAGATCGCTCCGTGGCGGTCCCGGGTCGCCGACGCGCTCTACGGGCCGCTGCGCGAGGAACCGGATCCGATCACGGCGCTGACAACCGCACGCGAGGCGCTGGCGAGCCTGGCGCCCGACCAGGACGATCAGCGCCGAGTCCTCATCGAGCGCCACGGAAATGACTTCTCCCCAGCGGAATTGGACTCCGAGGTCGGCTACAAGAAGCTCGTCACGGTGCTCGGCGGCGGCGGTGGTGCCGGCTTCGTCTACATCGGCGGCATGCAGCGGTTGCTGGAGGTCGGCCAGGTGCCCGACTACATGATCGGCGCGTCGATCGGTTCGATTCTGGGCAGCCTGGTGGCTCGCGCTCTGCCGGTGCCGGTCGAGGAGTACATCGCCTGGGCGAAAACGGTGTCCTACCGCGCCATCCTGGGACGCGAACGGCTGCGCCGCCGCCACGGCCTGGCCGGCATGTTCGCGTTGCGTTTCGATCAGTTCGCGCACGCCATGCTCAGCCGTGCGGACGGCCAACGAATGCGCATGTCGGACTTGGCCATTCCATTCGACATCGTGGTCGCGGGTGTTCGCCGGCAACCGTATACGGCGCTCCCGTCCCGATTCCGCCGTCCCGCATTGGCCGCCCTGCAGTTGCGGTCGGTTCCGTTTCGTCCGATCGGCATCGGCCCGGTGGTGGGCGCTCGGATGTGGCAGGTTGCCGCGTTCATCGACTTGCGGATCGTCAAGCCGATCATCATTGGCGACGACGACCCGGCCCGCGACTTCGACGTCGTCGATGCGGCGTCGTTCTCGTCGGCCATTCCCGGTGTGCTCCATCACGAAACGAGCGACCCACGCATGATCCCGATTCTCGACGCCCTGTGCGAAGAGAAGGACGTCGCGGCTCTCGTCGACGGCGGCGCGGCGAGCAACGTCCCGGTTGAACTGGCGTGGAAGCGCATCCGCGACGGGCGGCTGGGCACCCGCAACGCGTGCTACCTGGCTTTCGATTGCTTTCACCCGCAATGGGATCCACGGCACCTGTGGTTGGTGCCGATCACCCAGGCGATGCAGCTGCAGATGGTACGTAACCTGCCCTACGCCGATCACCTCGTCCGATTCGGGCCGACGCTGTCGCCGGCTAACCTGGCGCCCTCCGTCGCGGCCATCGATCGTGCGAGCAGATGGGGGAGCAACAGTGTCGAGCGGGCGATCCCGGTGACGACGGCGCTGTTGCAGCCGACGTGGTGGGAAGGAGACGGCCCCCCCGCCGCCAAACCCAAAAAACCGCCGAAGTCGGTGGCGTCGCCGATGAGCTCGGTGATGGCTGCGATTCAGGTGCCGACGAGTCGCTTTGCCCGGTGGCGGAACCGGCTGACGTGACGTCCGGTCTACGCTGGCACAAGTGCGAACGGCCGTTGCTATTGGAATTGCCTTGCTCGTGCTTGCTGCGGCGGCCTCGGCCAGGTATGCGGCGCACACAGCGATGAGCGGCAGGCAGCCAGGCACTGCTCCCGCAACCGAATTCGCGACGGTGTCCAAGCTGATGAATGATGCGATTGCGGCAAAGAAGCTGCCGGGTGGCGTGGTGGTGATCGGGCATGGCGACAGGGTTGTCTTCCACCACGCCTATGGCTCGCGCAAGCTCGCCGGCGAACCGGGGCTCGACGGATCACCCGCACCTGCGGAGCCGATGACCGAAGACACCATCTTCGACATCGCATCGTTGACGAAGTGTCTCGGCACGGCGACTGCCGTCCTGCAGCTTTACGAACAAGGCTCGGTTCAGTTCGACGATCCGGTGCAGAAATATTTGCCTGACTTCAATACGGCGAACGATCCAGTGCGTGCCAAGGTGACGGTTCGCATGTTGCTCACGCACACGTCGGGCGAAGAGATAGACGTCGACCTCAAAGATCCGTGGGGACTGAACGCAGCCGATAAAGCCGAAGGCATTCATCGTGCGCTCACCACGCCGCTGCAGTCGGGTCCCGCCGAGGTCTTCCGCTACTCCGACATCAACTACATCCTGCTTGGCGCGCTGATCGAGAAACT
>NZ_DATMLH010000299.1:0-16378 GCF_035570115.1 Mycobacterium sp.
GTGCCCGCGCCCTACTCGTGGGAGGTCGCCAGTGCCGGCGACGCGCGCTTCACGTGGGAGTACGACGACGGGCGCGCCCGGCTCCTTTCCCTATACCAAAAGGGAAAGGACAAGCAGTGGGATGCCCAGTCGCGCATCGACTGGGCGCAAGACGTCGACCCGATGAACCCGATCGGGCTGCCTGACGAGTTCCATCCGCTGTTCGGCAGCCCGATGTGGGACGCCGCAGACGACGCACGTCACGCCGAGATGCGGCAGCACTTCCAGGCCTGGCAGCTGTCGCAGTTCCTGCACGGCGAGCAGGGTGCGATGGTGTGCGCGGCCAAGATCGTCGAGGTCGTCCCGGACCTGGACGCGAAGTTCTACGCGGCCACCCAGACCATGGACGAGGCCCGGCACGTCGAGGCGTTCTCGCGATTCCTGCAGGAGAAGGTCGACTTGGTCTACCCGATCAACAAGCACCTGACCGCACTGCTGGACGACACCCTGCGCGACTCGCGCTGGGACATGCCCTACCTCGGCATGCAGGTCCTTATCGAAGGGCTCGCACTCGCCGCCTTCGGGGTGCTGCGGGACATGTCGGCGCAGGATTCGCTGGCCAAGAAGGTGCTGGCGTACGTCATGCAGGACGAGGCCAGGCACGTCGCCTTCGGCCGAATCTCGTTGAAGGACTACTATTCCGCGCTGACCGAGGCCGAGCGGGACGAGCGTGAAGAGTTCGTCGTGGACGCCTGTTACCTGATGCGCGACCGGTTCCGCGGCGAGGAGGTCTTCGAGACCCTCGGCATGGACGTCCAAGCGTGTGCCGAGTGGGTCGACACGTCGCCGCTGATGATCCAGTTTCGCTCGCACCTGTTCAGCCGCATCGTGCCGATCGTCAAGGACATCGGGTTGTGGGGCGACAAGGTACAGAAGGCCTTCAGGGACATGGGTGTACTCGACATGGCCGGCTTCGACATCGAGGCGCTGATGAAGGCCGATGAGGATCAAGCCGACGCGCTGGACAAGGCACACGCCGAGATGGCCGGCCGAGCCCTCGAGGTGGACGAGGTGATCGCGGCGGGCGCGAGCTAACCCAATGTCCGGTTTGGCGAGGAGACCAATCGACAGTCGAAAATACTTCCCATCGCGATGGGCTCCTTCGATTTCGTCGAGACTGCAGCCATTGCGGGCGTTCTCGGCGTGTCGTCGCAGAGGTTTACGTGTCGCGGCGGGGACGGCGCATGGCTGTGACGAAGCGATCCGGGCCGAAGGGTTCGACCCTCGGCCTTGTGAGCTGCGAGTTGGGACTTCCTCATCATGCTGAGCCCGGGCGGCGGGAATGGCCAGGTATACCGAGATGTTGAGCCGGGCATGACGGATCAAGTACAGCTCAGCCCCACCGATTGGGTGCGAGAGCAGACCGAACAAATACTGGCACAAGGCACTACGGACGGGGTCGTGATCCAAGATCGCCCCGTCGTCCTTTTCACGGTGACGGGTGCGAAGTCCGGGCAGAAGCGGTACGTGCCGCTGATGCGGGTGGAGAAGCACGGGCGCTACGCCATGATTGGTTCCCTCGGCGGGAGCCCGCAGAACCCCTCCTGGGTCTACAACCTCCGGGCTAACCCGAAGGTCACGGCGCAGGACGGCGACAAAGTGTTCGAGCTGACGGCCCGCGAGGTTCATGGGGCCGAGCGAGAAGAATGGTGGCAGAGGGCGACCGAAGCTTACCCGCACTACATCGAATTGCAGTCGCTGACGACACGGAAGATCCCGGTCTTCGTCTTGGGGTGACACGGTAAACGCGAAAACGACGAAGTCGGGCGAATGTGGCGCTATGTGGGCGAGCCGGTTTCGGGAGTGGTGGTGTGAAAGACCGGCCAGCCAATCTCGGTGCGCCAGGCCGTTTCATCACCGGTGTCTTGAGGACCGACGAGGTAGTACTCGCGAATGGGCTCGTCGATGGTGATGGCGTGTTGGGCGACGTGAACGCCCAGTGCGCCGTAGGCCAGGTCGATGTCGAGGTGGGAGCCGGCGTGTACCACGGTGGCTAGTTCGGCGGAGGGTACGACCAGTTCAGTGAGCCGCCCGGTGGGGCGGATATCACCGGCGAACGGGACGAAAACGGTTGCCATTCCTCGTTCACGGGTGAACAGCTCGTCGGCGAAAATGCCGCCGGCCGGGCCACAGATGCGCGCGCGTTGAGCGGTCAGGTTGGCATACAGCTCGGCCAGCGCTCCCCGGAGCCACGTCATCGCATCACGCGCGTCGATCACCTCGCTGATCGCGACCGCCTCGGCCGCTTCGACTCTGCGGTAACCTATTCGGCCTTCGAGAGCGGGCCCGGGCTGAAGCAGCTCGCGCAGCGACTCAACCGCCCGTTCGGTTTGCGCGAGTTGGGATTCCAGCCGCATGAGGTGGGCGTTGATCAGTTCGTTGCGTAGACGAAGGTCGGTGGTGCTCATGACGGTACGGATCTCGTCGAGTGGCATTTCGAGAGCCCGGAAGCGGCGAATGATCTGTGCCGTCGCGATCTGGGCGGTGCTGTAGCGGCGGTAGCCGGTGGCACGATCAACATCGACGGGCTCGAGCAGCCCGATCTGGTGGTAGTGGCGCAGCATCTTCACGCTCAGCTGCGTCGCACGGGAGAAGTCCCCGATTGCCAAAATCGCGGGCGAACTCATGCCCCCAAGTGTGCACTCTCCCCTGGGGGGAGACTCACGCCCCGCGCGAGCCTTGACTCGTCCACGGTGTCAGCGCGCATTGTGTAATCACCGGCTGCAACACTGGTCAGCCACGAATTGGGAGACGAGAGCATGAACAAGACCGATCTGGTAGGGATCGTCGCCGACCACATCGACGCGGTTAACGCCGGCGACATCGATCGCATCGTCGCCACATTCGCCGAGGATGCCTACGTCAACGACAACCACCGCGAATTCGTCGGAATCGACGCCATCCGCCGCTGGGTGGCCAAAGAGATAGTCGGTGACAAGGTGAGGATTGAGGTTCGCGAGGTGCTCAATCATCACGGCGATACGGTATTGCGCGGAGCCTACGACGGTACCTTCGACCGGACCAACCTGCCCGACGATCTTGTTCTGACGAACTACTTCGGCGTGCGTGACGGAAAGATCGTCAGTCTTGTCATCGTCTTCAACCAGCCCGCCGACTACTGACTGGCGATGGCAAGCAGTGCCTGCAGGTGTTCGACGACGGACTCGGGCTGCTCCTGCTGCACCCAGTGCCCGGCGCCGGGCACCAGGTGCACGCCCGTCATGTGGGTAAAGGCCCGTTCGCGCATGATCTCCAGGGCACCAGGCGTCTGATATGTGCCCCAGTCGCTTTGGCCGGCGATAAACATCGAAGGCACGTCAATTACCTTGCCCGAGAACAGGGCCAGGTCCGCAACAACATGCGGATCCAGGATGGCCCTGTACCAATTGAGGGCACCCTGAAACCCGGTGCGCTCGTATTCTTCAGCGTAGACAGCGATCTCGGCGTCCGGCAGCCACCGATTACCGACGATCTCAGTCGCCGATGGCGCGAAGGGGCGCACGGTCTCGGCCATCGTTTGGTCGCGGTCCATCACGTAATAGGTCGGCATCTTCGCCAGCTCGTCGGCTGAGAAATTCGCGAGCGGATGAGGCTTGTTCCCCTCCCAGTCGGCGCTTTTGTAATGGAAGTAGGCGCGCAGAAATGTGCCCACACCCTCTGGGGCGCGCCACATGTCGTCGTTGGCGGGCCTGGTTGTGTAGTAGCGCTGGTAGTGCTTGCGCGGGCGCGGCAACCGACCCAGGTCAGCTTCGACGTCCCCCGTAGTGTTGCCCGGCTCGGCGCGTTGTGAGCCTGGGGCTGCGGTGCCGAACGGTAGCCTTGGCGGCCCCGCGAACGGCGCGCTGAGGATGGCACACCGCTGGTAGACGTCCGGCCGGGTCAGAGCGCACCACGACGCGACGGGAGAGCCGAAATCGTGACCGATGACGGCCGCCGCCCGCCGGTAACCCAGCGCGAACGTGAGCGCCACCGCATCCCGAGCCAGATTCAGCATCGAGTAGGGGCGCAGATCCTGGTCGTAGGTCGGGCTCCAGCCTGTGGTGCGACCGTAGCCGCGCTGATCCGGCGCGACGACGTGGTAGCCGAACTCAGCGAGCGGAACCATGACCTTGCGCCAGGAGTAGGCGAGTTCGGGAAAGCCGTGCAGAAGGAGCAACAAGGGCTGGCCCGGCTTCTGCTGGCCGGCCTCGAGGACATGCATGCGAAGGCCGTTGACGCCATCGACGAAGCGGGAGTGCACGCCGTCCGGTAGGTGGCGAGTATCAAGCGGCGCGAGGGGCATGGTGATGAGCTCCATGTGGGAGGGATAGATCATTGTGGCGCGGGTCTCCGAAGTCCGCGAGAGCCCGGCCACTCACCAGCAGGTGTAGCCGCCGTCGATCACGATGTCGGAGCCGGTCATATAGCTCGACGCGTCGCTCGCGAGATAGAGGTATATGCCGATGAGTTCCTCGGGCCGGCCCAAGCGTCCGAGCGGGATCTTGGGTTCCCACAACGCGTGATACTCGGCTAAGGGCTCCACCAATTCGGTAAGGATGTAGCCGGGGCTGACGCTGTTGACCCGGATGTTGTAGGGCGCGAACTCCACCGCCATAGCCTTGGTCAGGTGAATGACCGCTGCCTTCGAGGCGCAGTAGTGGCCTACCTGCTGCGGGGTGTTGATGATGTGGCCCGACATCGATGCCGTGGTGATGATGGTGCCGGCGCGTTGCTGGGCGACCATGGCCTTCGCCGCCGCCTGTGCGGTGAGGAAGACACCGTTGACATTGGTGTCCTGGATGCGCTGGAACTCCTCCAGCGGCATGTCCAGCAGGCTGTTGAGGGCGATAATCCCCGCGTTGCACACCGCGATGTCGATCCCGCCCAACTCCTCGTCGATCCGGTTCACCATGGTGGCCACCTGCTCGGGTTGAGTGACATCGCAGGTGATGGGGAGCGCCCTCCCGCCACCGGCAACGATCTCTGCGGCCAGTTCCTGCAGCGGGTCCTGATGTCGGGCCGTGATCGCCACTACGGCCCCGGCTTGCGCGTACGCCAGCGCCACTTGCTTGCCGATACCGCTGGAGGCGCCCGTCACCAAAGCGTTCTTGCCATGCAGCTCAAAGAGACTCACTATGTTCACTTTCGCTCACAACCCTTCGCGGCGGCCCACGGGAAACGATAACGTCACGGGCACCGCGGGTGATCCGCTTTCTAGCGTAAGGATGTGGCGACATCGACCTCTGAGGTCAGGGTCTGATGAACCGGGCAACGTTCGGCGATGTTCAGTAACCGTTGCCGTTGAGTGTCGTCGAGGTCGCCTTCCAGTTCGATGTCGCGATCAATATGATCGATCCAGCCGATGCGCGTTTCGCAGTCGGCGCAGTCTTGCGCGTGAATACGCGAGTGCCGCAACGTCACTCGAACTTGCTTGAGCGGCCAGCCCTTGCGGTTGGCATACATCCGCACCGTCATGGAGGTACATGCGCCGAGCGCGGCCAGGAGCAGATCGTAGGGTGTCGGCCCGGCGTCGTCGCCGATCGGCTTTGGCTCGTCGGCGACGAGCTGGTGGTGCCCGGCGGTGATCTGCTGCGTGTAAGTCCCCGTACCGGCCTCGGTGACGGTCACGGTTCCCTCGGACGCCCCCACGTCATGGCCAGCTTGGTCCGTCGTCATGCCACTCTCCTTGACGGTTTGAACGCCGAACAACGCCGGATCGGATCGTCCCACGTCTGCGCGTCACCGACGCCATCGTGGCACCGTTGCGGCGGCACCCGGGGCTATTGGACCGTTAACGTGATAGGCCAAGCGGCCCCGCGAGTTCGGACAGTGTCGGCAACACCTTTTCCGGCCCGCCGTACACCAGGATCGCGACATGGTTGGCGCCGGCACTCAGATGCTCGCCCAACCGCGTGGCGATGTCGTCAGGAGTGCCGTGCGCGACCACGGCGTCGATGAGCTTGTCGCTGCCGGGCGGAGTGACGTCGTCGTCGGTGAAACCCAGCCGCTTCCAATTGCTGACATAGTTGCTCAGGCCGAGGTAATGGGCCAGCGTGTTGCGGCCGATCGCGCGCGCCTCTTCGGCGTCGCTGCTCAGTACCACGTTGTGCGCGGGCGCCAAGAGTGCGTTCGGCCCGATGATCGAGCGGGCCTGTGCGGTGTGCTCGGGCGTCGCGTTGGCCGGGTGAGCCCCGGCGGCGCGTTCGGCCGACAGCTTCAGCACCCGCGGACCGAGCGCGGCGAGCACGCGTTGATCGGCAGGTACGCCGTATTCGTCGAGTTCGTCGAGGTATGACACCAGCGCGTCGTAGGGCTTGCGGTATTGCGCTTCGGCTTCGGGATGGCCGACCCCGACGCCGAGCACGAAGCGGCCCGGGTAGGCGGTGTTGATGCGGTGGAACGACTCGGCGACGGGCTTGGCGGCCGCCGTCCAGATGTTGACGATTCCGGTGGCCACCTTCAGCGTGGTGGTCGACTCCAAAAGTGGCTCAACGAAGGACAATTCGGCCGGTGGTGAACCGCCGATCCAAATCGTGCCGTAGCCTAGCTGTTCGATTTCCCGAGCCTGGGTGGGGCTGGCGCCGAGTCCGAAGTAGCCGAATCGGCCGAGGTTGCTTGTGCTGGTATCTGGTGCGCTCATTGCCGTTGCAACCCTTCCACGGCGCGCCGCTATTCCGCCGCAGGCGAGATTTCTTGGCGTTCGCTGCCGCCGACCTCGATAAACTGTCCCAATTGAAATGGAAAGAAAAACCAAAGCTGAGCAGCGGCGCCGTGACCTCTGCGACGCGGCAATCGCAATACTGGCAGCGGACGGCGCGCGCGGGCTGACCCACCGCAGCGTCGACCGGCACGCGGGCTTCGCCGAGGGAAGCACGTCCTTCTACTACCAGACCAGGGCGGCATTGCTTCGCGCTGCGATGGACCGAGTGGTCGAACTTGATGTAGCCGATTTCACTGCGGCGTTAGATGCGACGGGGGGCGGCGAAGTCGATTCCCTGCTTTCAACGCTCGCTGTCCAGGCTATGCGTACCGCAGTCGAGCCGGAGCGTTCGCGGGCGCGGGCTCGGTTCGAGCTCATGATGATCGCCTCTCGAGACCCCAGCCTCGGGGTGGTTTTCGACGGTCTGATGGATCAGTTCGTCGCCATCAGCGAAGCGGCCGTCGCACAGGCCCAACCCGTTGGCGCACCACCCGATCGGGAACTGGTCAAGGCGCAGGCATTCGCCGTGGTCACCTTCCTGGGTGGATTTCTCCTCCGGCTGGCGTACGGACTGACCGACATGGACAGCGCCAAAAGCCTGGAACAATATCTGCATTCGGTGATCGCCGGGGTGGCCGCTGACCACGTTGGGAAGAAGCCTTAGGCACCCTGGCGGCGGTCATGGCCTCACCGACACCCGGCCTTGCGCCTGCACGTCGCGGACGGCAGCGAAAGCTTCGGCGACCTGGTCCAGTCCGAATGTCGGCCCGATCGTGGGGGCCGGGTCGATGTCCCCGTGGCTGAATGCGCCGAGGACCTCGCGGAATTCGTCGATCGAGTAGGCGACGGAGTACCGGACGGTGAGTTCCTTGAGCAGCGCCGTGATGGGTTCGATGGCGGTCGGCTCAGCGCAGGCCCCGGAAACGACCAGGCGACCCCGTGGCCGCAGTGCAGGCTGGCAGGCCTGCACAAGCTCGGGGCGTCCGACGCACTCGACGACGGCGTCATAAGCCCCAGGTTCGGCCTCGGACACGGATACGAGCACGTCGGTGGCGCCCATCGAACTCGCTGAATCACGCCGCCGCGGATCGGGATCTGCCACCGTGACACGGCCGCCGCCCTTGTGCAGCGCCCAGACAAGGGTGGTCAGACCAACCCCACCCGCACCGACGACAAGTACGTCGTCGCCCGGCCCGATCTCGGCGCTGTGGACACCGTGCAAGCCGACGGCGAATGGCTCCACCAGGGCCGAATAGTCCGCGGGTAGATCTGTGGGGAACGCGAAGCAATGGTCACCGGGAGCGGAAGCGTACTCGGCGAATCCGCCCGCTGGACCCATCCCGATGTAGCGCGCCTTCGGGCAGTGCGATACCAGGCCGGCTCGACAATACCGGCACGATCCACACGAAATGACCGGCAGCACAGCGACGTTGGTTCCCTCACTCCAGCCATCAGCGTGTGCCCCGACGGCGACAACTTCGCCGCCCAGTTCGTGGCCCATCACCATCCCGGCCGGCGCGAAGGGCTGAGCCTTGATGTCGGACCCGCATACCCCGCACGCCTTGACGCGGATGACCAACTCGCCAGGCTCTGGGGTGGGATCGGGAAGTTCGACGACCTCGAAGCCTCCGGAGTCCTTGTCTTCGGTTGTCACGGCGGCCTTCATCGCTTGTCTCCCTCTAGCTCAATGTCGAACACCGAAAGGTATTCATCGAAGATCGGCTCGAGATCGGCGCGGGTCACGCCCGACCCATCCAGCGAGTACGGTGCGACCCCGTGGCGGTCCTGCGGATGAACGTCGAGCCATTCGAGCATCGCCTGCTCGGTCGACGCGCTCAGGTCGTCACCGGCCCAGTCGTAGAGCGCCCGCATCACAGCGACCGGGTCACGCATCAGGTCGGCATAGTGCAGGTCGAAGAATCGATCGTCACCGATCCGCCGCCTCGTAGCCAGCGGACGGTCAACGTGTTCCTTCAACTGGCGCAATACATTCGCCACGGTGACGCCGACGTCGATGTCGGCACCCGTTGCCGCGCGAGACAGGTAATTTAGCCGCAGGAACGAAGCGGTTGACTTGAACGGATCTCGGTGCGCCCACACCATCCGCACGTCGGGATAGGTCGCCAGAAGAGTCTCGATGTGCACCGCGTGCGACGGCATCTTCAGCGACCAGGTGCCCGGCGCGCGAGACTGCAGTACCTGCAACACCATTCGCTCATACGCGTAGGCACTCGACATGTCGGTCCGCAGCAACCAATCGGCGTATGAGGCAGTGGGCATAAACGCCTCCCACAGGTACGCTTTGAAGTCTTGGTTTTGCACAAACACACATTCCGTCGGCCCGTCGGCCTCGTCCCAATGGACAAGCGGAATGTTGGCTGCCTTGAGTCCCTCAGCAAGCACCTCGAGTTCGGCCTTCTTCTTCAGGCAGCGCGGATCGGTCCGCAGCGTTTCCGGCGTGGCCGGGGGCACCGAGTCCTCGGCCTCCCACGTCAACAGCGAGCGTCGCAGCGGATCCTGATCCAGTAGATAGCTGGCCAGCGATGTGCCCGTACGTGGCAGACCGAGCACGACCAACGGACGTTGGACGTGCTCGTCGAGAACTTCGGGGTGGTGCTTGACATAGTCGACCAGGCGTAGCCGGTTCCACATTGCGGCGATGAACTGGCCGTAGACGAACTCGCGTCCACCGGGGTTCACGCCCGGCGCCGACTCGCAAGATGCGACCAACACCGTCAGGCCCTCGCGCCAAGAGTCGCCGCCAAAATCGTCGAGGCCCGCTTGTTCGCACGCGCGTGTGACGAGCTCGTCGACGGCTGAGGCAGACCGTGAGCGCATGGACGTCACGTCAAGGGATGCTATACGCCTGTAGAGAACAAATGTTAGGTTGGGGCGGAATCAAGCAAAGCTCGGAGGTCTCCCGTGTCGCCATCGCTGGACGAACTGGTCAAACAGGGGGAGGGCGCCCAAGACGCCGTCGACCTCGGTGACGGCATCTTCATGTCCAGGAACATCGCCAACAGTTATCTGGTAACGACCTCAGGCGGCGACCTGATTATCAACACCGGAACCGACTTCGAGGCGTCGGAGATCAAGGCCCGGTTCGCGCGAATCAGCAACGGCCCGTTACGAGTAATCACTTTCACCCAGGGCCACCCCGACCACGTCAGCGGGTGGAACCTGTTCAACCAGCCCGGGGTCGAAACGATCGCGCAAGCCAACCATCCGGACGTTCGCGAGTACTGGCGCCACCTGCACCCCTTCTACGTGCGGCGGATCATGAAGCTGTGGGGTGCCTTCATCGACGTCGAAACCGCGGCGGCCGCGCTCCCAGCAGAGCCGGTGCTCACCGAGTCGTTCATCGACACCTACGCGTTCGAACTCGGGGGTCGGCAGTTCGAGCTGTACTCCACGCCTGGTGGGGAGACCACCGACGCCCTGGTGGTGTGGATGCCCGAACACCGGACCGTGTTCATCGGCAACCTGATGGGGCCGTTCTTCGGGCACGTCCCCAACCTGTACACGCTGCGGGGCGACAAGACCCGCAGCGCCATGACGTTCATGCACTCGGTCGACCGGGTGATCGCACTGCAACCGGAAACGCTGATCAACGGGCACGATGTATTCCACGGCGCGGACGAGATCGCGGCGACGATGACCAAGGTGCGTGACGCGACGGCCTACCTTCGCGACCGCACCATCGACGGCATGAACTCCGGCGCCAACCTGTGGACTTTGATGCGCGACGTCACGCTCCCGCCCGAGCTGGTGCTTCCCCAGGTACACGGCAAGGTCAGCTGGATTGTCCGGGCGATCTGGGAAGAGCACGTGGGCTGGTTTCGCTACGAGTCCACTACCGAGCTCTACGACGTGCCGGCGTCGTCGGTGTGGTCGGACGTCGTGGACCTGGTCGGTGGCACCGCCGCGCTGACCGAGCGAGCCGCCGCCCATGTCAAGGGGGGCCGACCCCTTCAGGCGCTGCACCTGACCGACATCGTCCTGTCGCATTCCCCGGCCGACCCCGACGGTTTGGGCGTAAAACGTCAGGCTTTGAAACGGCTTCTGGCCGATAGCGGCCGGGAGAACCACAGCGAAGTGCAATGGCTGGAACAAGAAGTGAGTAGCGCCTCGGCGCAAGAAGGGGTCAGGGAGGACCAGTGAAGGCCGAAAACCTCTATCACACCGGCATCGTCGTCGACGACCTCGAGGCGACCATGGACTGGCTGCAGAAGGTGGCGGGCTACACCTGGACCGACGTCGTCAGCGTCGACCAAGAGGTGGTCACCCCCGATGGCGACGTGACCATTCCGATGAAGATGGTCTACTCAGGCGCCGAACCCCGGCTCGAGCTGCTGCAGACCGTCGCGGGCACTGTGTGGACTCCCGCAGACTCCGGCGTCCACCACGTCGGCTATTGGTCCGACGACGTCGAATCCGACGTGGCCACCCTGGAATCCAACGGCCTCGCTATCGAGGTGAAGTCCTACAACCCCGACGGTTCCGGCACATTGCTGTGGGCATACGCCAAGGGTTCCGTTGGACCGCGCATCGAACTGGTCAGCCGCAACATGGAACCATTCATTGCCTATTGGTGGGCGACGGCGAGCACCGCGACAAAGTGACTCACCGTCCCACAACTGCGCCCATGAGCTACTGCGGGTGGGTCGCCAGATAGTCCCCTACCGGTATCGGCGAGGTCGCGGCGTAACCGATGGGCAGCAACACGTCGCCCGCGGTCGTGGCGCAGTAGACGTCCCACCGGTAGTAGCCGGCGAACGCAGCGGGATCGGCAGCAATCAGCGCCGCGTATTGGTTGACCGCCCGCACGTATTCGTTGGCGTGGTTGTACCGGTAGATGGCGTGATCACGATCGTTGGCAAATCCGTTGGCGGCGAGATAGCGGCCCGCTGCCATGATGCTGTCGCGGGGCGAGTGGATATCGCCGCCCTGGCCATAGCTGGCGAATGTCGCGGGCAAGAACTGCATCGGTCCCTGCGCGCCGGCGGTGCTCGCGCCGTTGATGCTGCCGAATCGGGTCTCGACGAGGTTGATCGCGGCAAGGTAGCTCCAGCCGACGCCGGATTCCGACTCCGCCTGGTGGTAGTAGCCGAGCAGTTCGTCCGCCGGAGCAGGTGGGTCAACGCGCCATGCGGGCAGCGTCGTTCTTGCGGGTGTGATCGCGGTGAGCTGTCGACGGGCGTCGACGTTGCGGTCATACACGTCCAGTAACGAGGGCGGGATTCGCGGGCGCGTACTCGAGTCCCATTCCGGGTGCCGCCCGATGGCCCGGTAAGCCGCCTGCTGGCGACGCGCTGCCGCCGCCAGCGCTCCCTCCGGCGTCGACCCGTTACGCAGCGCTTGCTCGTCGGCGACCAAGTCGTCGGCCAGCTGCGCCGGGTCTGACGCCAGCTGAGGCTGCGCGCCCATGGGAGCGCTCGGCGCGGCGGGCATCGTTGACGCGAGCGGTGTGGCGGCCGTGGTCGTCGCGGTTGAGGTCGCCACCTTCATCGCGGTCGGCGGCGCCGTCGGCGCTGTACAGCCGGCGAGTGCGAACAGGATCACGGCGAGAACAAGCGGGGCGACGACTCTACGGTTACGGCTCACGGTGTTCACTTCCGTCGACTGCCTCATCGGTAGCGAGTCTTTCGTATCAGATGCCACGTTCGCCGCCGCATCGTGAAAAAACCCCGCCCTGGTTCGCCAGGGCGGGGTTTTCCGGTAGACCGGCTGGTCGGATTGGACTAGGCGGTGCGACGGATGCTGCGCGTGCGGCCTATCTCATGCTTGAGCAGCAGCTCACGCTCGGTCTCTGAGAGTCCGCCCCAGATGCCGTACGGCTCGCCGACTTCCAGAGCATGAGCCCGGCACTGTGCCAGTACCGGGCACTGGCGGCACATCTCCTTCGCCCGCCGCTCACGCTGCAAGCGGGCCCGACCGCGCTCGCCGTCCGGATGGAAGAACACCGACGAATCGACCCCACGGCAAAGGCCTTGTAATTGCCATTCCCAAATATCGGCGTTGGGGCCTGGTAGCTGCTCCGGTTGTGGCATTGAAGTCCCTCTCTACA
Source organism: Mycobacterium sp. (assembly GCF_035570115.1). Lineage (GTDB taxonomy): Bacteria > Actinomycetota > Actinomycetes > Mycobacteriales > Mycobacteriaceae > Mycobacterium. Next base: position 12,786 of record NZ_DATMLH010000299.1, read on the forward strand.
CGCCCAAGATCAGGCCAGTTTGCGATCAAGTACGTCGTCAACTGAATCGAGCGGGTCGTCGGTGACTACTCGTCGACCTTAAAGGTAGGGGGCCTACGGAATTTTCGTCAACACTCGGTGATCTGCCGAATGCTCAACTGGGGCTTGACAATTTACCCTGAGTTCATCGACGTGATGAGCCTGCTCGTCAGCGTATGCATGGTGACGGGGTCTGATGCGGGAATATCCCAGCTCGCGGCTGGTCGTGCGGTGTCACGATAAATATAATCTGCGTCAGATTTAATACCGGTGTAACTCAGAAACCATGCAATTTTAACTGGTGCCAGCCGTGATCGATATGCCCTACGATCCGACAATCGAGTCCGATCTCACCGCCTCCGCCTTTGGAAACCGGCCCGGACGCTGGCCGCTGCCGTCGGCGGGCACACCGCACCAGCTATGGCTCCGCGCGGTCGGCGCCGGGGGGCAGGGCCGCTACGGCAGCGCCCGCAGCGACCTCACCACGCTACTGCGCTCTGCCCCGGTGGATCGGCTTGCCTCGCTGGCGCACAGTACCCAGGCTTCCTTTCTGCGTCAGCTGGGTTGGCACGGGCTGGCGCGCGGCTGGGACGGTCGTGCGTTGGCGCTGGCCGGCGACGACCCTGAGGCTGCTGGCGATGCGCTGATCGGGCTGGCGGCCGACGCACTGGGCGTCGGTCGGCTGGCCGCCGCGGCGGCGTTGCTGAGCCGGGCAGAGCCGATAGTGGCGCAGGCGCCGCAGCACCGGCTGTTGGTCCGCCGAGCTTGGGTTGCCGCCGAGCTGGCGATGGCGGCCGGCGACGGTGCCGCCGCGGTGCGGAACGCCGAGGCCGCCGTCGAATTGGCGGCGACCTCGGTCGACGGGTCCGCTGAGGAGCCGGGCCATCCGCAGGTGTCCGCCCGGCACTGCGCCAAAAGCGACGTGGTGTTGGCCGCCGCGCTGTGCAGCGCCGGTGCCGTCGACCGGGCCCGGACCGTCGGTGAGGAGACGCTGGAGCTCACCGGCCGGTTGGGCCTGGTGCCGCTGCGTTGGGCGGTGGCCTGTCTGCTGGTCGACCTTGTCGACACGGGAAGTCTCACCCGCCCGATCACCGGGCTGTGCGATATTCGCGACGAGTGTGCCCGCCAAGTGCAGCACTGGGGCGGGGCCTGGGCTCGGCGGTAACAGCGCAGACGCTGCCGTGTGTCGTTATTGTTTCACTGTGTGCCGCTGCGCTGGGCTATGCCCGGCTCGTAACGTTGGAGATGTTGCCGTCGATGACAACCCAGGAGGAACGTCTCGACGCTGTTGTAGCTGACGCCGTAGCAGGTGATCGGGACGCGCTTCGACGAGTGCTGGAGACGATCCGTCCGATCGTGGTCCGATACTGCCGCGCGCGAGTCGGCACGATCGAGCGGACCGGCCTTTCGGCTGATGACGTCGCACAGGAGGTGTGCTTGGCCGCCGTGATGGCGTTGCCGCGTTATTGTGATCGCGGTCGCCCGTTCCTGGCCTTCGTGTACGGCATCGCCGCGCACAAGGTGGCCGATGCATATCGTGCAGCCGGTCGTGACCTCGCATATCCCACGGACTCCGTTCCCGAGCGCAGGTCAGCCGAGGCCGGTCCCGAGCAGGCGGCGATCGAAGCCGACTCCGTTTCCAGGATGAGCGAGCTGCTCAAGGTTCTGCCCGACAAGCAACGCGAAATCCTGATCTTGCGCGTTGTGGTCGGTTTGACCGCCGAGGAGACCGCCAGCGCCATTGGCAGCACCGCTGGAGCGGTTCGCGTAGCCCAACACCGCGCCTTGGCGCGGCTGAAATCCGAGATTGTTGCAGCGGGGCGAGATTATGTCTGAGCCAACCCATACGCCGTTCGATCAGTTCGATGCGGGCGCGGTGGCCCGCGCCGAGCGGTTCCTCGATGCGCTGGCCAAACGTGAGCCGGTCGAGTTCAGCGACGTCGCAGAGTTTGGAGATAGCGGAGAGCGGGCGCTGGCCGGGCTGCTGGAGGACTGGCGCGACGAGCTCAGGGTCCCGGCGCCGACCGGGCTGTGCTCGGAGCGCGACGCCCTCGGGGCGCTGAATCGCGGGCTGGCGGCGCGTCGTCGAATCCGTCACCGGATGGCGCTGGTGGGGGTGATTGCCGCGACCGTGCTCGGTGTCGGCGGATTCGTGTCCATGATGGGCGGGGCTCAGCCCGGCGACACGCTGTACGGCGTCCATACCAAGCTGTTGGGCGAGCCGCCATCGGTGCACGATGAGCGGATCACGCAGTCCGCCAATATCGATTTGGACCGCGTTGAGCAAATGATCGCGCTGGGGCAGTGGGATGAGGCGCAGGACAAACTTGCCGCGGTCAGCGACAGGGTGCAGACGGTCAAGGACGGCGACCGCAAACAGGATCTGATCGAGCGGATGAACCTTTTGACCGCCAAGGTCGTCAACCGCGATCCCAATGCGACGGTGGTGCCCAGCTCACTGCCGAGCGCGGCCCCGGCGGTCAGCATGACGGTTCAGCAGCCCAACTCGGTGGGTGGCTGAGGCCAGAAACGCCTGGTTACCGGCGAGCCGTGCTATTCCCGTGATATCGGAGTATCCGAGGTCGCCTCGTTGAGTGAGGCATCGGCGTACCCCCGGCAATAATCCCAGGTGACGTAGGCGTCAGGCTCGGGATCGTAGGCCGGCTCGTGCGGACGGACGGTGCCGTCGACCAACAACTGCAGCAGGTTCGCACGCAGCATGTCCCAGTCGTGGTAGTGGTCCTGCTGACACTCGTCGCAACACACCACCAGGCCACGAATACCCTTGTGCGCCAACAGTGCCTCGTACACCGCGAGGTCGGCCAGGTCGGCTTCGACCGCCATCCGCTCCTGGGGGTCAAGCGGTTGACCCGGCTCGACGGCGTCCAGCGCCGCGGACGGATCACACGGGTCGTCGGCAAAGGGATCGGGCGGCAAACCCGGCGGGAGGTAGTCGCGCACGGTTCCACATTACGCAGCCGGGCGGGCATCACGCCAGCGCTACACCCGCAGACCAGCAGCCATGTTGCTCCGCGGTGAGCGCCCCCCCGGCGCGCGTCGCGACCGAGTCGTGAGGAGCCGATAGGATGAGGTTCTCACTCCGCGTGCGCATGGGAGGGCCCCGGCTATGTCTTTAGGGTCATCTGGCTTGTCCCGACTTGAAGGCAGCGGCGACCTGATTGTCGAACCATACGTCCGCGTCGGCGGCCTCGCCGACGACCCGGTACCCACCGGAGGTGACGATCCGCACAAGGTCGCGATGCTGGGATTGACCTTCGACGACGTCCTGCTGTTGCCGGCCGCCTCAGATGTGGTGCCGGCCAGCGCGGATACGTCCAGCCAGCTCACCAAGCAGATCCGGCTCAAAGTGCCGTTGGTCAGCTCGGCGATGGACACCGTGACCGAGTCACGAATGGCCATCGCGATGGCCCGGGCCGGCGGCATGGGCGTGCTGCACCGCAACCTGTCGGTCGCCGAACAGGCGGGCCAGGTCGAGATGGTGAAGCGGTCGGAGGCGGGCATGGTCACCGATCCGGTCACCTGCCGGCCGGACAACACGCTGGCCGAAGTCGATG
>NZ_DATMLH010000300.1:0-4903 GCF_035570115.1 Mycobacterium sp.
ATTAGCTGGTGGTCTGGAGTGCTGCGTTGCGTTCGAGATGAAAGGTATCGGCATTAGGTCGGTGCAGCGACGTCGTCAACCAACCAAGTTGCGGCGGATCGTTGTCTTCCGGCGACAAAGCCGCCGCAAAAGGCCTGGATAGGCCTATCGGTGGTGGCGGCGGCCGCTTAAGGCAGCCGCTGCTCGACCTCGAAGGCCAGACAGAGTTCGGCCATATCCTTGGGCCGCGAAAGTGACCGGCCGGTCAACTCCTCGATTCGGCGAAGACGGTGCCGCACGGTGTTGGGATGACAGTAGATTTTCGTCGCGGTGTCGTTAGCGGAGCCGCCCTCCTGCAACCACGCTTGGAAGGTGTCGAGCAGGATCGTGCGCTCCGCGGGCGGCAGTTCGTCTAGTCGCCACAGCACCGACGACCTGATTTTCGCCATGACGTCTGGGGCGCTGACCGCCGCGATGGCAAGAGGGGTGTCGTCGAACACCGTGACCAGCGAGTCCGCCGACGGCCTCCCAGTCACCGCCAGCCGGGCGAATCGCAGCGCGTCGCTGGTTTCGGCCAAGTCATGAAACGGCGGGCTGACGCCGACCCGGACGGTCGCGGCCTGGCGGAGCACTGAAATCAAAGTGCCGAGTGTGTCGGGTATCCGCACGTGGACGATGCCGACGTGTAAGTCCGGCAGCAGCCGCCAGGCCGACCGGATATCGCGGGTGGCGAGCTTATTTTCGATCGCGGGCAAACCCAATTTCCCAATGGTCGGCAACTCGGCTGCCACGACGACGTACGGTCCGGTGGTGGGCAGCCGGAGCAGGTCGGCCGCCTCCCAGAGGCTCTGGGTGTCGGTGATCCGCCGAGATAGCAGCGCTTCGACCAACGCTGACCGTTCTTCCTCCTGCTCCAGGATCTGCGCGGTCAGCTGCTGCCGATAGGCGCTGGCCATCGCCTGGGTAAAGGTGTCCTGGGCAAGGAAGACGCGTGCGGTGGCCTCCAGAATCGATTCGGTGGGTATTTCCGCGGCCCGCGCGGCGGCGAGGGTCTCCTCCCACATGAAGCGAAAGCCGATCCGATAGGCCGTCATCACCGCCGGTAACGGCAAACCCACGAGCGCGCGTGCAGTTCCGGTGTGCTCGGCAGGCGAGACATCGACGTCCGCGTCTCCCGAAAGTGCGTGGAAGACGAACGTCAGGTTTGCCTCACAACTTGCCCGTAGTTCGTCTTTCGTGAGGACGGTGCCGTCGCGGTACGCGTCGATCTCGCTGAACAGCCGGTCGGCCAGCGTCTGGCCAAGTTCCGGGGCACGGGCCAGCATGAGCTTGCTGAGCTCAACGACGTGCGGATCAGGTTCGGCTCCGCGCCCGACGCCGCCGGCGTGCGATACCGCGCTCATACCCCGAAACCTTACGGCCGTTGTGGTCAGGCACAGGCGACAGGATCAGAGCCTGGTCGTCGACGTCAGCCGATGCGCGCAGCCGAGACGTTGGATACGCCCGCGATCCGCAGCGCGAATTCGCCGTAAAGGTAGGCGAGCTGGTTATCGACATCTCGCCGTCGGGGCGAAACCACCTCGGAACGCTCTCGGCCATCTCGATGATCGCGAAGGCCGCAATCTTTGGGTTGGCAACAGCCATGCGTCCCCGGCCGACTCCGTCGTTGAGCAGATCCTCGAACGCGGCGCGATACCGTCGGCGTCGCTCCAGGATCGCGGTCAGCGCATCGCCTTCGGCCCACGGGAATTCACGGATTGCGATGAGGGCCTCGTCCCGTTACGAACGAGCAGTCGTACGAAAATTGATGCGATGCCTCGCTCGCATCGTGGTGGCATGCTCGCAAATGTTAGGGGCGAGAGCTTGGCTGCTAGGCACGGCGCATGGGTCGAATGGCTCAGGTAGGGGCGCTCTCGCGGGCGATGATGTAGAAGTAGCCGTCCTCATCGACCAGGCCAATGTCGCCAGTCGAAAACCAGCCGTCGACAACGGCGCCCGCAACGACGTCCGGCAGGGTCCAGTAGCCCTTCATTACGTTGCGGCCGCGGACTTGAATCTCGCCGGGTGTCCCGGTCGGTACCTCGGTGGCGTGTTCATTGACCACCCGCATCTGCACGCCGTCGATGGGTGTGCCAATCGAACCGACCTTTCGTATCGCGTTGGGATGGTTGGAACACGCCACCCCCGACGTTTCCGGTAGCCCGTAGCTTTCGAGGACCACGCAGTGGAATTCATCTTCGAATTTACGTAGCACCTCGAGCTGCATCGCAGCGCCGACGGAGATGCACACCCGTAGCGAACCAAAGTCCAGATTGTGGCCGGGCACGGCCCCGAGTATCGCTGTATACATGGCAGGTGAACCCTCGAAGATTGTAACCCGCTCGGCCGCAACCATTTCCAACGCTCTGTTGGCATCAAAACTGGGAAGTAGCGCCAGCGTCGCGCCGGACGAGATCGCCGGGCCCAGACCGTATGCCATCCCGAACGCGTGGAACAACGGGAAGCAATTCAGCACTACGTCGTCGGGCCCAATGTCGAGCAGGCTGCGCGCAATGACGGCTTGGCTGCTTAGCAGGTTGCTGTGGGTGAGTTGGGCCCCCTTGGGCACGCCCGTCGTACGTGACGTGTGCAGGATGACCGCGTTGTCGTTGTTCGCGCGGGTCACCGGCCAGGCGCGCCCGAGAAAGTCGTCGGTCAGCTGCTCCAGCGTGTACTTGCCTACACCGATTGGGAGAGCTCCGGCGGCCCGTGCCCCCGCGGTGGCGGCAGGCCAACAGGACAGGGCGAAAACCAACAGGCGTGCACCGGCATTGGTCAAGGCGAACGCGACGTCGCGGGCGCTTCGCAGCGGATCCATCGGCACCACAACGGCTCCGGCGTGCAGCACCCCGTAGAAAACCATCGCGAACTCGGGACGGTTGGCCAGCATGACCCCCACCCGGTCACCCGGGCGGAGACCTCGATGGCCGAGGTAGGCGGCGAACCGCGCGGCGTTGTCGGCCAGCTCCGAGAACGTCGTTGTGGCCCCGTCACAGCGCAGCGCGGGGCCATCGGGGTACATGTCTGCCGACTCGACGAGATACAGGCTCAAATTCGTCATGAACACATCCCGGGCGGACTGCCTCGCATCATTTGACGATGCGGCTGTCGTGGCCACCTGTCGATGGAAGCAGCGACAACGAGTGGCACCAGGTGGTGTTGCATCCAACAACGGGTCCGATGGCGCCGCTCTGGGCGTCGATAATCTCGTCAGGCGGCAACCAGACCTCGACGCCTGAGCACGCCGGTGGACCGGTCAAGCGTGACGGCGAACCGGGTCAAGCGTCGATTTTGGGGCCCACGTCACTGAAGTGCATATTTGCCAGGCCGAGGCCGGGTCCTCGGGCAACGATTTTGCCCTTGTCGGGCAGCAAGGGTTCGGTTAGGACGGCCTCGGCCGAACCACCAGTTCTCGCTAGATTCGTCCGCGGGGGCGCAATCAATCACACCTGGCCAGCTGCGTGAAGGTGCTCGACGAGTAGAGGGCCAACGAGCTCGGGCGCCTCGACCTCCGGAAAGTGTCCGACCGGCGGTGGGTTGTCCAGCACGGTGATGCTGGCGGACGGGGCCTTGTCCCGAATACGGGGAAGGACATGCGATCCACTAATTGGGTCGGCGGGGCCCCAGATGAAAGTCTGTGGACCCGAATAGCTTTCGACAGCGTGCGACCAGCGCGCAGCATGCTCGCGGCGTTCGGCCATATAGCCGAGCAGCGCGGGAGCCACCCGTGTTCCCCGCGACCTGCTGAAATCCGCCCACATCTCGCCGAGCGTATGGTCAGAGATCGGTCTGCCTGAGACGCTCAAAAGCACTGCACGATATAGGGGTTCGGTGATATACGCTTCGGCGTCGTCGCCAGTGAGTTCAGCGAGGTGCCGTTGAAAGTCAACGGGTCGATGCAGCTCGGGGAACATGCCCCCGTTGAGCCAGGCCATCGACTCAATGCGGCCGGGGTCGCGAGATAACAGTTCTTGGGCTACCGAAACACCGTAATCGTGGGCGACCAGTGCGGTGCGGTCGATAGCCAGATCGCCCCACACCGCCTGCACAAGACTGGCCTGCTCCATCAACGAGTAGTTATGTGGATGCGGTTTGTCGCTGCTGCCGTAGCCCAGGAAGTCCAGGGTCGTCACGCGATAACCGGCACCCGTAAGGTCTGGTACCACGCCTGCCCAGTCGAACGACGACGCCGGAAAGCCGTGGAAAAGGGTTACCGGCTTGCCGTCGATGGGGCCATCTTGGCGGACGAACAACTCGTGCGGCGAGCCGCTGACGGCGCGTCGGGAGCCACCCGAAGTCCAACAATCCAGCGTCGTATTCATCTAGGGGATCCGAGCGGTTGGGCTTACTGGACGAGGTCTGGGTCGCTGCCCAGGATCTGATCGAACAGCGGTTGCGCCTGGAACCATCCGGCCGCGGGAGTCCCAATGAGCTCGCGGGTGGCAAGGGCCACGTCGTGGGGTATGAGTTTCGGCGTTCCCGCCGCCATGGCGACCAGCTGTACCTGGCATGAGCGTTCCATCGTGATGAACCACCAAATAGCCTCGGCGACGGTGTGGCCGACGGTGAGAAGGCCGTGGTTTTGCAGAACGGCGGCCTTGTTCGGTCCGAGTGCCTTGGCCAGACGGACGCCCTCGTCCATGTCGTTGACGAGCCCGTGATAGTCGTCGTACACAGCGTGGTCTTCGTAGAACGCACACGCATCCTGGGTAATCGGATCGAGGTGGATTCCCAAGCTGGAGAACGCCCGTCCGTACATTGAATGAGAATGCGCCGCCGCTAGCGCGTCGGGACGGGCCTCGTGCACTCGGGAATGGATCACAAACGCTGCACGATTGACGGGACGAGAACCTTCGATCACATCGCCTTTGTGATCGACCAAGAT
>NZ_DATMLH010000301.1:0-19126 GCF_035570115.1 Mycobacterium sp.
GGTGAGCGCCGTCTTTTTGACCAGCCCGTTGCGGGTGGCCAGTACCAAATACGGGGCGTCCTCGTAGCTCTGGATCTGGATTACCTGAGCGATCCGCTCCTCGGGTTGGAAGGCCAGCAGGTTGGCGACGTGCTGGCCGCGCGCCGTCCGCGAGGCTTCCGGCAGATCGTAGGCCTTGGCTCGGTATACCCGGCCCTGGGTCGTGAAGAACAGGATCCAGTCGTGCGTCGAGCACACGAAGAAGTGCCGTACGATGTCGTCCTGTTTCAGCCCGGCGCCCTGCACCCCCTTGCCGCCGCGCTTCTGGCTGCGGTACAGGTCGGTCTTGGTGCGCTTGGCGTAGCCGGTTTCGGTGATGGTGACGACGACGTCTTCGCGGGTGATCAGGTCTTCGTCGCTGACCTCGCCGTCGGCGGCGATGATCCGGGTGCGGCGGTCGTCGCCGTGCTTCTCGACGATCTCGGCGAGCTCGTCGTGCACGATCCGGCGCTGACGCTCCGGTTTGGCCAAAATGTCTTCCAGGTCGGCGATTTCGGCTTCGATCTTGGCCAGGTCGTCGATGATGCGCTGGCGCTCCAACGCTGCCAGTCGGCGCAACTGCATGTCCAGGATGGCCTGGGCCTGAATGTCGTCGATGTCGAGCAGCTCGATCAGGCCGGCCCGCGCGATGTCCACGGTCTCCGATGCCCGGATCAACGCGATGACTTCGTCGAGCGCGTCCAGCGCCTTGACCAGGCCGCGCAGGATGTGGGCGCGTTCGTTGGCCTTGCGCAGCCGGTAGGTGGTGCGCCGGATGATGACGTCGAGTTGGTGCTCGACGTAGTAGCGGATCAGCTGGTCCAGCCGCAGCGTGCGCGGCACCCCGTCGACGATGGCCAGCATGTTGGCGCCGAAGCTGGTCTGCAGCTGGGTGTGCTTGTAGAGGTTGTTCAGCACCACCTTGGCCACCGCGTCGCGCTTGATCTCGACGACGATGCGCAGCCCGACCCGGTCACTGCTCTGGTCTTCGATGTTGGCGATCCCGGCCAACCTGCCGTCGCGGACCTGCTCTGCGATCGAGGTGATGAAGTTGTCGTGGTTGACCTGATACGGCAACTCGGTGATCACCAGCCCGGTCCGGCCCCGCGAATCTTCTTCTACCTCAACCACTCCGCGCATCCGGATGGAACCGCGGCCAGTCTTGTACGCATCCGCGATGCCTTGCGAACCGACGATCAGCCCCGAGGTAGGGAAGTCGGGGCCTTTGATCCGTTCCATGACGGCGGCCAGGGTGGCCTCTTCGTCGGCCTCGTAGTTGTCCAGCGCCCAGAACACCGCGTCGGCAAGCTCGCGCAGGTTGTGCGGCGGCATGTTGGTCGCCATACCGACAGCGATGCCGCCGGATCCGTTGGCCAGCAGGTTCGGGAACCGGCTGGGCAGCACCGTGGGCTCCTGCACCCGGCCGTCATAGTTGGGGATGAAATCGACTGTCTCCTCGTCGATTTCGCGCAGCATCTCCATCGCCAACGGAGTCAGCCGCGCCTCGGTGTATCTCATCGCGGCCGGCGGGTCGTTGCCCGGCGATCCGAAGTTGCCCTGACCGTCGACCAGCGGATAGCGCAGCGACCATGGTTGGGCCATTCGCACCAAGGTGTCGTAGATCGATGCGTCGCCGTGCGGGTGGTAATTACCCATCGTCTCGGCGACCGACCGCGCGGACTTGGCGTGGCTGCGGTCCGGGCGGAACCCGGAGTCGTACATCGCGTAAAGCACCCGACGGTGCACGGGCTTGAGGCCATCGCGCACTTCCGGCAACGCGCGGCCCACGATGACGCTCATTGCGTAGTCGATGTAGCTGCGCTGCATCTCCTGCTGGATGTCGACCGGTTCGATCCGATCGGCGGCGTCGCCACCGGGCGGCAGCGTGGTGTCTGTCATCTATTCCTCGTCGATGTTGTGAATAGGGGAGTGATCTGAATCGTCAGACATCCAGGAAGCGAACGTCCTTGGCGTTGCGAGTGATAAAGCTTCGGCGTGCCTCGACGTCCTCGCCCATCAGGATGGAGAACAACTCGTCCGCCGCCGCGGCGTCGTCGAGGGTGACTTGACGCAGCACTCTGACCGACGGGTCCATCGTGGTTTCCCACAACTCCTTGGCATCCATTTCACCCAGACCCTTGTAGCGTTGGATGCCGTCTTCTTTATTGATCTTCTTGCCGGCCTTCGCGCCCGCCTCCAACAGACCGTCGCGTTCCCGGTCTGAGTAGGCGAACTCGGGTTCGCTGCGCTGCCACTTCAACTTGTACAGCGGCGGCTGCGCCAAAAACACGTGCCCGTTCTCGATCAGCGGGCGCATGAACCGGAACAACAGTGTCAGCAGCAGCGTCGAGATGTGCTGCCCGTCCACATCGGCGTCGGCCATCAGCACGATCTTGTGGTAGCGCAGTCTGGTGAGGTCGAACTCGTCGTGGATTCCGGTGCCCAGCGCTGTGATGATCGCCTGAACTTCGGTGTTTTTCAGCACCCGGTCGATGCGGGCTTTCTCGACATTGATGATCTTGCCCCGCAACGGAAGAATCGCCTGGAACATCGAGTCGCGGCCGCTCTTGGCCGAACCACCGGCCGAATCACCTTCCACCACATACAGCTCCGACTTACGCGGATCGGTGGAGCGGCAGTCGGCCAGCTTGCCGGGCAGCCCACCCAGATCGGTGGCGCTCTTGCGCCGCACCAACTCTCGGGCCTTTCGGGCGGCGATCCGGGCCTGCGCGGACGACACCGCCTTGTTCACCACGGTCTTGGCATCGGCCGGGTTGGCTTCGAACCAGTGGGTCAGCTGCTCGTTGCAGACCTTCTGCACGAACGACTTGACTTCGGTGTTGCCCAGTTTGGTCTTGGTCTGGCCCTCGAACTGTGGCTCGCTGACCTTGACCGAGATCACCGCGGCCAGGCCCTCACGGATGTCGTCGCCGGTGAGGTTGGGATCTTTGTCTTTCAGCAGCTTTTTGTCTTTGGCGTACTTGTTCACCACCGACGTCAGCGCTGCGCGGAAGCCTTCCTCGTGGGTACCGCCCTCGTGGGTGTTGATGGTGTTGGCGAACGTGTGCACCGACTCCGAATAACCCGCGTTCCACTGCATCGCGATCTCAACCTCGTGACCGGGACCCTTGCCAGAGAAATCCACGATGCTGCTATGGATCGCGTTCTTGGTCCGGTTGATGTGTTTGACGAAATCGACGAGGCCGCCCGGGTAGTGAAAGGTGCGGTGTTTGACCTTCTGCGGTTTGTTGCGTTCTTCGGCCTTTTCCTCGGCCGACTTCGGCGCCTCGGCCGTGTCGCTGACAACCTCGTCGACCACTTCCTCGGCGGCAACGCGCTCGTCGACCAGGTCGATGGTCAGCCCTTTGTTGAGGAAGGCCATCTCCTGCAGCCGGCGGGCCACGGTCTCGAAATCGTATTCGGTGGTCTCGAAGATGTTCGGATCGGCCCAGAACCGCACCGTGGTGCCGGTCTTCTTGCTCTTCTCACCCTGCTTGAGGGTGCCGGGAACCGAGTGGTCATAGAACTGCGACCACTCGTAACCGTCGCGGGAGATCTCCACCTCGAGTCGCGTGGACAATGCGTTGACCACCGACACGCCCACCCCGTGCAAACCACCCGACACCGCGTAGGCGCCGTCATCGCCGCCGAACTTGCCACCCGCATGCAACTGGGTCATGACGACGTCGACGGTGGGTATCCCGGTCGAGTGCATCGACACGGGGATGCCGCGGCCGTCGTCGGTGACCTGGACGCTGCCGTCCTCGAGGATCTTGACGTCGACTTGGGTGGCGTACCCGGCCATCGCCTCGTCCACCGCGTTGTCCACGACCTCCCATACCAGGTGGTGGAGGCCGCGCTCGCCAGTCGACCCGATGTACATGCCCGGTCGTTTGCGAACTGCCTCCAACCCTTCAAGAACCTGGATGTCTCCGGCGTCGTATGAGTTGCGGGCCTTCTTCTGGGCAGCCACGGTCGGAAAGCACTCCTTGGGGTTGCGCGCGGGTAGTTGAATGACTCTGCGCTGGTTCTCCGCCAGTCTACCTATAGCGAGCGGTAGCACCGATTCTGCGAGGGTGTTTCTACACAGCTATCTTCGCCGTGTGCGGAATTTTTCGATCTCGCCTGCGTCCTGACGCTTGACGAGCCGAGTCGCGCCGTTCTGACGGCCCTCAGCGGATCGTTCGATGCCTCATCCGTAGGTGTCACGAGGCCCTCTTCCGGCGATGTGCAAGGGTCCTTTACGCCACGACGGCGCGGTCGGCCCGGTGATTTTCAGCGTGGTCACCACACCATCGCCGACCGCGGCGGCGATTTTTGCCAGCACCTGCGCCTGGATGATCCGTAGCTGCGTAGCCCAAGCCGTCGATTCCGCCGACACACTCAGCACTCCGTCGCGCAGTGCGGTTGGGGTCGCATGCTCGGCGATGTGTTGACCGACCACCGACGACCACTGGCCGACCACTGTGCCCTCGGCCACCCGCGACGACCAGCCATGCTTCTTCGCCACGTCGCGGGTCACGTTGCCCAACCGTTGCGGATCGCGGCTATCCGGTCCCGGACCTGACCACCGGCGCCGACTTGCGGCGCCGGCAACGCGGCGGGTGGGCGGCATCCGCCGCCCACGCCCCACATCTTTGCCTTGCGTGCGCGCGTTGCCGCGAGCCTCTTCCAGCGCTCGCCTCACCAGGTCCATACCGGCCAACCCGCTCAACCGCTCCGGCGGGCCGCCGGCAGCTGTGTCAGGTTCGTCAGATTCATCCGTCATCGGTCGCGCTCCTCCACCGCAGAGACCGGTCCGCTGTCGCCTTCCCGTAGCGCGATCGTCACTCGCTTGGCATCCCAGTCGCGGGGAATGTCGTCGAGGACCGCCGCGGTCACCAGTACCTGCTCCGCCGATGCCGCGGCCGCCGCCAGCGCCGCCCGGCGGGCGGTGTCGAGTTCAGCGAAAACGTCATCGAGCAACAACACCGGATCGCCACCCTCCGCGCGCAACAATTCATAGGCCGCCAGCCGCAGCGCCAACGCCATCGACCACGATTCACCATGGCTGGCAAAGCCTTTCGCGGGTTGCTCACCAAGGCGTAGCTCAAGGTCGTCGCGATGCGGGCCCACTAGGCAGACACCACGCTCGAGTTCGGCGTCGCGGCGCTGCGCCATCCCCGCCAGCAGCGCCGCGCGCAACAGTTCGACGTCGGTGCAGTCGGGCTCGACGTCGACGCTGGCGTGATAACCGATCGCCGCCGGCCGCGATCCCGGCGCCAGCACCTCGTAGCTCTTCTGCACTTCGGGCGCCAGCTCGTTCACCAGCTCCATCCGGGCGGCCATCAAATCAGCACCGTGTGCGGCCAGATGGCCGTCCCACACATCAAGCGTGTCCAGGGCCCCGCGATCACCCCGCAACCTCGCGCCGGACGCGGATTTGAGTAGTGCGGTGCGCTGGCGCAGAACTTTGTCATAGTCAGCCCGCACAGCGGCCACCCGCGGTCGTCGCACCGCCGCCAGGTCGTCGAGGTAGCGGCGCCGATCTCCGGGGTCTCCCCGTACGAGCGCCAGATCTTCCGGCGCGAATAACACCGCCCGGAGTACCCCGATCACCTCACGCGGGCTGCGCACGGGCGATCGATTCAACCGGGCTTTGTTCGCCCGGCCAGCGGTGATCTCCAAGTCGACGGCGCACTCGCGTCCGTCATTGACCACGATCGTCGACACCACCGCCCGCGGCGAGCCGACCCGAACCAAGGGCGCGTCGGTCGCTACCCGATGCGAGCCCAATGTGGACGAATACCACAGTGCTTCAATAAGATTCGTCTTCCCGAAACCGTTGGGACCGACGAACACCGTCCGGCCCGGCGTCAAATCGACCTCGGCGTGTGCCCACGATCGAAAATCCCGCAAGCCCAGATGACGAACAAACACCTGACCGCTAACCAGGAAGACGGACCGGCATCAACAAATAGACGTAGTCGGTCGCAACCGCCGGGAAAGGTCCGCTATCCGTGGGCTGAAGATCGTCGTCGCCAGCCGGTCGCAACACCGCCGGTCGGCTCGGCGTAGTGAAGCCAAACGACACCCGGTCGGAGTGCAGCGACCCCAACCCGTCGGTCAGGTATGTCGGGTTGAAAGCAATCGTCAGCGGTTCGCCGGCGAATTCCACGGCAACATCCTCTTCGGCCCGGCCGACGTCGTCGGCCCCGGCCGACAGTCGCAACACATCGCCGGCGAACTCCATCCGGACCTGCGCACCACGATCGGCGACCAGTGCGACGCGCTTGATCGCCTCGGTCAACTCAGCCACCCCGACAGTGGCCACGGCGGTGTGTTCGGTCGGCAACAGCTGTCGAAACTTCGGGAACTCCGCATCCAGCAACCGGGTCGTACTGCGCTTCCCGTTTCCACTGATCCCGAGCAATCCCTCCTTGCCCACGGTGGGTCCCGACCCCAATGACAAATGAACTTCGGCGCCGTCGCTTCCAGTCTTGGCCGCCTCGGCCAGTGTCTTGGCCGGCACCAACACGGCCGCCTCAACGTCGGATCCGGCCGCGGACCACGTCAGCTCCCGAACCGCCAGGCGGAACCGGTCGGTAGCGGCCAACACCACCGCCGCACCGGAAATCTCCACCCGGATTCCGGTCAGCATCGGCAGTGTGTCGTCGCGGCCGGCGGCGACTGCAACCTGACCGATGGCTTCGGCGAACACATCCGACGACAGCGCACCGGTCTCTTCCGGCAACGCCGGCAGCGTCGGGTAGTCCTCCACCGCCATTGTCGGCAACGAAAATCTCGAACTTCCGCACGTCAAGGAAACTCTGGTGCCTTCCACCTGGACGTCGACCGGCTTGTTGGGCAACGCGCGAGTGATTTCCGACAACAGCCGTCCGGACACCAAAACTGTTCCCGGAGAAGCGATTTCCGCTGCCAGCCGTACTTCGGCGGAGACCTCGTAATCGAACCCGGAAATCGTTAAGCCGTCGTCCGAGCCGGTCAGCAGCACGCCGGCCAGCACCGGCACCGTGGGCCTGGTGGGCAGCGTCCGCGCCACCCATGCCACCGCATCGGCGAAGTCTTCGCGCACCAAGCGAAACTTCAAGTCGGTCACGCCGACTGTGGTCGTCGCCACGTCCATTGCGTCCCTTCATCACCTCGAACAACCAGGCTGACTTCAGCGGCCCCACCGCCCGTGGAGTGCGATCTCCCCGCTGACGGACCCCTGTGCCCGTAAACCCGCTTCGACGACCGAACCGGCAGTCGAACCACAACCGTAGAGCTTTGAGCGCCATCTTGAAAGCTAATCGGAATCAATGACACTCAGGGTGTTCCTGCCTCGTCGGGTGGGTGTGGAACGCTCCGTCCCCAGGTGTCTTTTCCAAGAAGAAACTACGGAGATATACCAGTAACAGTATTAAGGCCTGTGCATCTTGGGGACAGCATGCCATCTGCGCTGCGCAACGATGCCAACCGGGTTGTGAATGACGGCTGCATGGCTGTGTGGTTTGTGTGCAGGGGTTGGGGATTACCCGCGGTTGTGCACGTGGCTGTTATGCCGGCGTGATAACGCAAGGAGGTTGCCCACAGGGATATCCACAAACTGTGCTGTGACTGGTGGGATGGTCGTGTCCAAAGTTTTTTGGCGTTTTGGGCCTTGTGGCCGGCGTTCAGCGCTTTGAGCGCTGCCGAATCCGGGTGGTGAGTTCCTTGACGTGGTCGAAGACTTCGCGGCGCTCGGCCATCTCGGAGAGGATTTTGCGTTGGGCATACATCACCGTGGTGTGGTCGCGGCCGAATGCTTGCCCGATCTTCGGCAGTGACAGGTCGGTCAGTTCGCGGCACAGATACATTGCGATCTGCCTTGACTGGGCCAGCGCCCGGGTCTTACCGGGCCCACGGAGTTCTTCGACCGTGGTATCGAAGTACTCCGCGGTGGCCGCCATGATGGTGGCGGCGCTGATCTGCATGGTGCTGGCGTCGGCAATCAGGTCGCGCAACACGATTTCGGCCAGCGCCTTGTCGATGGGGGTTTTGTTCAGCGACGCGAACGCGGTCACTCGGATGAGCGCGCCTTCGAGTTCGCGGATGTT
Source organism: Mycobacterium sp. (assembly GCF_035570115.1). GTDB lineage: Bacteria > Actinomycetota > Actinomycetes > Mycobacteriales > Mycobacteriaceae > Mycobacterium. The sequence goes on from NZ_DATMLH010000301.1 coordinate 8,097, forward strand.
GCGTTCGATGCTGCTGGCGATGAGCTCGAGCACATCGTCGGGCACCGCCAGGCGTTCCATTTGTGCCTTCTTGCGCAGAATGGCGATGCGGGTTTCCAGCTCGGGTGGCTGCACGTCGGTGATCAGCCCCCATTCGAACCGGGTCCGGAGCCGGTCTTCCAGGGTGGCCAGTTGCTTGGGTGGTCGATCGGAGGAGATGACGATCTGCTTGTTGGCGTTGTGCAGAGTATTGAAAGTGTGGAAGAACTCTTCCTGTATACCTTCTTTACCCTCGATGAATTGGATGTCGTCGACGAGGAGTACGTCGACATCGCGGTAGCTGCGCTTGAAGGCGACCTTGCGATCGTCTCGCAGCGAGTTGATGAAGTCGTTGGTGAACTCTTCGGTGGAGACGTACTTGACCCGCATACCGGGGAACAGTCGTTGCGCGTAGTTACCCGCCGCGTGTAAGAGGTGTGTCTTACCGAGGCCGGATTCGCCCCAGATGAACAGTGGGTTGTAGGCCCGGGCGGGTGCCTCGGCAATCGCGAGGGCCGCGGCGTGGGCGAACCGGTTCGAGGCGCCGATGACGAACGTGTCGAAGGTGTAGCGCCGATTCAGGCTGGTGCCGCCCGAGGCTTCCGGGTCAGCGGTCTGTGGTCGCTCGGTGAAGTAGGTCGGCCAGTTTTGATGTGCGCTGGCGAGGGCTTCGCGGTCGTCGTCAACCTCGTCGACCTCGGCCAGCGATTCGTCGGGCACTAGGCCGTCATCGGATTCGTCACCGGACAGCGCGGCGATACGGACGCCGAGCTCGATCTGTTGACCGAGCCGACGGCTCAGCGCCTCGGTGATCTGGGTACGCAGGTGTCGTTCGATTTCGTTCTGCACGAAGCTGCTGGGCACGGACAGCAGAGCGAACCCTTCGACAATCGTCAGCGGTTGTACAAGGTTCAGCCAGGCTCGTTGCTGCGGTGTCAGGGCAGGGACGTACGGTTCGCCGTTGGTTGGGGAAGCGTCCGTGGCGATCTCGCCGTTGAGTTCGGAGACGACCGCATTCCAGACCGTCGCGAAACTTGATCCGGGGTCATCGGTCAACGACGGCCCCCCTGGTTTGACGTCGAAGTACAGCGTTTAGCCGCGACCACGAACTGTCCACATGGTTATCCACAAGTGTGGACAGGACGACCGCCACCAAGCCGCAGGTCACGGCCGACGGCACGCGGGATCGGCGCTCGAGACAGCCAGCATAGGTCACTTGGCCAGGAAGCCGATCCGCCATCCTCGCTTCGTTGTCGGGCGCCGTTCCATTGTGAAACGGCATTGGCCGAAGCTAACAAGTTTTCTGTTCGCGTGCCAACCGTTCTGCAACATTGGGGCGCGCTTTCGTAGAATTGCTCGCCGGTCGCGGTGGCGGGTGTTGCATGAGTGAAATATCGCCGCGGAGTCGGGCGCCGAGACGGCCAGGTTTGACCCGGCGAACGCTGCTGCGTACCCTCGTCTAGTCGCCCGAAAGTCGGCGATACGGCTGCGATCCGCGCAATCTGCAACGGGGCCCGCGCCGGTTACCAGCGAGACACAGAGCCTGCCAAGGCTTGGTGAGTGCAATCGTGTTCTACCGGCGTCGGTACCGGGCCGGAACACGATGCCAGAAGCAACGAGGAGAGAGTCGTGGCAAAGGGCAAGCGGACCTTCCAGCCGAATAACCGGCGCCGAGCCCGCGTGCACGGCTTCCGGCTGCGGATGCGCACCCGGGCGGGGCGGGCGGTCGTGTCAAACCGGCGGCGCAAGGGCCGCCGTTCGCTGACTGCCTGATTCGAATCTCGGTGTCACAGCGGTGCTTTCCGCGCGGAACCGCATGACGCGGTCAGCCGATTTTGGTGCCACGGTAAAGCACGGGACTCGAGCCGTGCAGCCAGACCTCGTCATCTATTCGCGGCGCGGGACCGACGCCGAAGCGCCGATAGTTGGACTGATCATTTCGCGATCGGTGGGCTCGGCCGTGCAACGGCATCGCTTGGCTCGGCGGTTGCGACACGTCGCTCGCGGAGTGCTCGACGGGCTGGACCGCTCCCAGCAGATCGTGATCCGCGCCCGGCCGAACGCTCGTGACGTCGGATCCGCTCGATTGGAAGAAGAACTACGGGCCGGCTTACGGCGGATCCAGGCGACGGGATCTGGTCGGTGAATGACATAACGTCACAGCTGGGACAGTGGCTACATGGCGCCGAGGCCGCGGTTATCCGCGGGTTGATTTTCTTGATTCAGCTTTACCGGCACATGGTGTCGCCACTTCGGCTACCGACGTGCCGGTTCACCCCAACGTGTAGTCAGTACGCAGTAGAGGCGCTGGCCGAGTACGGGTTGGTGCGGGGGATTGGACTGGCGGCCGTCCGGCTGGCCAAGTGCGGTCCATGGCATCGGGGAGGATGGGATCCGATACCGGAGCACCGGGCGGTCCGGGTGGAAATCTGGGGTACCCCAGCGACGCTAGGGGAGAGTGATTAACGTTGTTTGATCCGTTCAGCCTGGACTACTTCTACTATCCGGTTTCGGCGATCATGTGGCTCTGGTACAAAGCCTTCGGGTTTCTGCTGGGCCCGTCGAACTTCTTCGCGTGGACGCTGTCGGTGATGTTCCTGGTCTTCTCGCTACGGGCGATTTTGTACAAGCCGTTCGTCCGGCAGATCCGCACCACCCGCCAGATGCAGGAGCTGCAACCGCAGATCAAGGCGCTGCAGAAGAAGTACGGCAAGGACCGTCAGCGGATGGCCTTGGAGATGCAGAAGCTACAGCGCGAACACGGATTCAATCCGATACTCGGCTGCTTGCCGATGCTGGCGCAGATCCCGGTGTTCCTGGGGCTGTATCACGTGCTGCGGTGCTTCAACCGCACCACCACCGGTATCGGACAACTGGGGCTCTCTCCGGAGCGCAACCGCGAGCTGGGTAACTACGTCTTCAGCGCCGCGGATGTCGGACACTTCCTGGACGCCAACCTGTTCGGTGCGCCCCTGGGTGCCTCCATGACGCAACGGGGCGCTAGTCTCGCGGCCTTCACCGAATTCAGTCGGCCTGCCGTCATCGCGGTCGGCATGCCCGTGATGATCCTGGCCGGCATCGCCACCTACTTCAACAGCCGGGCGTCGATCGCGCGGCAAAGCCCCGAAGCCGCGGCGAACCCGCAGACGGCGATGATGAACAAGCTCGCGCTGTATGTCTTCCCGCTGGGCGTGGTAGTCGGCGGACCGTTCTTGCCGTTGGCGATCATCTTCTACTGGTTCTCGAACAACATCTGGACGTTCGGCCAGCAGCACCTCGTCTTCGGGATGATCGAAAAAGAGGAAGAGGCGAAGAAGCGCGAGGCATTGGAACGTCGGGCGGCGAATGCGCCGGTGCCCGGCGCCAAACCCAAGCGGTCGGCGAGGAGCGCGGCGGCGGACGGCAACGGTTCGCCGGCGCCTGCGGGCGGTGCGGATGGTGAATCTGCAGCCGCGGAACCGTCGGAGGCCAGCACGAGTAAGGGCGATCAGGTGGCGCGCAACAGCAATCCGGCCGGCCGCACTCCACGCCCAGGCGCGAAGCCGAAGAAGCGCAGGCGCTGACCGAGGATCGGGTCGACGTTGGGGATGAGCCCGGGACCAGAGACCGGGCAGCAGACTTAGCCGGGCGCAGGCCCGGGCGACGGGAAGGAACAGACAGGGATGACGGACGCGGACACAACGGGATACGACATCGACGAAGCTTCGACAGGGGTGGTTCTGGAAGAGGCGTCGGAGGACACCGCGGCGGACGATAGTGACACCGATACCGAGGCCGATACGGGGGCCGATACGGAGGAGCGATTGGTCGCCGAGGGAGAGATCGCGGGCGACTACTTGGAAGAGCTCCTGGACCTCCTAGATTTCGATGGCGACATCGATCTGGACGTCGAGGGCACCCGTGCGGTGGTCAGCATCGACGGCAGCGACGACTTGAACAAGTTGGTGGGCCGCAAGGGCGAGGTGCTCGATGCCTTGCAGGAACTGACTCGGCTGGCGGTGCATCAGAAGACGGGGGTGCGCAGCCGACTGATGCTCGATATCGCCGGCTGGCGGCGGCGCCGCCGGGACGAGTTGGCGGCGTTGGGCGACAAGGTTGCCAGGAGAGTGCTGGAAAGTGGCGAGCGCGAAGAACTCGCTCCGATGACACCGTTTGAGCGCAAGATCGTTCACGACGCGGTCGCGGCGATTGGAGGAGTCCGGAGCGAGAGCGAGGGCGTGGAGCCGTCGCGCCGCGTCGTCGTGCTGGTCGATTGAATGAGAAACAGAGTTACACAGCTGTAGTTCGCTTGGGTCCGGCGAGTACGGACGGGAGGGATGTTTCACGTGAAACATGTCGCTCCGAACGAGCGAGCGCTGCCGCGGGTGCCGCCGCCGCCCGACGCAGCGACAGCCGTATTCGGGCCCCGCGTCGACCTCGCCCAGAACTACGCCAAGTTGCTCGCGGACGCCGGCGTCGAGTGGGGGCTTCTGGGCCCGCACGAAATCGACCGAATCTGGGAACGGCACCTCTTGAATTGCGGCGTGCTCTCGGAGTTGTTGAATCCCGGCGAGCGGGTGGCCGACATCGGTAGCGGCGCCGGGTTACCGGGATTGGCCCTGGCGATCGCGCAGCCCGGACTCCGCATCGTTCTGATCGAGTCGCTGCTCCGGCGAACCGAGTTTCTGCGCATGGCCGTCACCGAGCTCGGGCTGGATGTCGAAGTACTCCGGGGCCGGGCCGAGGAGCCGGCCATCCGCGAGCAGGCCGGCGGATGTGATGCCGTCGTGTCGCGGGCGGTGGCCCCATTGGACAAGGTGACACGGTGGAGCCTGCCGCTGCTGCGGCCAGGTGGTCGGATGCTCGCGATCAAGGGCGAGCGGGCACCCGACGAAGTGCGCGAGCACCGGCGTGTGATGACTGCGTTGGGCGCCGCGGATGCCAGGGTGGTGGAATGTGGCGTGAACTATCTGTCTCCGCCGACAACCGTGGTGGTGGCACGGCGCGGCAAGCCGGCCCCAAGCCGGGGTGTGCCGCGCCGACGGTCGAACAGGGAGAGCCTATGAGTGCGCCGCACGACCCGGTCGGTTCCGATCACGGAACCCACTCCGCCACGCATGTTTCACGTGAAACATCGGAATTCGACACCCCGATCGGAGCCGCTGCAGAGCGCGCCATGCAGGTACTGCACACCGCCTACAAACCGCTGCGCCGCCCGCGCCATCGTCGACTGTTCACGATCGCCAATCAGAAAGGCGGCGTCGGCAAAACCACCACGGCAGTGAACCTGGCCGCGGCGCTCGCCATTCAAGGCCTCAAAACGCTCGTCATCGATCTGGATCCACAGGGCAACGCGAGTACGGCGCTAGGTATCACCGACCGTCATTCCGGCACACCGTCGTCATACGAGGTGCTTCTCGGCGAGATGTCTTTACGGACCGCGTTGCGCCGCAGCCCGCACAGCGAGCGCTTGTTCTGTGTGCCATCGACCATCGACCTGGCCGGCGCCGAGATCGAATTGGTGAGCATGGTGGCGCGCGAGAACCGACTTCGTACGGCGCTCGCCGAACTCGACGGCCCCGCCATTTCTGACTTCGACTACGTCTTCATCGACTGCCCACCGTCGCTGGGGCTGTTGACCATCAACGCGTTGGTCGCCGCCCCCGAGGTACTGATCCCCATCCAGTGCGAGTACTACGCGCTTGAGGGGGTGTCCCAGTTGATGAATAACATCGAGATGGTCAAAGCCCATCTGAATCCCAGCCTGGACGTCAGCACTGTCATCCTCACCATGTACGACGGCCGGACCAAGCTCGCCGATCAGGTGGCCGACGAAGTCCGCCGCTACTTCGGGGCGAAGGTCCTACGCACCGTGATCCCGCGCAGCGTGAAGGTCTCGGAGGCGCCCGGTTACAGCATGACGATCATCGATTACGATCCCGGTTCGCGCGGCGCGATGAGTTACCTCGACGCCAGCCGCGAGCTCGCCGAGCGTGACGGACCATCACCTAAAGAGGGGGACAAGCATGACCCAGGCGCACCGTAGGAAGGGCGGACTCGGGCGAGGCCTGGCTTCGCTGATCCCCACCGGGCCGGCGGATCCCAATGATGATTCGACCCGGTTCGGGCCGCGGATGGGCGATGCGGCGGCCGACGTAGTGCTGGGGGGTCCACCGCCCGGGGGCTCAGCGGCCTCGACCGATATCGGTGCGGTGTACCGCGAGATCGACCCGGCCCTCATCGAGCCGAACCCGCGCCAGCCGCGGCAGGTGTTCGACGACGAGGCGCTGGCCGAGTTGGTGCACTCAATCCGCGAGTTCGGTCTCATGCAGCCGATCGTGGTCCGTGCAGTCGACGTAGCCCAGCCATCCGGCGGGCAGCGTTATCAGCTCGTGATGGGGGAGCGACGGTGGCGGGCGGCCCAGGCGGCCGGGATGACCGCCATCCCGGCGATCGTGCGCGAGACCGCCGAGGACAATCTGCTACGCGATGCACTGTTGGAGAACATCCACCGGGTGCAGTTGAACCCGCTGGAAGAGGCGGCGGCCTATCAGCAACTGCTCGACGAGTTCGGCGTCACCCACGACGAGCTGGCCGCCCGCATCGGCCGGTCCCGTCCGCTGATCACCAACATGATCCGATTGCTGCGGTTGCCGATTCCTGTTCAGCGCCGGGTCGCAGCAGGAGTGCTGTCGGCCGGCCACGCCCGGGCGCTGCTATCCCTCGAGGGCGGTCCGGACGCGCAAGAAAACCTGGCGGCACGGATCATCGCCGAGGGGCTGTCGGTGCGGGCAACCGAGGAGGCGGTCACCCTCGCCAATCGCAGCGATACCAACCAGCCAGCGCCGCCACGGCGCAAGCCGATCCAGATGCCCGGCCTTCAGGACGTAGCCGAGCAGCTCTCCGGCACCTTCGACACCCGCGTCACAGTCAGCGTGGGCAAACGCAAAGGCAAGATCGTGATCGAGTTCGGTTCGGTAGACGATTTGCAGCGCATCGTCGGCCTGATGAACTCGTCGGACAGCTGACCATAGACACCAACTGATTACGTCACTGTGACAATCCGGCCAACCAAGCCGCCCCAACATGCCGCAGTCAACTGAATCGGGCTGTGCACCAGTTCATTTCAGCGTTGACGTGGAATCGGCGAAGCGCGGGCTAGCTGGTTGGCCCGAGTCGGCAGGGGAGGGGCGTTTCGGGCCCTCAATTCGGGGTCGCGTGGGTATCGCCGTCGGCCGTGCCCGGAGGGTACGCTCAGCTGCGGGGTGGCGGCACCACCCGGTCGCGGGGAACTTGGACATCGGCGGCGCCCTGCGACGATTCGGGCCAATACGGCCCGAGGAGAAACAGGGTCAGTCAATGACAGCCCTCCACGGAGGCCCAGGAGTTTAGTGTCTGCTCGAATCACACCGCTACGACTCGAAGCCTTCGACCAGCTTCCCAAACACGCCCGCCGCTGCACCTTCTGGGAAGTCGACCCCGCGACCCTTGGTAACGAAGACCACCTGGCCGACCCGGAATTCGAAAAAGAGGCGTGGCTGTCGATGGTCATGCTGGAGTGGGGATCGTGCGGTCAGGTGGCGATGGCGGCTCCGGCGGAGGCCGGCCAGGGCGAGGCCTCCTGTTTGGGCTATGCCTTCTACGCTCCGCCCCGGGCGGTGCCCCGAGCACATCGGTTTCCCACCGCGCCGGTGTCGGCTGACGCGGTACTGCTCACCTCGATGCGAGTGGAGCCCGGCCCAGCCGCCGACGAGCTGCCGTACAGCCTGGTGGCGCGGGTGGTCGACGAATTGGTCCGCCGGGGCGTCCGGGCACTGGAGGCGTTCGGTCGCACCGAGAACGTCGCGGAGCTGCTCAACCCACAGACCGTCGATCCCGATCTCCGACCGGTGCTCGAGGCGCTGGGTGACTGTTCGGTCGAGCACTGCGTGATCGAGGCAGACTTTCTTCGGGACGTGGGATTCGTCGTGGTGGCCCACCATCGGTATTTCCCGCGCTTGCGACTCGAGCTGGACAAGGGTCTTGGCTGGAAGGCGGAGGTCGAAGCGGCATTAGAACGGCTGCTGGAGACCTCGTCGCTGCAGCAACCGGTCGCAGCGGGATCCGCGGCTATGAACCGCTGAGCCGGCCGGCCTGCTCCACTGACAACTCGTGAGCAAGTAGTTCGGCAAAGGTAAACGTGCCAGTAGGCCGGTCGTTCTTGCCGAGCAGATACAGCCGCTTCACCGCCGCCAGTATCCCCTCAGCGATCGCGTCGCGGGTCTGTGTGGTGATCAGCAGCGCTCGATCACGCGGGTTGGTGATGTATCCGATGTCGACCTGAACGGTAGGCATCCGGGTCAGCCGCAGCAGATCCCAGGTCCGACCATGGACCCGGCAGTCGCGTAAACCGGTGCGCGCGACCACTTCTCGTTGAATGAAGTCAGCCAGGTTACGGCCAATGGTGGAGACCGAACCGTGCGAATTGCCGAAGTGGAACGAGGCCACGCCGTTGGCCGACGGGCTGGCCTGGGTTGCGCAGCGCAGGCTGATCATCAGGTCGGCGCCGACGGCATTAGCCGTCGCGGCACGCTCGGTGTCCGATGGGCTGCGGTTGGTGGGCCGCGACAGGAAGGTTTCCATGCCGATGGCAGTCATCCTGCCTTCCAGACGACTTGCCAAGTCCCACAACACGTCTGCTTCGCTGATGGGCCCGGCGGCCCCGTGTGTGATCAGCCCGTGGTCGGCACCGCCGCGACCGGGATCGATGATGATTCGCTTACCCGACAGCTTCGGCCCGGATCGACGGACCAGCTCCTCTTCACGGATGGCGTGCAGCGAACCGCCGGTTACTCGCGAACTGAGAAAGTACAAGGACCGCAACGTCTCCGGGCCGCAAATACCGTCGGCGTCGAGCCCGGACTCGCGCTGGTACGACATCAACCCGTTGTGGGTCTGCAGGCCGAAGTGTCCGTCGACGAGCCCGGTGTAAAAGCCGAGATCCTGCAACCGGGCTTGCAGGGTGGCGACGTCGTCACCGTACATCGGCGCACCGAACTGATGGTTGAGCGTACGGGCGCCGAGCCGGTAGGACGCTTCTTTCAGCGCACGGTAGGTCGCTTCGCCAACGACACCGTCCACCAAGAGGCCGCGATGCTGCTGAAACGCCCGCACGGCGCGGTCGAGCTCTTCGTCGAAGACATCGAGTGCCACATGCTTTCCGGTGGTGAGGTTCTCGTCCGGGCCGTCGAGATGCCCCAGCGCGGTCAGCGAAGCCCGAATCTCGGTGACCGCTGCGCTGCGGTCACCACAGCGCAGCGCTTCGCCGGCACCGCGGTGCGGATGCGACATTCAAGGCCTCCGGTGAGCTGGTCACAGCCCTGCCGTTCGTTGACAGGCTTGGCGGTATTGTCGCAGACGCTCGTCGATTTCGGGAAAACGCCAGGCAAATCGCGGCGATCTGCAGCGAACTAACCGACGTCGGGAACGGCGTCGGAAAGTTCGCGTAGTAGCGCCGCCTTGCCTTTGGCACCAACGATCCGCTTGACGGGTTCGCCGTCCTTGAACAAGATCAACGTCGGGATCGAGACCACCTGAAAATTGCGGGCGGTCTCGGGGTTTGCGTCAACATCGAGTTTGGCGACGGTGAGCTGCCCGGCATTTTCGGCGGCGATCTCCGCCAACACCGGTGCCACCATCTTGCATGGTCCGCACCAGGTAGCCCAAAAGTCAACCAGCACAGGGGTATTGCTGGCTAACACATCGTTTTGGAAAGATGCGTCAGAGACATCCACAGGTGTGCCTGCGGAATCGGTGTTCGTCATCGCTGTGCTCCAATCAAAGTGTCGCTGCCGCCGGGGTTTCGGCGGATTTGGTCGGTGCGGATGCCGGCGTTTCCGCTTGCTCGGTCAGCCAGCGCTCGGCGTCAATCGCTGCGCTGCAACCCGTACCGGCAGCGGTGACCGCCTGCCGGTAGGTGTGATCAACCAAGTCGCCCGCCGCAAACACCCCGTCGAGCGAAGTGTGGGTGGTGTTGTCCTGGACCAGCACGTAGCCTTCCGGATCCAGGTCGACCGCACCGCGCACCAATTCAGACCGCGGATCGTGGCCGATTGCGACGAATACCCCGGTCACGGCCAGCGTGGATTCCTTGCCGGTGCCGGTGTCGCGTAGCCGCAAGCCGGCTACGGTGGTGTCGCCCTCGACGCCGACCACGACGCTGTTGGTGATGAACCGGATCTTGTCGTTATCGCGGGCCCGGTCGAGCATGATCTTGGAGGCCCGAAACTCCTCGCGGCGATGCACGACGGTGACGCTGCGCGCGAATTTCGTCAGGAAGGTGGCCTCCTCCATCGCCGAGTCCCCACCGCCGATCACGGCGATGTCCTGATCGCGGAAGAAAAAGCCGTCGCAGGTGGCGCAAGAGCTCACTCCGCGGCCCAGCAGCTCCTGCTCGCCCGGCACATGCAGATAGCGAGCCGCGGCGCCCATCGCCAGGATCACGGTCCGCGCCCGCAAGGTCTCCCCGTCGGCGGTGGTGACCGACTTGACCGGGCCGTCCAACGACACCGATTCGACGTCTTCCATGCGCAGGTCCGCACCGAACCGCAGCGCCTGCTCGCGCATCTGGTCCATCAGCTCCGGGCCGGTGATGCCGTCGCGGAAGCCGGGATAGTTCTCCACCTCGGTCGTGGTCATCAACGCACCACCGAAAGACGTCCCCTCAAAGACCAGGGGTGCCAGCTGTGCGCGCGCCGTGTAGAGGGCCGCTGTGTACCCGGCCGGACCAGAACCAATGACGATGACGTCGTGGACTTTGTCATGAGCGGAGTCGGTCATACGAGCCTTTCAGATACAGACTTCTTCAATCGTGTCGAACGCCAGCGTAAGCGTGGCTGTTCCCGCTCGTGTCGCGCAACACGTGGCACCACCTTAAGGGCGGGGGACCTGGGTGCTGGCTAACAGCCCGGTATCGGCGGCGCTGCAGTTCAGCGCCACCGCAAAGACCGCCAGGTCGGCTGGCGTGTCGGCGGGGAGCACCAGCAGCACGCCGG
>NZ_DATMLH010000302.1:0-3103 GCF_035570115.1 Mycobacterium sp.
CCCTCATTGCACTGTATGCACGGATGGCTCGGTCCACGAACCGGTCCACGACCACCACAGCGAGCGCCTGACGTCAACTACGGAGCGTCACCACACACCGCGCGAGATCCGCCTGATTGGCTGCTTCACCGTCAGATGACCGCTTCCACTGCGTCCCGAACTGGTCATTATGGCGCCGGGTGGCCAGGGCACCGGGCCACATTCTGACATGCCCGGCGCACAGGCGCGTCCGCCCGGCTGGCGGCGGCACGGAGGTAGGAGACCGCCGCGAACACGGCGTACTGCCAGAAGCCATCGGTCTGCGACCAAGGCGACCTCATTCAGCAAGCCGCTTCGGTCCTGCCCTGCAGGGGTTGCCGCGGCCAGCTCCGCGTACTGGAGCTTGTGGTTTGCCGGCTGCGGAAGGCGGGCTCGGATAAGAACCGCCCGGACAGTCCCTGCAGGGCAGCGGACCGGCCCGGCTGGCCTGGCATCAGTCCGGCGTGTCTGTGGCGAGGTGGAGGAGCACCTCGCCGGGGAAGGTGTTATCCCGCGGGTGCAACGGCGCAAGCTCGCTCATCAGCTCGACGATGTCAGCGCCGCGGGCGAGCCCGTCCAGCAAGACTCGGCGGGCGGTCACGCTGTCATGGGGGATGGGCCTTTTCCTGGCAGGCATATCACGACGGTAGGGCACGACCAGCGGTCACCGCGCGGCATGCTGGTGGGTGCCCCTAGTTTCGCAGGACGAGTCCTGGGTGGTGGTTCTTCGCGCCAGCCGCGATCCCAGCGGGACAGGGCGGACCCGGCTGTCCGCGTCATGGACCCCAGGCGGTCTAGCTTGGCCGCGCCGTGGTCTTGTCCCGTGGTTGGCGGTGGAGCAGACTACGCGTGTGGAGTCCCCGGAGATCCGGTACGCCCGCAGCGGTGACGTGCACATTGCTTACAGCGTCGTCGGCGACGGTCCGATAGATGTTGTTTTCGTCAGCGGCTGGGTCCTGTCGAACTTCGGTACTCCATGGCAGGGCACTGCCGTTGATTTCTATCGCGGTATGTCGTCGTTCGCTCGCCTGGTCTTGTTCGACAAGCGCGGCATCGGAATGTCGGACCGCACGCACGGGATCCCGGATCTCGAGGCACGGATGGACGATATCCGCGCCGTGATGGATGCCATTGGCTCCAGGCGCGCCGCGATCATGGGTTTTTCCGAGGGCGGGCCCATGTCGATGCTGTTCGCAGCGACCTATCCAGAGCGGACCGCTGCTCTGGTGCTGTACAGTACGCCGGTGTCGTGGTCCCGGACCGAAGACTACCCGTGGGCGCTGACCCGTGAGGAATGGCGCGCTTTCCTCGCCGACGAGGAGGGTGTCCGCGGCACCGATGAGTGGTGCGACAGCAGGCTTCGCGGATTGGCTCCGACGACCGCCGGCGACCCGGCCACCAGGCGGTGGTGGCGCCGGTGGGTGCAAAGCAGCGCCAGCCCCGGTGCGATCAAGGCGATGTCGCTGATGAACAGCGAGATCGATGTGTCTGGCACGCTGTCGTCCATTCGGGTCCCGGCGCTTGCTCTCAATCGCACTGATGACCAAGACGTGCCCATCGATTCGATGCGTTACCTTGCCGATCGTGTGCCAGGTGCTAGGTTCGCCGAGCTGGCCGGCGTTGACCACGGATGGTGGGTCGATTCCGGGCAGATCATCGACGAGCTCAAGCCTTTCCTGCTCGGGCTGTGGAAGCGCGGTGAGTGGGACATGGTCGAGACCAACCGTGTGCTCGCAACCGTGCTGTTCACCGACATCGTGAACTCCACCGCAATGCTCGCCGAGGTCGGTGACCGGAAGTGGCGCGACCTCCTTGAGCAACATCACGCCCTGGTACGCCGGCAGCTCGTGCGCTATTCCGGACGCGAGATCGATACTGCTGGGGACGGCTTCTTCGCCAGTTTCGACGGCCCCGCGCGGGCGATCCGGTGCGCGCGGGCGATCAGCGACGGCGTCCGCGAGCTAGGGCTGCACATACGCGCGGGGCTGCACACCGGTGAGTGCGAGATAACCGATGGCAACATGACGGGCATCGCCGTGCACATCGGCGCGCGCGTCGCAGCCGAAGCTCAGCCAGACGAGGTCGTGGTGTCCAGCACCGTGCGGGACCTCGTCGCCGGTTCAGGGCTAAAGTTTCATGATCGCGGTTACGCCCAGCTCAAGGGACTGCCCGGCGAATGGCGACTTTACTCAGTGGACCCCAGTGTCATCTGACCGCCCGCAGCAACCCGCGCGACGGCACCTTCGAGCAAGAGGCTTCACGACCCAAACCCCCGCGATCGGATCTTCGCGGAACCGTCCGTATTCGGCGATCTGAAATTGTTCGAACCAATAACAATGCTCCGTTTGTCGCGCTACGGAACTGCGAAGAGCGCTGTCGTTTACCGACTTCAGGGCGGAAGGCTCAGCGCATCCGCGTGCCCCGGCCGGACCACCGTGGGGTGACGGCGACCCAACGCCGCCACGTCGGTTAGCCCCGAGCGGTTGGCGATAGCGAAATCCGAGGCATCAGTGGTTCCCAGCGGAGGCTCTTATACAAATTCACCAGGTCGGCCATCCGTGTATAGTCGGTGCTCGTCAAGTCGACGGGCGCAATGTCCCCATCGGCCAACGCCGAGCCGGAAGGCTGCTCACCGCGAGTCTTCTGCTTCCGAGTCAAGCTCGGCAAGGATCCTGGTGACAGATTCCTGGAGTTTCGGTAGATCGCGCGTCACTGTGTTCCACACGACGTCGAGATCGATATCGAAGTAGCCGTGGCTCACCCGATTGCGCATGTCGGTGATCACGCGCCAGGGCACTTCAGGATGCGCGGTCCGAACCTTATCGCCTACGCCTCGTGCCGCTTCGCGATGATCTCTATCCAGTGAAGCACCGCGCTCTGCAGCAGTTCGTCGGTGTCGAAGCGCGTCCGGTCGTCCTGGACGTAGCGCCTGATCCTATCGATCGCGGCCAAGACGTCCGCCAGACGTTCACGGTCGTCTCTCACAAGGCGACGGCCTCGGCCAGGACCCGGTCCCGGATGCGCGCCTTCAGCCCACGCGGCGTAGCCACATCCACATGACGCCCGACGATCTCCTCAACGTCAA